>NZ_JBNWDI010000003.1:0-481920 GCF_053521965.1 Rhizobium sp. 22-785-1 | reverse complement strand
CGCTTCCGTGGCCTGATCAAGGTCAGATGGCAGTGCCTCATCGCCGCAGCGGCACAAAACATCAAGAAGATCGCAATGGCGGTGACCAAAACACCTAAACCTGCGTGGGGATGAGGCGATCAGCCTCAACTTGTCTCCCATTCAGCGTCGCACACGCAGATCAACAAACAGCATCATCCTAAAACAGAAAAACCCGCCGAAAAATCGACGGGTTTGTCAGCGGTCTGAGCCCGGCAGAGCCGGGCTTTTTTTTCGTTAGGCGTTGTCTTTTTTCTTAGGTCCGCGTTTTTCGAAAGGCTTGTCTTTCTTGCCCTCGAACTTGCCGAGCCTGTCGCCGGCGGCATTGGCCTTTTTCTTCCAGGGCTTGTCTTCGCCACGGCGCTCTCCGCCGAAATCCCCCTTGCCAGCAAACTTCTTCTGCGCCTTTGGCGGACGGGTGTCTTCGCGGCTCTTGCCCCTCATTTCGGGCTTGCCTTCCATGGCCTTGACCCGAATGCCCTTTTCAAGCGTCATGTCCTTGCCGAGAGCGGACTCGAAGCGGTCGACGGCATCAGCCGCCAGTTCCACGTAGGTTTCCGTCTGCTGCATGCGGATCGCGCCGATATCCTGGCGTGTTAGCTTGCCGAAGCGGCACAGCATAGGGATCAGCCAGCGGGGCTCGGCATTCTGCTTGCGGCCGACCGAGAGGGTAAACCAGGCGCTATCGGCGAAGTCCGAACGGTCGCGGCGCGGTGCATTGTTCTCGACGTTTTCGAAGCTGTCGCGACGTGGCTTGCGGCCATCAAGGGCGACTTCGGAAATGTCTTCAGGTGCCGAGCGACCAGAGTGATACATCCGCACAAAGGCCGCAGCGACTTTCTCCGCGCCATGCTGCTCCAGAAGCTTGGTGACGAAATCGCGCTCGTCATCGGTGACGGGCTCGTTCAGCGACGGATCTGCCAACAGGCGGGCGCCATCGCGTTCGACGATTTCGTCGGCGGACGGCGGATGAACCCAGGCGGGGCTGATTTTTGCGCCTTCGAGAAGACGTTCGGCCTTGCGACGCTGGTTGACGGGAACGACGATTGCGCTGACGCCCTTCTGACCGGCGCGGCCGGTACGGCCCGAGCGGTGAAGAAGCGTTTCGGAATTGGTCGGCAGATCGGCATGGATCACGAGTTCCAGCCCGGGCAGGTCGATACCGCGGGCGGCAACGTCAGTCGCCACGCAAACGCGGGCGCGACCGTCGCGCATGGCCTGAAGCGCGTGTGTGCGCTCGTTTTGCGACAATTCGCCGGACAGCGCGACGACAGAGAAGCCACGATTGTTCAGGCGGGCTGTCAGATGATTGACGGCAGCGCGTGTCGAGCAGAAAACAATGGCGTTGCGCGCCTCGTAGAAACGCAGCGCGTTGATGATCGCGTGCTCGCGGTCCGACGGCGCGACCATCATGGCGCGATATTCGATATCGACGTGCTGCTTCTGCTCTGAAGCAGTCGCGATGCGCACGGCATTCTTCTGGTAGCTTTCGGCAAGCTTGGCGATGCTGCGCGGGACAGTGGCCGAGAACATCAGCGTCCGGCGGTCTTCGGGCGATTCCTCCAGAATGAATTCCAGATCTTCGCGAAAGCCGAGATCGAGCATCTCGTCAGCTTCGTCCAGAACAACGGCGCGCAGCGAGGAGAGGTCGAGTGCCCCACGCTTGATGTGGTCGCAGATACGACCCGGCGTGCCGACCACAATATGGGAGCCACGTTCCAGCGCGCGGCGCTCGTTGCGAATATCCATGCCGCCGACGCAGGAGGCAATCGAGACGCCGGCAAATTCATAGAGCCACTCCAGCTCGCGCTTCACTTGCATGGCAAGTTCGCGCGTGGGCGCAATGGCAAGAGCGAGCGGAGCGCCAGCCTGGCCGAAACGTTCGCTATTGCTCAGAAGGGTACGCGCCAGCGCAATGCCGAAAGCGACCGTCTTTCCCGAGCCGGTCTGGGCCGAGACGAGCGCGTCCTTGTCGGCAAGTTCCGGATCCAGCATGGACTGCTGAACCGGGGTCAAGTCTTTATAGCCGCGCTTCTCCAACGCCTGCGCAATCGCAGGGGCGATACCCTGAGTGTCTGTCATCTACCGTCTTTCGGAATATGGATGCCTGTATTTGTCCCAAACGGACGACGCCACACAGGCCGTTGAGGCCACTATGGCCATTTCATGTGGCGCGCTTTTACTGCCATTGGCCGCATTTGTACAGTGCGGGGCGGTACGCTTGCCGATTTTGCGCTTAGGCCCGCTTCAAGGTCGACACGGGTAAGCCCCCAGAACCGTACCGCATGGTTCACAAACGGCATTGCATGGCCTTATCCTTTTCGCTAAGAGACCCGCAACCTGCAAGCCCGGTCTTTCTGGGGGCGGGATGTCTTCTTATCTGCCGCTCGCGCGGCGCAGTGGGATGGTACTGGTCTAGGCTATGGCTCGCATTGTCATGAAATTCGGCGGTACGTCCGTCGCAAACCTTGAACGTATTCACAATGTCGCACGGCATGTGAAACGTGAAGTGGATGCAGGCCATGAAGTGGCCGTGGTGGTTTCGGCAATGTCCGGAAAAACCAACGAACTGGTCGACTGGGTGCAGAACACGCCCAAAGTCGCTGGCGCCAGCGGCTCCGCATCCTTTTACGATGCCCGCGAATATGATGCCGTGGTCGCATCCGGTGAGCAGGTCACATCCGGTCTTCTGGCCATTGCGCTTCAGTCCATGGGTGTGAACGCTCGCTCCTGGCAGGGTTGGCAGATCCCGATCCGCACCGACAATGCCCATGGCGCAGCCCGTATTCTCGACATCGATGGTTCCGATATCATTCGTCGCATGGGCGAGGGACAGGTGGCTGTTATTGCCGGTTTCCAGGGTCTAGGCCCGGATAACCGCATTGCCACCCTCGGACGTGGCGGTTCCGATACATCCGCCGTGGCTATTGCCGCTGGCGTGAAGGCCGATCGCTGCGACATATACACCGACGTCGACGGCGTCTACACGACCGACCCGCGCATCGAGCCAAAGGCTCGCCGCCTGAAGAAAGTGGCATTCGAGGAAATGCTTGAAATGGCGTCTCTCGGTGCCAAGGTTCTGCAGGTCCGTTCGGTCGAGCTTGCCATGGTCCACAAGGTTCGAACCTTCGTGCGCTCCAGTTTCGAGGACCCCGATGCGCCGGGCATGGGTGACCTTATCAACCCGCCCGGTACTTTGATTTGCGACGAGGATGAAATCGTGGAACAGGAAGTCGTAACAGGCATCGCCTATGCCAAGGATGAAGCACAAATCTCGCTGCGCCGCCTTGCGGATCGCCCCGGCGTTTCCGCTGCGATCTTCGGCCCGCTGGCGGAAGCCCATATCAATGTCGACATGATCGTGCAGAACATCTCCGAAGACGGTTCGCGCACGGATATGACGTTTACGGTTCCCTCCGGTGACGCTCCCAAAGCACTGAAGGTTCTGGAAGACAACAAGGCGCAGATCGGCTTTGACGTGGTGCAGAACGAAACCGGGCTTGCCAAGGTGTCCGTCATCGGCATCGGTATGCGCAGCCACGCGGGCGTGGCTGCTAGCGCGTTCAAGGCGCTGGCCGAAAAGAATATCAACATCAAGGCGATCACCACCTCGGAAATCAAGATTTCCATCCTGATCGATGGCGCCTATGCCGAACTTGCAGTTCGTACTTTGCATTCTGCCTATGGTCTGGATAAAAGTTGATTCTCTGACTTTGGCACACGGCACTCGATTCTTCTGAAACGTGCGTTGTCCCGGTCAAATGCCGTCGCGCAAAACCGCCTTGCGATTTTGCGATATCGACATGCGTGAAGCGACGACCTAAAGCTTTAAAGGTGAATCTTAAAATTCGCACACGCTTTAGGGGTACCAATTTCAGCTTGTCGCTGTAAAAGGTGCGCTATAAATTTGATTGAACCTTTCGTGCGAACCCCTCACTTCGCACGTTCGGCATTCGGGAGCATACGCGATGAGAGACCTTTCTGCAGGTCCGCGCGTCCTTCTCAGGCGGCTTCGCGAAATGATGGCGGAGCATCTTGAGCCGCAGGAGCGCCTCGACCAGATTGTCCGGCAGATTGCCAGCAACATGGTTGCCGAAGTGTGTTCCGTTTATGTGCTTCGCTCCGACAGCATTCTTGAGCTCTACGCTACTGAGGGCTTGAACAAGGATGCGGTGCATCTTGCCCAGTTGAAAATGGGGCAGGGCCTTGTCGGTACGATCGCCGCTTCCGCCCAACCGCTCAATCTTTCGGACGCGCAGGCGCATCCCGCTTTCCGCTATCTCCCTGAAACGGGCGAAGAAATTTATCATTCCTTCCTCGGTGTGCCGATTTTGAGATCCGGTCGCACTCTTGGCGTTCTTGTCGTTCAGAACAAGACCAGCCGAACATACCGGGAGGATGAAGTTGAAGCGCTTGAGACAACCGCGATGCTTATTGCGGAGATTGTGGCGAGCGGCGAATTGAAGAAAATCACCCGCCCTGGCGTGGAGTTGGATCTGACCAGAGCCGTCTCCATCGACGGTGACGCCTATGCCGAAGGTATAGGCCTCGGTCATGTGGTTCTCCACGATCCGCGCATCGTCGTGACCAATCTTCTCAACGAGGACGCCGATACGGAAATTCGCCGGCTGGCCGAAGCGATAGGCTCGTTGCGTCTTTCTATCGACGACATGTTGCAACGTCGTGATGTCGCCACCGAGGGCGAGCATCGCGAGGTGCTTGAAACCTACCGCATGTTCGCCCACGATCAGGGCTGGGTCCGCCGCATGGAAGAGGCGATCCGCAACGGTCTGACAGCCGAAGCTGCGGTCGAAAAGGTGCAGAGCGACACCAAGGCGCGTATGATGCGCTTGACAGATCCCTATCTGCGCGAGCGGATGCATGATTTCGACGATCTGGCCAACCGACTATTGCGCCAGTTGATGGGTTTTGGTGGCAGAAGCCCTGAACACGAGTTTCCGCTCGATGCCATCGTTCTGGCCCGCGCCATGGGTGCGGCCGAGCTTCTCGATTATCCACGTGAAAAGCTGCGCGGACTGGTGCTGGAAGACGGCGCGGTCACAAGCCATGTGGTGATCGTGGCCCGCGCCATGGGTATTCCGGTCATCGGCCAGGCGACCGGAATCGTGGCGCTTGCCGAGAATAATGATCCGATCATCATCGACGGGGATGACGGCAAGGTTCATCTGCGTCCCGTCACGGATTTGCAGCGGGCCTACGAGGAAAAGGTTCGCCTGCGTGCGCGGCGTCAGGAACAATTCCGTGCGCTGCGCGACGTGGAGCCGATCACCAAGGATGGCCAAAAGGTCAGCCTGAAAATGAATGCTGGCCTGCTGGTGGATCTGCCGCAACTGGAAGAGTCCGGCGCGGATGGCATCGGGCTTTTTCGTACTGAACTGCAGTTCATGATTGCTTCCAACATGCCCAAAGGCGAGGAGCAGGAGGCCTTCTATCGCAGTGTTCTTCGCCAGGCCAAAGGCAAGCCGGTAACATTCCGCACGCTTGACATCGGCGGCGACAAGGTCGTCTCCTACATGCGTGGGCAGGAAGAAGAGAACCCGGCACTCGGCTGGCGCGCCATTCGTCTTTCGCTCGACCGTCCGGGTTTGTTGCGTACCCAGATGCGCGCGCTTCTGCGCGCGGCATCGGGGGCGGAATTGAAGATGATGTTGCCGATGGTGACCGAAGTCTCGGAAATCCATGCGGTCCGAGATTTGATGCAGAAGGAAGTTCAGCATCTTTCCAAGTTCAGTCATGCGTTGCCGCGCAAGCTGCAATTCGGGGTCATGCTGGAAGTGCCGTCATTGATGTGGCAGCTCGACGAATTGATGTCGGAAGTGGATTTCGTCTCGGTCGGTTCGAACGATCTGTTTCAGTTCGCGATGGCTGTGGATCGCGGCAATTCCCGTGTTTCGGATCGGTTCGACAATCTCGGCAAGCCTTTCCTGCGTATTCTGCGCGATATTATCCGTGCCGGAGAACGAAACAAGACGCCGGTGACGCTGTGCGGAGAAATGGCCAGCAAGCCCTTGTCCGCCATGGCGCTGATCGGGCTCGGTTACCGTTCGATCTCAATGTCGCCCACGGCGATCGGTCCGGTGAAGGCCATGTTGCTCGGGCTGGATGCGGGTCTGCTCGCAGAAGAGTTGAATGCGGCTTTGGACGACAACAAGTCGTTCGAAAATACGCGCGATCTGCTGG
The DNA here is from genome assembly GCF_053521965.1 of Rhizobium sp. 22-785-1. Taxonomy (NCBI): domain Bacteria; kingdom Pseudomonadati; phylum Pseudomonadota; class Alphaproteobacteria; order Hyphomicrobiales; family Rhizobiaceae; genus Rhizobium; species Rhizobium sp. 22-785-1. The sequence continues at coordinate 475,701 of NZ_JBNWDI010000003.1, read as the reverse complement.
TTCGGTTTGCTGCGACGCATTCCATCCCTATTTAACACGATGATCTTAGAGTGGAGTATGTGACAGGTGGCGAAGCTTCCCGTCGACAAAATGCGTGAGCTTGAACGACGCTTCGGTGAAATCGAGGCGCGTATGTCTGAAGGCCCCGCCGCAGACGTGTATGTCAAGCTAGCCTCCGAATATTCGGAATTGCAGCCTGTGGTGAAGACCATTCGCGAATATGAGAAAGCTCAGGCCGAGGCTGCGGACCTCGAAGCGATCCTGTCCGACAAGACCATGGATCGGGATATGCGTGAGTTGGCCGAGGCTGAGCTTCCAGAGCTGTCCGAGCGTATCGAAGCGCTGGAGAAGGATATGCAGATCCTTCTTCTGCCCAAGGACGCGGCAGATGAGAAGAGCGCCATTCTGGAAATTCGTGCCGGCACCGGCGGATCAGAAGCAGCGCTCTTTGCTGGCGATCTTTTCCGCATGTATGAGCGTTTTGCTAGCGGCAAGGGCTGGAAAGTGGAAGTCCTTTCGGCAAGCGAAGGGGAAGCGGGCGGCTTCAAGGAAATCATCGCCACGATCAGCGGTCGCGGCGTGTTCTCAAAACTCAAATTCGAGTCCGGCGTGCATCGCGTGCAGCGTGTGCCGGAAACGGAGGCGGGAGGACGCATCCATACATCTGCCGCAACCGTCGCCGTTCTGCCGGAAGCCGAGGATATCGATATTGAAATTCGCCCGGAAGATATCCGCATCGACACGATGCGTGCTTCCGGCGCCGGAGGCCAGCACGTCAACACGACGGATTCGGCCGTTCGCATTACCCACCTGCCGACCGGACTGATCGTTACCTCCTCGGAAAAATCGCAGCATCAGAACCGCGCCAAGGCGATGCAGGTTCTGCGCTCGAGGCTTTACGACATCGAGCGACAGAAGGCAGACAGCGAACGCTCCGCCGACCGCAAGAGCCAAGTGGGGTCGGGTGATCGATCCGAGCGCATCCGCACCTATAACTTCCCGCAAGGTCGCGTCACCGACCATCGCATCAATTTGACGCTCTACAAGCTCGACCGCATGATCGAAGGCGACATAGACGAGTTGGTGGACGCGCTGATTGCCGATTATCAGGCGGGCCAGCTTGCGCAGCTTGGCGAGCAGCGGTGAAGTCCAGTTTGACAGTTCAGGCTTGCGTGGCCGATGCAAAGCAACGTCTCAACGCTGCCGGTATCGCCGATCCGGCAACCGATGCTCGCCTATTGATCGGCGAGGTCATTGGCTTTACCCTGACAGACTTCGTTCTAAACGGTGCCCGTCCGCTTCAAGCTGATGAAATGCATCGGATCGACGCTTTGATTGCGCGGCGCGAGAGGGGAGAGCCAGTTCACCGCATCCTCGGACGCCGTGAGTTCTACGGGCTCGATTTTCTGCTGTCGCAGGGGACGCTGGAACCCCGTCCTGATACGGAGGTGCTGGTCAACGCTGCGCTGCCATATGTCCGCGCTGCCGTGCAGGGTAAGGATGCGGCGCGTATCCTCGATATGGGAATCGGAACCGGCGCCATATGCCTTTCGCTTCTCCACGCAGTTCCCGAGGCAACAGGCGTGGGAAGCGATATCTCGCAAGACGCAATTGCGACTGCGCGTGGCAACGCAGAGCGGCTTGGACTTGCAGAGCGCTTCGAGACAATCGAGAGCGACTGGTTCGAGCATATTTCGGGACGTTTCGACATAATCTTGTCAAACCCGCCCTATATTAGAACCGATGTCATCGATACATTGGATCGCGAAGTTCGCGAATTCGATCCGTTCATCGCCCTAGACGGCGGTGTGGATGGGCTTCTCCCGTATAGAGTTATAGCTGAAAAAGCAGTGGATTTTCTCGAAAGCGGTGGAGTGGTCGGGGTCGAAATAGGCTACGATCAGATGGCAGATGTAACCACCATATTTGCATCCAAGGGATATGAATGCGCGAACCGCGTCAAAGACTATGGCGGTCATGATCGCGTATTGATATTCCGCAGATAGGTCGAAAAACAGCTGTGGATGTTTTGTTCAAGGATATTTTGCAAAGCAAAAGAAAAGGCTTGGATTTCCGCAGGAAGCGGGCTAGTTTGCGGCCACATGCCGGGTGGCTGAGGGCGAAATAAGATTCGCCAGGGTTTGGATCAGTCCCGAAGCGGGTTCTCTTGGAGAGCTCTGAAAGGCTGGGCATTTCCGGCATGTGATTCAGGAAACTTTGTTCGCAAGCGGCTTGATGCAGCATATGCGCATCCGGTCGGAAAACGCGAAGTCTTGTCTCTCAAGAGAGCAGGGCGCGTAATGGTCGCGGTTCAGGAGAAGCGTTTTGTTGCTCGCCTGGATCGCATCGAAATACGAGAATTATCAGCAAAACAGAATTCAGGTGAGCAATTGATGAGGCCAGGACAGCAAAACAAGCGCGGCCGGGGGCGTAATAACAACAACAATAATAACGGCGGCGGTAACAACAACAATTTCAACCGTAAGGGTGGAAATCCGCTGACCAGGACTTATGACAGTTCCGGCCCTGATGTTAAAATTCGCGGCACTGCTCAGCATATTGCGGAGAAATACGCTGCGCTCGCACGGGATGCGCAAAGCTCTGGCGACCGCGTTATGGCTGAAAACTATCTCCAGCACGCCGAACACTACAATCGCATTATCTTGTCTGCCCAGGCGCAGATGCAGGAACGTTTCCAGCGCGACGATCGCGGCGATTACGGCAACGATCGTGACGGCGACGATATGGATGGCAATGAAAATGACGATGTCGTCGTTGTGCTGCCCGTTGCGCATGAGCAAAATGAACAGCGCGCCCAGCGCAATGATCAGCCCGAGCGCCAGGAACGCCAGGAGCGTCCCGAACGGCAGGATCGTCAGGACAGAGGTGAACGTCGCGATCGCCGGGACCGTCAGAACCGTCCTGAGCGTCAGCCGCGTGAAGCGCAGGCTGATGAAGGTACCGAGACTGTTGTAGCTGCAGCGCCTGTACCGGTCGCGCCTGTTTACGATGCAAGCTCCGCGCCGCAGCCGGTCATCGAGGGTACGCCCAAGGAAGTGGCTGTGGAAGAAGAAGCTCAGGCTGAAGCCGGTGCAAGCGAGCGCGCACCGCGCCGTGCACGCAGCACCAGCCCGCGTCCCCGCCGCCCGCGCCGTACCGCCGGTGCCGAAGAGGCAGAGGGCGCTGAGCCTTCCGAACTGGAGAAGGCAGCCGAATAAGGCCTGCCCTCAACACTCACAAAAACAAAAAGCGATGGGTGCAAATCCATCGCTTTTTCGTTGGGACCATTTTATCGGCGTTGGTTGCAATCAAGCGTTACGCAGTCGACCCTGCATCAGGTCTATCACGGCGCGGGCAGCTTCCAGTACATTGGTGCCAGGTCCAAAGACCGCGGCAACGCCGTTGTCCAGAAGGAAGTCATAGTCCTGACGTGGAATGACGCCGCCGACGATGACGATGATCTTTTCTGCTCCTTTGGCCTTCAGCGCTGCGACCAGTTGCGGCGCCAGCGTCTTGTGGCCAGCAGCAAGTGACGACATTCCCACCACATGCACCTTGTTCTCCACCGCGAGATCTGCCGCTTCCTCCGGCGTCTGGAACAGGGGGCCTGCAATCACATCGAAGCCGATATCGCCAAAAGCGGATGCAATGATCTTCGCCCCGCGGTCGTGGCCGTCCTGACCGAGCTTGGCGATCATCATGCGTGGTTTGCCGTCCACGGTGTGCGACAGCTCGACGATCCGGTTACGCAAGGTTGCAAACTCCGGATCGTCCTCATAGGCCGCGCCGTAAACGTCGTGAACCACCTCCGGAACGGCGGCATGGTCTCCGAAGACAGCGCGCATGGCGTCTGAAATCTCTCCGACGGTAGCCCTAGCGCGCGCCGCTTCCACAGCCGATTCGAGCAGGTTGCCTTGTCCTGTGCGCGCGACTTCGGAAAGGTTTGCCAGTGTTCGTTCAACGTCTACCGGATTGCGCTGACGGCGAACGGTTTCCAGACGCTTGATCTGCGACGCACGAACGGCGGAGTTGTCGATATCTAGAATATCGATCGGCTCTTCGTTCTCCAGGCGGAACTTGTTGACTCCAACGATAATCTCTTCGCCCCGGTCTACAGCCGCCTGGCGTTTGGTCGCTGCCTCCTCGATTAGCCTCTTCGGCAGACCTTCATCGACGGCTTTGGTCATGCCGCCCATTTGCTCCACCTCCTCCATCAGCGCCCAGGCTTTCTCTGCAAGCTCGTTCGTCAGGCTCTCCACATAGTAAGAACCTGCCAGCGGATCGACGACTTTGGTGATGCCGGTTTCATGCTGCAGAATAAGCTGAGTGTTGCGAGCGATACGGGCGGAAAAATCAGTCGGCAGCGCCATGGCTTCGTCAAGCGCGTTGGTGTGGAGCGACTGTGTGCCGCCTAGGACGGCTGAAAGGGCTTCATAAGCGGTGCGAATGACATTGTTGAATGGATCCTGCTCCTGCAGAGACACGCCCGATGTCTGGCAGTGGGTGCGCAACATCATAGAAGACGGCTTTTGCGGATTGAATTCTTCCATGACACGCGACCATAGGAGGCGTGCAGCGCGCAGCTTGGCAGCCTCCATGAAGAAGTTCATGCCAATGGCAAAGAAGAAGGACAGGCGACCGGCAAAATCATCAACATTCAATCCCTTCTTCAACGCCGCCCGCACATATTCCCGTCCATCCGCCAGCGTGAAGGCCAGTTCCTGAACCAGCGTCGCACCCGCTTCCTGCATGTGATAGCCGGAAATCGAGATCGAGTTGAAGCGTGGCATCTCGCGCGCCGTATACTCGATGATATCGGCGATGATGCGCATCGAAGGTGCCGGGGGGTAGATATAGGTATTGCGCACCATGAATTCTTTGAGAATGTCGTTCTGGATGGTGCCTGAAAGCTCCGCATGGGAGCATCCCTGTTCTTCCCCAGCGACGATGAACGACGCAAGGATGGGGATGACAGCACCATTCATGGTCATCGAAACAGACATTTCTTTCAGAGGAATGCCGTCGAACAGGATTTTCATGTCTTCAACGGAGTCGATCGCTACACCCGCCTTGCCGACATCGCCAACGACGCGCTCGTGATCGCTATCGTAGCCCCGGTGTGTCGCCAGATCGAAAGCGACAGACAATCCCTTTTGGCCAGCTGCCAGATTGCGCTTGTAAAAGGCGTTCGATTCTTCCGCTGTGGAAAAACCGGCATATTGACGGATCGTCCAGGGGCGGCCGGCATACATGGTGGCGCGGGGTCCGCGAACGAATGGCTTGAAGCCGGGTAAGCTGTCGAGATGGGATAGGCCGTCGAGATCGTCTGATGTGTAAAGGGCCTTGACGGCAATTCCTTCAGGCGTCTGCCAGGTGAGGGTATCGGGAGCGCGCTTCAGTTCCTTTTCGGCTAGTTGCTCCCAATCCTTTACCGACTTTTCGTCCGACATGCCTGTCTCCCTGTTGCGTTTCTTCTGATGTGAAAACGAAACGTTTTACTCTCCATCCGGTCGCATATGCGCGCAGCCGAAAGGGCAAGATAAAATCATTGGAGAATTTAACAACCGCGACTATCGATGAAGATGTCGTCACGGGTCGTCACGATCAGGTAGCAGCGCCGCCCTTTCGTCCAAGAGACATGATCCGCTCGCGCAGCGCTTTCGCCAGATTGCGGGTGTTGCGGTACATATGGACCTGGGTTGCAACCTGGCGCACATCTCGGTCGCTGTTTTGCGATAAGCCGACAACGAGCGTTCCCATTTCGGCCGCATCGTCCCACAAGCCTGTGAGCGACAGCTCCTCTTCGACAACGCAATTGTCAGTGCAGATGATGTTGGCGTCATCAAGCTGCCATTCGGTCAGGCGCTGGGTCAGAAGCCGCTCGGGCATGTAGTTCGCATAACGCTCGTTGAACGCTGCCTTCCAGATATAGGCTTCACCCATGGCCATGAGAATGACGACGGAGGCAATTGCCTCTCCATTCAAATCGACGGTGTGGATACGCGCCGCGTCGATCTCAGCCAGATTGTTGATCGCTTCACGGGCAAAGGCGGTGCGGTAGCGATCGGTCACGAGCGCATTGCGCTTGCGCCCTTTCGTGCCATTCGCCTCCAGCGCCAGAAACTCCTCCATCCGCATACGCACATCGCCTGCCTGACGAGCGACATTGTAGGACACAGTCCCCAATGCCTGAAGGTCCGACCACTTTGCTTTCAGCAAGTTGCGATCGTCGAAGGAAAGCTTGTTCTGAAGATAGATGTCGGCATCGGGTCCGTTTTGAAGCAGATGCCGTCTGTGGCGCTCAGCCATGGAAACTGGAAGATTTCGGCTTAACGCCACAGCCCTGATCATGCGTACGAAAGGTCCGTTCAGCCGCACCAGCGGTAGCACGAGAACACTTGGCAACCGAAGTTCAGGCTGCATCAATGCATCGAGAAGATTGTCGATGGTTTCGGCTGCGCCCTCGCTATCCACCAATGGCGTTCCAAGCGGCCCGAACGGGTTGGCCCAGGCGCGCAAGATGGAGGGGCCGACGGAGAAACCGGGTTTCTCGATGGTGAAGGGCATGAGAAAGCGCATGCGACTGCGTCGGCCGTTCTCGTCACGCATCAGAGCGAAGCGAACGGACCGATCTTCGATGCGCGGCATGGCAGGTGCAAGCAGCCGACCGGTGAAAAATACGTTAGGCTCCATCACCCGGTTGGACAAGAAATCAAGTTCTTCCTGAAGGTCGTATCCGAGTTGGGCGGGATATATGCAGAATTCACGACCCTCGCGGCCCACACGGATGCTGCTGTCCGCCTCAGGCCTCTCAACCTCTGCGGAAGGTCTGGGCATGGCGAACTGGTTTTCGCTGAAGTCCGGATCGTTCGGGTCACTTGCCATGCTTATCTATACCATCCCCGGGTGTAGTATCACCGTAAGTCCAAGCGACCTCCATCCTTGAACGGTGGCAGGCAAATGAGACAGGCACGCGAATCTCTGCTCTAGCAGATATCATAACATACTGATCATAGAACGAAGTTGGAGAAATGTTGAGGGCCGTCCCGCACGAAATTTTCGCACTTGATTATAAATCCGGCACGACAGGTGCGCGCCTTCGTGCTGGAAGAACGCCCAGCACCAGCGCGCAGCCTATGATGATGATGGCCGCACCGATGAATTGCGCCGCCGAGAGGGGCTCATCCAGCACGAAGGCTCCGATGAAGACGGCGATCACGGTCACCACAAACTCAACGCTGATCGTTTTGGTCGCGCCGATGGTCGCTACCAGACGGAAATAGGTTATGTAGGTGAGCGCACTCATGATGATTGCGAGTGCAACGAGATAGCCGACATCGACGAGTGATGGGACTGCGGGGACAGGTACAACGGCAAGAAGCGGTAGTGTGAGGACGCCGCCGGCGAAAAACGATCCGATGGTGATCTCCCAAGAACCGGTGCCCTTCAGGAAGCGGCTGGCATAATTGCTGCCAAATGCCGCGCAGAGGCAACCGATCATGCAGGCGAAAGAGCCCAGGACAAAAGCCTGCGTTACCGGCACTGCTGGAAAGCCGACAAGAACGACTATGCCGACTATGCCGCAGCAGATGCCGATCATCGACTCCGCTGATATTTTTTCAAGGCCCCAGAGTTGCCCGATCAACATCGAGAACAGTGGAATACTGGCCACGAATATCGCAGCCATGGCAGTGCCGATCTGCGGTGTGGCGTAGGATAATCCGATCAGCTGGCCTGCCACCGTCGTTGCGCCGACAATCGAGAAGGCGCGCCATCCGGCTGAGAAGTCAAGCGGTCTCCCGCTTGCCTTTGCCACCAGATAAAGTGTGCCGCTGGCAATAAGGCACCTCAGCGACACCGCGCCGACCCAACCGAAGGACTCCACAACACGCAGCACGAGCGTGAAGGACAATCCCCAAGCCACAGCAAGGAAAATATAAGCGGCGAGTTGGCCCGGCTTCATGGGATTTGTCGTTCCGGCAAGAGAGATGCTGACGGAACAGTTATGGGAGGGTCAGCAATCCGTCAATCGACTTTCGACCCTAAAGCGTGGCAAGCAACCGGTTGCTGACCATACCTGCGGAGGCTGCCTGCATGGTAACCTTCTTCTCGACAGCCTCAATGACGGTGTCGGTGAAATCCACATTGGTGAGTTCACGAATATGTCCAAGACCGCCCGGTGAAAAGACATTTACTTCCAGGATCTTATCGCCGACGATATCGAGGCCGACGAGGAACATGCCATCCTCCACGAGCTTGGGTCGCATCATCTCCGCCAGCGCCAGCACGTCGTCATTGACCTCCACCGCTTCGGCGGTGCCGGAAGCATGGATATTGGAGCGTAGATCGCCCTTGGCCGGAACGCGCCGCAGCGCAGCGTAAGCGCCATCGCGCATCAAAGGCTCTCCATTCATCATGAAGAAGCGGATATCGCCGTTTTTCGCCGCTGGCAGATAGGCCTGCGCTATCAGGTAACCTTCGATGCTGATAGCCTCGAAAATCTGATTGAGATTTGTCTCCTTGGAAGACCCGATCTTGAAGACATTCTTGCCGCCGGAACCCTGTAACGGCTTGACGATAACGCCCTTGGGATGCGCGTCCGCAAAAGCCCGTATCTCCTCAACATTGCGGGAAATCAGCGTGGTCGGACGAACGATTTCAGGAAAGCTCTGGAAGTAGAGTTTGTTTTGCGCCAGCGCCAGGCCTTCCGGATCGTTTAGAACAAGTACGCCCCGTTGCTCGGCAAGTCGTCCAAAAAGAATGCCAGAATGAACTGCCCAGGGTCGCGCTGTCTGGTCGAGAGAGGGATCGTTGCGCAGCATCAGCGCATCGATCTCTTCGATGTCGATGGTTTCTCGCTGCAACTGCCGCTCCTGCAGAATGGCGTGAAAAGTTTCCACCTTTTTGTATTTTTGTTTCGGCATGACGAGCGCGTGCACAGCGAGCGTATCATCTGGACGCAGAGTGAAATCACCGGGTGTCAGGTAAATGACGTCGTGACCACGGTTGAGCGCCGCCATGGCGAGGAGCCCGGTGGCGTAGCTTGGATGTTCGCCTTCGATCGAATTGACAAAGAATGCTAGGCGCATAGTTCCCTCCCTTAAAGTGTGGCCATTTCGGCGATGGAAAGCCCCGATCGTATTTTTTCGAGTCTCTCATTGGCTCGCGGTAACAGTAGAAAAGCCGGTCGAATGCCGGGTGGACGTAAGAGGCCACGCAAAGACAGTTCCTGCATCACCGGGAAATGAGCAGCCGAGATTTTGCCCATCCAGAAGGGGTCGAGCGCGCCGCCTTTTCGTAAGTGCTGCAAGACTTCGTTCAGCCCGCGCAGATAAATCGCATCTTTCGGCAATCCGCCACCGCGGTAGATGCGCAGCACCATATTGAATGCGTTGGCCGCATCGAACCCATGTTGCTGCGTCATCAGCCGATAGGTGTCGACGAAGGTTGCACCATCGAGCATGGCGGCGCAGGCAACGACGCGTCCGGCAATCAGCCGCAATCGTTGACGCGTCATGCCGCCTGCCAGATGTTCGGCCAGCACGGCCAGACCTTCCTGCACACCCTCATAACCGGACAGGCCGGTACGAAACAGGCGCAGTCCTTGAGCCGAACCATTAAAGTAGGTCAGCAAATGGACGCCTATTTCGTGATGCAGGAGAGCGTCGACGCGCCGTTGTTCCATCACCGTATGACGGGAGATAAGCAGCTTTTCGCCCGTCACCATCAGCCCCGGAGGAAGGTCGTCACGAATTTCGACGCGTGCTCTGAAACTCGGTTCCTCGTGATGATAGGCGTCGACCATCTCGCGGGATTTCTGCACCACCTCGTAACAGCCGACCAAAGGTATTTCGCCCTCATCGACCGGCATTCTACAGTGCGCGAGCACGTCCGATGCGAGTGTCAGGAGTTCAGGCTCGACGGAGCCGTAAAGAGCCCGCCCGAAGTCTGTGTATTGACGCCTGTGCATATGCGCCAGCATCGTCAGTTGCAGGTCTATTTCCTGCTGCTTTTCGCGGTAGAGGTTATAGAGGACGGGGTCTTCGAGATGATCGAAAGCGACCGAATAGAGTTTGCGCTTCTGCTCTTCGACATCGACGCCCAGCGGGCGATAGAGAAAATGCGGAGCATACTGAAAGTCGCTTTGCTGGAACTCATCGAAGGCTTGTCGGGCATTGATGGGCGTGACGGAAAGTAGGAAATCGAACGATTGAGCGATCTCGTCAATGGACCTGTCCGCGCGTCGCACAGCGTCTACGAAGGCTTTTCGGCCAAGCGCCCGGTGCGTGGTGATGCGCAGCGTTTCGGTGTCCGCCGCAAAAGCTGCAAAGGCCCGCAGCCCCGCATCGAAAAGATCGGCAATCATCGTCTCGCGCAGACCCGGATAATCCGACCCGGATTCCGGTTGCCGATAGATAGGCGCAAAGCGAACGCCGACGCAGGGAAATGGAACATCGGCTTCCTGCAGCCGAAGGACTGGATCCTGCTTGGGTTCCGGGCGTGTGATCCTCGGTGTGCGGAAACGCACTTCGGCATCGCAGATTGCCTTGATGAAGGCTTTTCGCGCGTTCTGCGTCTGGGGTTCGCTTGTGGCCGAAACCGCAACCTCGTAATGCGGCAGGAAGGGTGAATCGTCGGCAAGCCGGATATCATGCTCCAGTTCACCAATGTCCAGTACGATAAAGGCGCCGAAATGCTTCATCATCTCCGCGCCGACGGCTTGGACGATGGGTGCCGCCTCGCTGAGGCTCGATGCGATGAGATAGGACGCGTTCGACGACGTGATGTCGCGTGCGGCTAGATTTTTTGTGCCATAGGTCAGGTGTAGGCAGAGGAATGGCAGGGGACGGTCGATGTGGAGGCGGCCATCCTTGCCGACATCTGTGCGGATCGCCTGACCTTCGGCCAGAGCCGTGGCAATCTTCGTCGATAATGGAATGTCATCGGTTGCTTTGAGCGAAGAAACGTTGTTCATCGGCTCTCTCGCAGCAGTCGCTCGAGTACCGGTTCCAGTTCAGTTATAGCGTGACGAATGTCTGAGACGATGCGGGTATCTGGCTTTCCCGTCCACTCGTCCATGAAGATCTTCTTGAATTCGATTGCGATGGCGCAGCCGTTCTGTGGATATCTATCATGAACGAATCGCGTTTGTTCGCCGCGCCCTTGAAAGGCAACGTTCTCACGAACATCCAACTTGCGGTCACCGATATCTGCCGAGGCAAAGTGCGCCATCACGGCGTCCACGACAAAAGACCATCGGCTTCGATCCATGGAGATCGTACCGATATTGATATCGGGTGCTGTCTCCTGAGGAGTTGGCTCTCCATTCGGGCCACCGCGACGGTGATTGTAGCTGTGAATATCCAGTAGAACAAACCGCCCATGAGACATCTCGATCCGGTCGAGAAAGGACGCAAGCATGGCATAGTAGTCGTCGTGAACGGAAAGCGACGTAGCGAGTGCCGCCTCTGACGGTGGTTCATTCCAGACCTCCAGGCCCCAGGACTGGTCTGGCGTCAGATAAATGGCGGCATCGCGAGCCCTGTTGAGATCGATTTCAAAGCGCGATCTGTGTCCGATGATCCGGTTCGTCAGCCCGCCGATCATCTCGCCAGTGAACGGGTCCTCCTCATAGAGCCGTTCCTCGTTCGAAAGTGCGATACTGGCAAGGAGGTCTTCTCGCAGAAGATGCCCGTCATGGATCGCAGTGCCAACAATCGCAGAGCCGCCAAAAGATGCCGACCAGATTTGTTTCTGCATGATTTCGGATGGGGTCCCGTTTTTCGTCATTTGCGCCTCATGGAGTCCGCAGGACAACACGAAGACGAGAACGTTGGTTCCAGGATACCTCTATCTCGATACGAAGGGCCCCGCTGCAGGCCCGTGAGACCTTAGACAGGCGATCTCTTCAAGCGCGGCGAATGTGGAAGCGATGGCCGTCTGTCGTATCGATGGTCTCGAGAAGAGCATGGCCGTCTTCCCGGCACATATGAGGGATGTCGATAACCGCCAGAGGATCGGTCGTTTCCACGAACACCTCGTCTCCGGAGGCCATTGCGGCCAGCCTTTTGCGACAGCGTAGGACAGGCAGAGGGCATTTGAGCCCTCTAAGATCAAAGACGGTCCTTGCGACCAAAATCACTCCTTGGCCCAGAATTTCCAAAAAGGCTTCTTTGTCGGTTCTTCCGGCTCCTGTGCGCTGAAGGCCAGCGGATTGACGGTCGGAACCGGCACATTCTGCGTTGCCGCTGCAGATGCCGGTGCTGCGCGTTGCGGCACCTGCGCTGCTGCAGCCAGCATGATAGAAGACGGGCGGGCGGGCGTTGCCGGCTGAGATGTCGTCGGCTGAGAGGCCGGTGCGGCTGGCCTTGCTGGAGATGCCGAAGCAGCGGCGATCGCCGTGGCTCCCGTTGCCGAGATGCCCTTCGCCGCCTTCTTTTCCATCAGTGCGGCAAATTCCGTTTCCTTCATCAGCTTGCCGGCTTTCAGCGCAGAGCCCGTCGGTGCGTATGCCGGTTCACGCCCCTTGCGCTTGTCCGCCACCAGCACCTTGCGTTCCGCTTCGGTCGGATCGTACCACACCATGCCATCGAATTTTTTCATGGCCTTGTCATAGGCAAGGTCGTAGCTCTTGTTGTAGCTGACGAGCGCGCTTGCGAGCGCCGGCGGCGTGCTTGTTGCAGGGCAGGCGGCTGCCGCGTTGAATTGACCACCCTGCGCATGCTGGTTGAAGACGTACTTCTTCTCGCAGAAATTGACGTCCGGTGGACGCTTGGTCACTTCGAAATGATCGTAGCCGATCTTCAGCATCTTCCAGAATTCGTAATTTTCGCTTTTACGATGACGAGCCATGTTTTCCGCCGTCATGCGGAACGGCAAAGCCTGGAGCTGGATCGTCTTCTGGCCGCCCTTGAAGGCGTCCCGTGCGAATGCGTAGATCTCCAGCATCTGTGCGTCGGTCATCGAGTAGCAGCCCGACGACGAGCACGCGCCATGGATCATCAGGTTTGTGCCATTGCGACCATTCGCCTGATCGTAGCGGTTCGGAAAACCGGTATTGATCGACAGATAATAATTTGAATAGGGGTTCATGTGCCCGGGCGAAAGATTGTAGAATCCTTCCGGTGCCTGACGGTCGCCCTCTTTGACCTTTGGTCCGAGTTTGCCGGACCAAGCGCAGATATCGTAGGAAGCGATCACCTCGAAGCGATTGTCGCGTCTCGCCTTCCAGACTTCCAGCTTGCCTTCTTCCTTCAAGATGCGAATCATGATCGGCGCATTGCGATCCATGTTCTTCTTGTCCATCTCAGCAAGGATGGTGGGGGAGAGAGGATAATCGACCTTGTTTTTGACATGAGACACGTCACGCTCGACGGTTTCGAGCGTTTCGTTGCAGCCCGCGAGCATTACACCGGCGCAGGCAAGAAGAGCGATGTGTCTCAAACGCATGGGCGTCATACCGATTTGCATGATGTCGAACGGTCCTAAGGTAAATTGGATTTGATTACAAGTCAGTTGTTTTCTCTCGCAATTCAGGTCGTTGCGGCTTGGTCCTTCATCGCTATATTGATGGCATGATCGCATTGTTTGAAGCTTACTGGCCCCACGTTCTCGCACTGCTCTCGCTTGTCATGGGGACTGTGGCTGCGGTGCATGCGACCATGACCAAGCAGGAAGTCCGTTCAGCCCTCGGCTGGGTGGGCGTTATTGTGCTTTCTCCCATCATCGGCGCTTTGCTCTATGCCATCGCCGGCATCAACCGCATCCGCCGTAACACGCTGGGGCAACAACGATCGTTGATGCATGGCACGATCATGGACCGGGTGGCGCGTTTCGATGCCGATAACAGTCTTGTCGTCGAGCGTTTCGGTCGCCGTTTCGTCGCCATGAAGACTGTTGGCGACCGCGTGACGCGCGCGGCGCTGACGACCGGCAACACCATCGAAACGCTGTCCGATGGAGATCAGGCCTATGCGGCCATGCTCGAAGCCATCGGTCTTGCCCGTCGTTCAATCATCCTGGAAACCTATATTCTCGATCACGACCGGATAGGACTGAGGTTCGTCGCAGCTCTGGCCCGGGCCAGGGAGAGGGGCGTCGAAGTCCGTGTTCTGGTCGACGCCGTGGGTGCGCGATACTCTGTGCCAAGCATACTATCGAAGCTGCGGCTGGAAGAAATTCCCTCCGCTGTCTTCAACGGCAATGTCATCATGGGGCTTCGGCTGCCCTATGCAAATCTGCGCACGCACCGCAAGATACTGATCGTCGATGGCAAGGTTGCGTTTACCGGGGGCATGAATATTCGCGAAGGCTTCACACGCGAGTTCCATGGCGACAAGCAATCACATGATACCCATTTCAAGGTCCAGGGGCCGGTGGTATCTGACCTTTTCACCGTGGCCGCCGAGGATTGGGGCTTTGCCAGTGGCGAGCGTCTTGACGGACCTGTCTGGGATGTCACCATACCGAACGGCATTCCCGGTCATCCGCTCCTGATGCGCGCGGTGGCTTCCGGTCCCGATAACAGCATCGAGACCAGCCATAAGATGCTTATGGGCGCTTTTTCCATTGCCCGTTCCTCTATCCGCATCATGTCGCCCTATTTCCTGCCGGATCGCGAACTGATTTCCGCCCTCACGACGGCGGCAAGACGAGGTGTTATTGTCGATATCATTGTTCCGGCGACCAATAATCTCATGCTGGTCGACGGGGCGATGACGGCGCAGTTCGACCAGTTGCTGAGGAGTTACTGCCGGATCTGGCGTGCCACGGGCCCCTTCAACCACTCCAAACTGCTGGTGATCGACGACCGCTGGTCCTATGTCGGTTCCTCTAATCTCGATCCGCGTTCGCTTAGATTGAACTTTGAGGTGGATATGGAAGTTCTCGACGAGGGCTTTGCAACGACGGTCTCGGAGCGCATGGCGACTGCCATGGAGGGCGCGATACCGGTAAAGCTGGATGAACTGAGGGCCAGACCGTTTTTTGTTCGTCTCACAGAGCGGATATTGTGGCTGGCTTCGCCTTACCTTTGACACCGGGATCGAGTTGAAACCCTTCACGCGATCCAAGACAGGAAACCGATGCGACCGAAGAACGATAGCCTCCCCGCAGTCTTTATGTCGTCGCTGCGCAACCGCAAGAACAGGCGATGTCCGGACCAGATTGCGGCAGAGCAAACCTCCCCCGTCGTTGCATCCTACAATGTTCACAAGTGCGTCGGTCGTGATGGCAAATTCGATCCCGACCGGATCAGCAAGGTGATCCACGAGTTGCGGGCCGATGTGGTCGCATTGCAGGAGGCGGACAGCCGTTTCGGGGAACGAACGGGCCTTCTGGATCTCGGACGGCTTGAACGTGATTGCGGTCTTACCCCGGTGCCGGTTTCCGGGGGCAGCAAGGCGCATGGCTGGCATGGCAACGTCGTGCTGTTTCGCGAAGGTGCCGTCCGCGACGTTCATACGGTCAAGCTTCCAGGGCTGGAGCCTCGCGGCGCGCTAGTCGTGGAGCTCGATCTAAAGGCGGCTGGAACCTTGCGTGTGATAGCAGCGCATTTCGGCTTGCTGCGGCACTCTCGCGCGCAACAGGCTCGAGCCCTGGTGGAACTGCTCAACGCGCGTGAGACACAGCCGACCGTGCTGATGGGCGACCTGAATGAATGGCGGCTTGGTAACGGGTCATCTCTCAATACCTTTCGTGATGCCTTCGGCACTTTGCCGCCCGCAGTGCCGAGTTTTCCTTCGGGGCTGCCAGTGCTTGCGCTGGATCGGATCATTGCCAATCGTGACGGCATGATCGAGAAGGTCGAAGCGCACGATAGCGCTCTAGCGCGTGTGGCCTCCGATCATTTGCCTTTGAAGGCGACGATCAATACCGCACTCCTGGATGGTCCTGTGGCGAAGTAGACCTGCATCATGCTGTTTTAAAATGCCCTGATCCCGCCCAAATAGATGCCTACTCAGATACCGCAATAGGGACGATTGCAAAGAATCCCCGTTTGCCTCGAACGGTTCGAACCATTTCGTTGGAACCAATCTTGGTGGTGCGCAATTGAATGTTCAACAAAGACATCCGGGCTGCCGCGGGTCATAATTAAACAGGAGAAAACAGATGAAAAAGACTTTTGCCGTAACGTTTGCCGCTGTCACGCTTGGACTGAGCGGTCCTTTGAGCGCGGTCGCCGCAGATCTGGCGCCTTATCGCGAGACCTATCAGGACAGCGATGATCGCAACGGCGTCAAGATTGGTTACCTGACCTGCGACGTTGGCGGAGGTGTCGGCTATGTCATCGGTTCTGCCAAGGAACTGGAATGCACGTTCAAGTCCACGGTTGGCGCGCGTCGCACGGACGTCTACACTGGCGTCATCCGTAAGATGGGTGTTGACCTGGGCTTCACCACGCAAGGAAAGCTCGTATGGGCCGTGTTCGCTCCGACCGCCGGCTACCATCGCGGTTCGCTCTCCGGCCTCTATCAGGGCGCTACGGCTGAAGCGACGCTTGGTGTTGGCGTCGGTGCAAACGTTCTGGTCGGTGGCACGGCTGGCTCCATCCAGCTTCAGACCGTCAGCGTCACCGGCCAGGTTGGTCTGAACCTCGCCGCAACGGGCACTTCGGTCACCCTGACACCGGCCAACGGTTGATCGTCATTTCTGCGGCCACGTCAAAATGCCGCATGAAAGAGACTGCCCTTCTCGCTGTAATGGCTGGGAGGGCATTTCTGTGAGAGCGAACGAGGAGTTTCATGAAGGCGACCCTATCTGCCGCAGCGTTTCTGCTGACGTTGTCTGTCGCGAGCGTCAGCGCCGAAGGCGATCCGGTGGAAGGTGAACGTGCTTTTGGCAAATGCGCGAGTTGCCACAACATCGACAACCCCCGAACACGCCTTGGTCCGCATCTGATGGGTGTCGTCGGTCGTCGTGCCGGCTCCGTGGCGGATTATCCCAATTACTCGCAAGCGATGAAGGACGCTGGAGCCAGCGGTCTTGTCTGGGATGAAGCGGCATTAAGAGAGTTTCTCTCCAGCCCAAAGAAGAAGGTACCTGGCACTTCTATGCGCTTCTTCGGTCTGTGGAGCGCCACCGAAATCGACAATATCATTGCCTATCTGAAGACAAAGCCTGCGCCGTGACGCCTTTTGATCATCGCGAATCGAGGATCTCCTCTGCGTCCTCGATGGACATGGCATACACCCGATTAGCGATGTCGAAACTGTAGCCGTTGCGGGCAAATGCCGAGATTTCCTTGCTCATGCGTTTTTCATCCACCTCATCGTCCCGGCGAAACGGACCGAAGCGTCGCTTGCGCGCCAGAACGACGGCTGCGTAGAGATCGTCGCTGTCTGCAAGTGCGTGCTCTGCAATATCTCTACTCACGCCTTTCTGGGTCAGTTTCTGTGCAATGGCGCGCCTGGATCTGCCGCTCCTGACGCCAGAGCGCGTGGTGATTTCGGCAAAGGCATTATCGTCGAGCGCCTTGATCTCATAGGCAAAGCGAACCGCTGACTCGGCAAGCGCCTGCACCTGTGATGAGGAAATATCCTGGAACTTCTCCTTTGCCTTACGTGAAATGGCGTCGAACAGCTGGCGCTCCGTCATCATCCGCTTTTCGAGACGATAGATCGTGGAATTTCTGGCCCAGGACAGCATCCGGCTCGTTGGGGCGCTTTCAGTCTCGTCGTCGCTCATGTCATGCCGTGGGTGGGTCGATCGTGGAGTTTCGCAGGGCGTAGACACCGATCGGATGTTCAAGGCCTCGCAGCAGGCGCGGGCCGAGGCTCTCGAACGTGCTCTTGTCCTCCAGCATGCTGACGAAGTCCTCGGACAGAAGAACGCGCCTGCCGACGGTCTTCGTCAGGGTTTCCAGCCGTGAAGCGATATTGACTGCCGGGCCAATCACCGTGAAATCGAGACGGGTCCGGGAGCCGATATTGCCGTACATGACATCGCCGACGTGAACGCCAATCCCGTAGCCGAAGGGCTCATGGCCTCTTTTGATATTGTTTTCATTCAGCTTTTTAAGCCCTTCCTGCGCCTCACCAATAGCTGCAATCAGATTGGTTGCGGCATCGGCATTGTTCAACGGGAATATTGCCAGCAGGCCATCGCCCATGAATTTTAGGATTTCACCGCCGTTTTTCTCGATCGGCTCCGCCATCGCATCGAAATAGCCGTTCAGCAATTCGATCACGTCATCGCGCGGCCACAAGTCGGAGATCCGGGTAAAGTCCCGCAAATCGCAGATCATGATGACAGCGCTCACCGTGTTGCCGCTTCCTCTGCGGGTTGCGCCGTCCAGAATTTCCTGACTGGCATGGGGCCCGACATAGGTTTCAAGCAATGTGCGAGCCATACGATTTTTCAGACGAATTTCTGAAACCAGCGCGATCGCAGGCACCAGACTTTTCAGCGCTTCGATTTCGGAGGCCAGAAATCCGTTCGGCCGGTCGCTGGCAAATGTCACCACATGGCGCTTGCCGAATGTGTGTTGAAGCGGCCAAGCCACATAGTCTGTCAGGCCTTCTTGGCGTAGATCGCGATAAATCTGGTAGTCCCGCTCGATGACGCCCGGTCCATGGAGCGCCTGACGGACTTCCTCCGCCCCGTTATGGATATCGTACAAGGGGCTGTTCAGATATTCCGCCGCCGTTTCGCTGCCATAGGCATAGGTGTCGAATGCGGCTTCCGGCTCGCCGTTGCGCCAAAGGATACGAGCGCCGCGCCATTGTGGATGCTGGACGAGGAAGTTCATCGATGCGCGTGCAATAGAGACGCCCTGATCTCTCAGGCGCAAGCACATTTCGACGAAGATATTGTCGATATAGCGATTGCCGCTGGTCTGTGTGACGAGCCAGTCGAGCACGTTACTTCTCTGGTGTGGCCAGAGCGCTTTGTTTTCGACTGGGTCTGAAATCTCTACGCTGTCAACAAGGGCCATATGCTCGCCTCCTCCGCCTTAGCATGCTTGAAGAGGCGGCAGCGCTCCCACTCCATGCAGGGCATTTGGTGCATCATAGCGGAAAATGGAAGAGCGAAGAGGATAAGAAATATTGTATGTGAAAAAGGCGCTTGCATTTGGCATTAGCCGCAAGCGCCCTTCGTCGATCGGCGTGTGTTCAGGTCTTTAAAGAACGGCAGCCAGAGGAATCTGGAGCGCGTTGGCAACGCGCTTGAGGCGCGATGGGTCGCTGTCTGCGCCCGTTTCAAGCGCAAGAATTTCCTGAGTTGTCAGTCCACAGGTCAAGGCCAGTTGATCGACCGTATAGCCTGCCGCATTACGGGCTGAAACGATTTTACCTGCAAAAGGCGCATTGGCTTCGTGTGATGTAAAAGATGTTGAGACGGAAATCGTCATTGAAAATCTCCCTGAAAGAATGGACACGGACGTGTCGGCGGCGAGTGCCGTCGCGTTGATTGCATGCGACTGCGCTGCAAAGGAGAGATGATGTTGCAGCGCAGCAGGGAAAATAGCCATCTTTGACGCACATGCAATAGTTAAATTGCGATTAACGGTTTTGCCATATCACGGTCCGTCGCAGGCTTCAGAGCGCAATAGTCCTGCGGCTATTGAAAATAGCCATTGCTGCCGCGCCGGAAGCCTGACGGCGGAATACCGGCAATCTGGCGAAACGCCTTGTTGAATGCGCTGACCGATCCAAAGCCGCTTTCCATCGCGATGCTCAGAATGCTCTCCTTGCCATTGACCAGCATGGCCTGCGCACGTGACAGGCGCAGAAGCGTCAGATATTTCATCAGCGTCATGCCCGTCGATTTGCGGAACAGGTTCATGGCATATTTCGGGTGCAGGTTGGCCACTCGGGCAATATCCGTCGCATCGATATCGTCGAGGAAGTTGGCGGCGATAAAATCGCACATGCGTGCAACGGCAACAGATGCAGCGTTTTCCTGGCTCGTGGTATTGGCGGCTGAGGCAGCCGAAGAGATCACGTCGTAGGGCTCCATGAACATGCGCTCGACGCGCAGGATCAACTCCTCGACGGCATGTTGCGCCTTTGCCGTATCGCCGGATTTAGCATATTCCCGCCATCGGGCGAAGTTCTCGTCATCCGCCTTTCCTGTGACGTCGGTCAGCATAGTGGCGCCACCCATCAGCATGGCCGATACAGCCGGTGGCAAGCGCATTCGGAAGAAGTGAAAAAGCGGCAGATGTGCGCCAGCGTAAAAGGAATCATCTGAGGATTCGTCCATTTGATGCGGTTGCCCGCCCCAGAACAGGCACATCTGCCCGGCGCACATCCGGAACGTATGGTCGCCCATGCGATAGTGAACGCTTCCCGACATGACATAATTGACTTCGACCTGCGCGTGCCAGTGCGGCATCAGCATGACGGGCGGATGGTCGTAGAAAAACTGCAGCGTCGTTGGCCACCCTTCGATGCTGCTCGCGCCCGGCTGATAGACGGCTTTTTCATCGATCTTACTTTTCGACAAATTCACGTTCCCTTTTTACGAGACAGATTTCGCCACCCCGCTAATCTGCGCATGTTCGCTTAAGAACGGCAATTGAAAAAGGGAGGTTTTCAATGTGCTTAAAATTGACGGGCGTGGCGGTATCGCTTGCCCTGCTTGCGGCAGCACCCGCATCCGCACAAACCACCATCACGATCTGGAGCTGGAACGTTGCCGCATCGGCGCTGAAATCTACCTTGGAAGGCTTCAACAAGGCCAATCCAGACATCAAGGTGGATGTGCAGGATCTTGGTAACAATCAGGTTTATGATAAGGCGCTCGCCGCCTGTGCCGCTGGCGGGGAGGGCCTGCCGGATATCGTAACCGTTGAAAACTTTGAGGCCGAAGTTTTCTGGAGCCGCTTTCCGGATTGCTTTACCGATGTCACCGCGCTCGGTTACACGCCTGAAAAGCAGGCGCTTTTCCCTGAATTTAAACGCACGGAACTGGAAGTCGATGGCGTCGCCTATGCCGTTCCGTGGGACTCCGGTCCTGTTGCCGTTTTCTACCGCCGTGACTTCTATGAAAAGGCCGGTGTCGATCCGGCGACCATCAAGACCTGGGACGATTTCATTGCCGCCGGCAAGAAGGTCATGGAGGCCAATCCCGGCGTGGTCATGACGCAGGCCGACTTCAATGGTGATAGCGAATGGTTCCGCATGATCTCCAATGAGCAGGGCTGCGGTTACTTTTCGACAGATGGGCAATCCATCACCATCAATCAGCCGGCCTGCGTTGCGACGCTGGAAAAGCTGAAGCAGATGAAGGATGCGGGCATCATCACAGCCGCGATCTGGGATGAAAAGATCCAGGCCAACACGGCAGGCAAGGTCGCGAGCCAGATGTATGGAGGCTGGTACGAAGGCTCGATCCGCTCCGGCTCTCCGGACCTTTCCGGCAAGTGGGGCGTCTATCCTATGCCGAGCCTAACGGCAGATGGTCCTCGGGCGGCCAACCTCGGTGGCTCGTCGCTTGCCATCAGCTCCGTCTCCAAGGACAAGGAAGCGGCGTGGAAATTCGTCGACTATGCGCTGACAACGAATGAAGGCCAGGTGACGATGCTGAAATCCTTCGGCCTCGTTCCGTCGCTCCTGTCTGCCGTCAACGATCCGTTCGTCAAGGAGCCGCAACCCTATTGGGGCGGGCAGGCCGTATGGACGGATATTCTGGCGACCCTGCCGAAGATCAAGCCGAGCAGAGGCACGGCCTATCAGTCGGATGCGGAAGGCATCTACCGTGCGGTCCAGACCAAATATCTGGCGGGCGGTTACCCGGACGCCAAGACGGCACTCGACGATGCCGCCAAGCAGATCGAATCCGCAACGGGTCTTCTGGCTGCACAGTGATCTCCCAAGCTGAACCAGAGCCGGGCGCCCCTTGCATGGGGCGCCCGGATAGGCTCAGCCTTCATGCACAATCATCATTCGGGAGGTGAAGATGCCCATCAGAACCAGGGTCGCCTACGCGTTTCTCGCGCCCTATCTTTTGATCTTCACGACGTTCTGGCTCTGGCCAATCATCAATTCGTTTCTGCTGTCGTTCCAGAACACACGCGTCAATCCGTGGCGCTTTGCGCCGACGATGAACTGGGGCCGTCTGATCGGCGACCCGGCATTCTACAACGCACTTTACAACACGCTGATCATCCTCGTCATTCAGGTGCCGATCATGATCGCGCTGGCCACCATCATGGCCGTGCTGCTCAATTCTCCCATGCTGAAGGCAAGACCGCTTTACCGCTTTGCCTTCTTCGCCCCGGTTGTCGTGGGTGAGGTTGCCTATGCTGCCGTCTTCCGTCTGATGTTCAGTGCCGATTTCGGCATCATCAACAAGATGCTGGTGAATGTCGGCCTCCCACCCATATCGTGGTTCGACAATGCCACAGCCGCCATGGCGCTGATCATTATCGCCGTGACGTGGCGGTGGGCGGGCTATAACGCGATCATCATTCTTGCTGGCCTGCAATCCATTCCAGGCGACGTCTATGAGGCGGCGCGGCTAGACAGGGTCAGCAAGCGCCAACAATTCTTTCACATCACGCTGCCGCTTCTCAAACCCATCATCATCTTCTGCATGGTGTTGTCGGTCATCGGGACGATGCAGCTCTTCACCGAGCCTTTCCTTATCACCAATCGCGGTGGGCCGGGTGGCGGAACAGAGACGCTTGGCATCTTCCTCTACCGCCAGGGCTTCACCTCGCTCAATTTCGGCTATGCCTCGGCGATTGCCTATACGATCGCAGCGCTTGCCATCGTCATATCGCTCTTCAATCTCTGGGTCGGGAGGGAGCAGAAATGAGGTCGAAATCGAGATCGCTTCTCTGGCAGAAAATAGCACTGCACGCGACGCTGACGCCGCTTGCGCTGATCTGGCTCTTCCCGCTGTGGATGATGTTCGTCTTCTCCACCATGCCGGATTACGGCATCTTCAGCCCAAATATCGAGTTGATCCCGTCGACGCATTTCATCGAGAATTTCCAGAACCTTCAGGCCGATACCGATTTTCTGCGGGCGATGTTCATCTCGATCACGGTAGCGGTGGTCTACACGGTTCTTTCCGTCATGCTGACCTCGATGGCCGGATGGGCCTTGGCGCGCTATCGCTTCGCCGGACGTTCGGTGGTTGTCGCCATCATTATCGGTACGATCACCTTGCCCTATGCGGTCGTGGTCATTCCGCAGTTCATTATGGTGGCGCGCGAATTCAAGCTTGCCAACACATGGGTAGCGCTGATCGTGCCACCGCTGTTCAACTCGCTCGGCGTGCTCTTCATGCGCCAGTCTTTCACCATGATGCCGGGTGAGCTTTTCGATGCAGCGCGTGTGGAAGGGGTAAAGGAGTGGCAAATCTTCCTGCGCATCGCGCTGCCGCTTGCGCGACCGGCGATGGCCGCCCTTTCGATCATCCTGTTCCTGGCATCCTGGAACAACTACCTCTGGCCACTGCTGATCAATTCGCGGCCTGGCATGATGACCGCACCTGTCGCCCTCGGCACGTTGATCGGGCTCACCAAGGTTTCCTGGGGTGGTATCATGGCAGGTGCTGTTCTGCTCACCGCACCCATTCTCGTCATCTTCGTGGTGTTGCAGCGCCACTTCATCGCCGGCATCTCTGCCGGCGCCGTCAAGTAATCCGGGAGGAGCCGCATGGCGGGACTTTCACTTAAAAACGTCGTCAAACGTTATGGTTCGCTGGAGGTCATCCATGGTGCGAACCTGGAGATCGAGGACGGCGAGTTCGTTGTTTTCGTCGGCCCCTCCGGCTGCGGTAAATCAACTCTTCTGCGCATGATTGCCGGTCTTGAGGATATTTCCGACGGTGAGATCAGCATTGGTGGTGAGGTCGTCAACGATGCCGAACCTGCCGATCGTGGCATAGCGATGGTCTTCCAATCCTACGCGCTCTATCCGCATATGACGGTCGAAGAAAACCTCTCCTTCGGCCTTCGCATGAACGGCAATCCGAAGACGGATACAGAAGCCCGTGTGCGGCGTGCCGCCGAAATTCTTCAGATCAACGAGTTGATGCAGCGCAGGCCAAAGCAGCTTTCCGGCGGCCAGCGGCAGCGTGTTGCCATCGGTCGGGCCATCGTGCGCGAACCGCAGGTGTTTCTGTTCGACGAACCGCTTTCAAATCTCGATGCGGAGCTGCGTGTGCAGATGCGCGTGGAAATCTCCAAGCTGCATAAGCAACTCGGGACCACGATGATCTACGTGACCCACGATCAGACGGAAGCCATGACGCTTGCCGACAAGATTGTGGTGCTGCGCGGTGGCAAGATCGAGCAGGTCGGTGCGCCGCTCGATCTCTATGATGATCCTGAAAACCGATTTGTTGCAGGCTTCGTCGGATCGCCAAAGATGAATTTTCTGCCGGGCATCGTCACTGGCGAGGCCGCCGAGGGCGTAACCATCACCCTCGACCACGCGCCGTCATTCTCTTTGACCTTGCCGATTGCAGCACGGCCCGGAACCGGATCGCTTATAATTCTCGGCATTCGTCCCGAGCATTTCGAGGATGCCGGCAAGGCTGCCGATTTGACGGTCGCGGTAGATGTCGTGGAACATCTGGGTAACACCAGCTATGTCTACGCCCATCTGGCGGAGCAGCTACCGCTGGTCATCGAGCGACCCGAGTCCCGGCATGTCGGTAAACTCGATCGGCTTACCGTCTCCGTTCCTGCCAACAAGGCTTTCCTTTTCGACAGCGGTGGCAAGCGCCTACGCTGACCCCATTTTTCCATCAAAAGCAGATGAGGACTACAATGCCCGACCTTCAACCCATACGCTGGGGTATCATCGGACCTGGCACCATCGCAAAGACCTTTGCCGAAGGCGTTGCACACTCCACCACCGGCAAGCTAGTCGCGATCGCGACGCGTAACCCCGACCGCCCGGGCCTGAGCGATGGCTTCCCCGGCGCTCGCATCGTCAGTGGCTACGACGCGCTGTTATCGGATGCCGAGATCGACGCGGTCTACATTTCAACCCCGCACACCGGCCATGCGGAATGGGCCATCAAGGCGATCCGCGCGGGCAAGCATGTGCTGGTGGAAAAGCCGATTGCGCTTTCGGCCTATGATGCCGATGCCATTTTTCATGAGGCCAAGAAGGCAGGGGTCTTCGTTGGCGAAGCCTATATGTACCGGCTGCATCCGCAGACCGCCAAGATTGTCGATTTGGTCAAGAGCGGCGCGATTGGCGAGGTGCGGATTATCCGTTCCAGTTTCGGCTTCAGCATGGGCAGCTTCCGCGCTGATCATCGGCTTTTTGCCAATGAGAGTGCCGGTGGCGGCATTCTCGATGTCGGAGGCTATCCGGTTTCCATGGCACGGCTAATTGCCGGTGCCGCTTCCGGTCAGCCTTTTATCGAGCCTACCAAGGTGTCCGGCGTCGCCCATCTCGGTCAGTCGGGCGTCGATGAATGGGCGTCCGCCGTCCTGAAATTTCCGAATGATATCATAGCCGAAGTCTCCTGCTCGATCATGGCAAACCAGGATAACGTGCTGCGCATCATCGGTTCTGAAGGGCGCATCGAAGTGCCAGACTTCTGGTTCGCCTCCGGCCACAAGGGCGGGGTCGGCAAGATCGATGTGATTAAGGGCAAGGAACGCCAGACCATCGATGTGGCGGAAGATCGCTATCTTTACTCGTTCGAAGTCAATGCGGCGGGTGAGGCCATCCGCAACACATCACAGGAATTTGCTTATCCGGGGATGAGCTGGGCCGATACGCTCGGGAACCTCAGGGTCATGGATCAGTGGCGGGCATCGGTCGGCCTTGAATATGGCGTGGAAACCGCAGCCAAGCGGGTTCTGAACATCGCTGGCGGCAAGGTCGCCCCCGGCAATTCCGTGCCCAAGCGACAGATTCCTGGCGTTGCAAAGCCTGCCTCCGTCGTGGCGCTTGGTTTCGAGTTCTTTCCCAACTTCGCCTCCGCCTCGCTGACGCTCGACAGCTTCTACGAGGCGGGCGGCAATCTCTTCGATACCGCCTTCGTCTATGGCGGCGGCAAGACCGAGGCGATCTTCGGCGACTGGCACACCAGCCGCAATGTTCCGCGCGAGGAAATCGTGCTGATCGGCAAGGGAGCGCATTCGCCGCTTTGCTATCCTGACGTTATCGCCAAGCAGCTCGACCAATCCTTGAACCGGCTGAAGACGGATTATGTCGACATCTATTTCATGCATCGCGACAATACCGATGTCCCTGTGGGCGAGTTCGTCGATGCCATGGATGCCGAGGTGAAGCGCGGGCGCATCAGAGGCATTTTCGGTGGTTCGAACTGGACGCGCCAGCGCATGGATGAGGCGATTGCCTATGCTGAGAAGACCGGCAAGACAGCACCCGGCGCGCTGTCCAACAACTTCTCGCTGGCCGAGATGCTGGAGCCGATCTGGGCCGGATGCGTGGCGGCGTCTGACGAGCCCTGGAAAGAGTGGGCGAAAGAACGCCAGATCCCGAACTTTGCCTGGTCAAGCCAAGGCCGAGGCTTCTTCACGGACAGAGCAGGCCGGGACAAGCGCGACGACGAAGAGATCGTGCGCGTCTGGTACTCCGAGCGCAATTTCGAGCGCCGTGACCGTGCCATCGAGCTCGCAAAGGAGCTTGGCCGTCATCCGATCCACATCGCACTTGCCTATGTGATCGCCCAGCCATTCCCGGTCATCCCGCTGATCGGTCCACGGACCATCGCCGAGTTGGAAGACAGCCTGTCGGCGCTCGACATCAAGCTGACGCCTGAGCAGGTCCGTAGGCTGGAGGCTTGAGTGAATGAGGATATCCGGCCTCCAAATGGTGGCCGGATATCATTTGGATTGCGAGGCGGAGATATCGCTGTCGCCCGCAATGAGTTGCATCGGCCAGATGATGTTTTTTGGCTGATCGGGGTAAAAGCTGCTATAAGCCGGCATGGTCGACAGCAGGGTCTTGCCGACAGAGACGCCGAGATCACGCAGCGACATTCGAAAACTTGTGAGCCTCGGCTCGAGAAACTGGCCGCTCGGTCCTTCGCGAAAGCCGATCACAGCGAGATCTTGTCCGGCGCGCAGGTTGACCTCGGCCAAGCGCCGGTAGAGACCGATTGCCATCAATTCGTAGATCAGAATAAGCGCCGTTGGGCGTGGGCGCATTTGCAGCCATTCGCTTGCCGCGTGATAGCCACCCTGTTCGCTGGACTTGGCGCGGATGATGAGTTGGTCGTCATAGGGGAGCGAAGCTTCCTGCAGACCCTTGCGATACCCCTCCAGAAAAACGTAGCCGAGGTTGATATCGGTATCTGGTGCAGCAACGGCTATTGAACGATGACCTGCAGCGGCAAGACGAAGCACGGCGGTTCTCGCCACGCCTTCGAAATCGAGATCGATCCAGGCGTGATCGGTGCTGGAACCCGTTCGCCCAAGAGTGACAAAGGGAAGCCGTGTCTGCTTGAGGAAATCGACACGCTTGTCGATCCTGCTGGTGGAGGAGATGACCATCGCATCGACCATGCGCCGCGCTACCATCCGCTTTAAATATTCATCCGGATCTTCTTCGGCCGGACAAGGCAGCACAATGAGATCGAGATTGTGGGCGGAAAACACGCTTTGCAGCCCATCCGTCAGGCCGAGGAAGAAGTTGTCTGCATTCTCGACAGTCTGCGCATCGCTGCCTGTCATCAGGCCAATGACGTTGGTCGTTCCCTGTCTCAGACTCCGTCCAGACTGGTTCGCGACATAACCGAGCTTTTCGGCTGCCTCCAGAACCTTGCGGCGGGTGTCGTCATTCACGTCCGGCTTGCCGTTCAAGGCGCGGGATACGGTGCCGATGGAGATATCCAGATAGTCTGCGAGCTGGCGTATGCCCTTCATGCATGTCCTCCCGGCTCCGGAATTGAGAAGCCTTTCACTATCGTCTTGACACATCTAGCATCTTAAGCATAGTCTCGTAAACGTTTACGAAAGCTGGTTGCGCAAAGAGGAGTTTGCGCGCAGCGGGGAGGATCATGTGACATTGAAAGCCGTTTTGTGCGGGTGCGGAGCTATGGCCAAAGGCTGGCTGCGCGCGATTGAATCACATCCAGATTTGCAGGCTTCAATCCGCATCTGCGGTCTTGTCGATTTGAACGAAACCGCGGCACGAACTCTAGCCGACGAGTTCTCGCTCCGCGACGTCGTCATCGGCAACGACCTCGAGGACGTCCTTACCAAAACCAGTGCAGACGTGGTTTTCGACGTTGTCATTCCTGCTGCGCGTTTCAGCGTGGTCGCCACCGCATTGGCGGCGGGGTGCCACGTGTTGAGCGAAAAGCCGATGGCGCCTTCTCTTAAAGAGGCGAAGACGCTGATCGACTTGGCAGCGGATGCCGGAAAAATTCACTCGATAGTTCAAAACAGACGATATATCAGAGGTATACGCCGACTTCGCCGCGCCGTTCAGGATAGGGTCATCGGCGCGCTGACCGCCATTCACTGCGACTTCTTTCTTGCGCCGCACTTCGGCGGCTTCCGCGAAGACATGCAGAATGTGCTGTTGCTGGACATGGCAATCCACACCTTCGATGCAGCGCGTTTCGTGGCCGATCAGGATCCTCTTGCGGTCTACTGCGTCGAGAAAAATCCTGCCGGCTCCTGGTATGCTCACGGCGCATCGGCCAACGCGATCTTCGAACTGTCCAATGATGTGGTGTTTACCTATCGCGGCTCCTGGTGTGCCGAAGGCGAGCGTACGAGTTGGGAAAGCACATGGCGGTTGGTCGGATCTGAGGGTATGATCCTGTGGGATGGGGAAGGCAATTTCTCCGCGTCCTTGGCGGGGACAGACAACGGTCTTCTGCGTGGAGCGTCTTCCGTAAACGTTTCTGAAATTGTGGACGAGGAGCAGACGCAAGGGCATGCGAGCGTGCTCCTGTCGTTCCTTAGGGCGATCGAAAACGGTACGGCTCCCGAGACCGTTTCGTCCGACAATATCAAAAGCTTGGCCATGGTCATGGGCGCGATTGAAAGCGCCCGCACTGGTCAGCGTGTTCCTATCGAAATTTGAGGTCTAATATGAGCGATCCAGCAAAATCCGTCCGTATCGGCACCATGGTCAGTGCGACAAAGGGAGACGCCGCCGAGCGCATCTCTGAAATCGGCGACCTCGGTTTCGAGAGCTTCGAACCGTTCTTCTGGCAGACGACCAATGGCCAGGATCTGGCCGAGCTCGGCAAGCGTTGCGTCGAGGCGATCGGTGATCGCGATATCACCATTTCGACGCTCGGCATGTTCGGCAACCCTCTGGAGGAGACGGACATGGATATCCAGACCCTGCAAGGCTGGAAGGACTGCATCGACAACGCCCATCATTTTGGCGCCACCTGCGTGGCAGGTTTTACCGGTCGCGTCCGGGGCAAACCTTTGCCGGAGAGCTTGCCACGCTACAAGCAAATCTGGAGCGAGCTGGCGAAACGCGCTGCCGACAAGGGTGTGAAGATTGCGTTTGAGAACTGCGCCATGGACGGCAACTGGCAGACGGGCGACTGGAACATCGCTCACAATCCGGATGCCTGGGAGCTGATGTTCAACGAGACGCCAGACGATAATATCGGTCTTGAGTGGGAGCCCTGCCACCAGATGGTCTATCTGATCGACCCGCTGCCGCAAATCCGCAAATGGGCGCACAAGATTTTCCACGTCCATGGCAAGGACGCGACCGTCCGTTGGGATGTGATCAAGGAACACGGCATCTTTGGCAAGCACCCATTCGTTTTCATGCGCACACCAGGCTTCGGCGACAGCAACTGGACCAATATCATTTCCGAGCTTCGGCTGGCCGGCTGGTCAGGCTCGATCGACATCGAAGGCTGGCATGATCCAGTCTATCGCGATCAGCTGGAAATGACCGGTCAGGTCCATGCGCTCAACTATCTGAAGCATAGCCGGGGAGGGGCCTTCGTCGATCTCGCCGCAGAATATGGAGGCGGCGACCCGTCGCTTCTGTAAGGATAAGGCCGGTGGAGGCCGGCATCGCAATCATGATCAAAGGAGGAGTATCATGACTATTGCAAAGCTTATGGGTGCAGTTGCACTTGCCGCATTGTCGACGCCCGCATGGGCGGAGCCGGTTCAGATCAATCTCTGGACCGTCGATCGGCCGGGAGAGTACCACTACAAGATGGCGGAGGAATTCTCGGCCAAGAACCCGGACATCAAGGTCAACGTCCGCTCGGTTCAGTTCCCGGATATGGTCAACGAACTTGCGAAAGCCATGGCGACGGGTGAAGCGCCAGACGTTACCTATATCGACAATCCGGATGTAGCGCTTTTTGCATCGCGCAAGCTGCTGCTCGACATGAAGCCGATGATCGAAAAAAGCTCGGTCATCAAGCTCGACCAGATCCTGCCTGGCCCACTCGCTTCCGTTACCTATAAGGACGGCGTCTACGGTATCCCACGCGGCGCAAACACCATCGCGCTTTACTATAATGCTGACATGTACAAGGCCGCAGGCCTCGATCCGGACAAACCACCGCAGACATGGAACGAGCTTTACGATGCCGCCAAGAAGCTGACGCAACCGGATAAGGGTGTTTATGGCCTGGCCTTCTCCGCCGCAGCGACCGAAGAAGGCACGTTCCAGTTCCTGCCATGGCTGCAGATGGCGGGCGGTGATTACAACAAGGTCAATGTCCCGGGCGGTGTCGAAGCGCTGACACTGTGGAAGAAGTTCATCGACGAGGGGCTTGCGTCCAAGGACACGCTGATCCGTGGTCAATGGGATTCCACTGGCACCTTCAATGCCGGCAACGCTGCGATGAGCATTTCCGGCCCATGGGAGCTGCCGCGCATGAGTCAGGACGCGAAATTCGACTATCGCGTCGCGATCTTGCCTGTTCCAAAGGAAGGCGCGCCGCATGCCTCCGCGCTTGGAGAGGGCGACAACGTCATCGTTGCCAACTCCAAGCATCCGGAGGAAGCCTTCAAGTTCATCGAATATATGTATGAGCAGATGCCGCGTGTCTGGAACGAGTTCGGTTACGTTCCGGCCTATCCGGTCAAGACCGAAGACCCGAAATACCCGCAGGCCTACAAGGTGTTCGAAGAGTCGATGAAGTTTGCGCGCAACCGCGGGCCAAGCCCCGACTGGTCGAAGATTTCAAAGGCGATTCAGGTTGCCATTCAGACGACGCTGACTGGTCAGGCCAAGGCGGAAGATGCCCTGGCGACGGCACAGAAATCGATCGACAAGATCCTGGGCAAATAATCCGCAGCATCTGTCTGTCTCAAAGTGCTGCGGGCGAAGAAGTCTCGTCCGCAGCCGGTTTGCAAACTGCTTGAGCGCGTCAATCCCTAGGGTAGGTCATAGCACCCGGGGATGCTCATGTGAGATATCGGGAGGCGAAATGCTTCGTTTCAATCGAGTTTTTCGGGATGGTGGCGGATTTGACAGTGTGCTCGTGCTGTTCGCGCTCGCCTATCTTGTCGCATTTTCAGCCTTTCCGTTGATCTACAATTTTGTCATCTCGTTCCAGAGCGTCGATCTCTTCACCATCGCCACCTTCGATCGTCCGTTTGTCGGTCTCGATAATTACCGCGAGATCATAGACGATCCACTATTCGTCCCGATTGTTCGAAACACCTTTCTGTTCGTCTTTCTTTCGGTCATCTTCCAGCTGGGCATTGGGCTGGCGCTCGCCTTGTTCTTCCGGCTTGATTTTCCCGGGGCCTCGTGGCTGCGTGGTCTTTTCCTCGCGGGCTGGATCATGCCGGGACTGGTGGTCGGTGCGATCTGGGGCTGGATTCTGGCCGGTGACTTCGGCGTGGTGAACTGGCTTTTGCAATCGCTTGGTATCACCCAGCAGAAGATCTTCTGGCTCTCTGATCCGTCGATCTCGATCTATTCCGTCATCATCGCCAATATCTGGCTCGGCGTCCCCTTCAACATGATCCTGCTGTCGGTCGGCCTCGCTTCGATCCCCGACGATGTCTACGAGGCGGCGGAACTGGATGGGGCGACGCGCTTGCAGCGCTTCTTCACGATCACGCTGCCGATGATGCGGGCGCAGCTTGGTGCCGTCATTTCGCTCGGTATCATCTTCACCCTGCAGCAGTTCGACCTCTTCGCAGCGCTTACCCAAGGCGGGCCATCCAATGCCTCCAACGTGTTGCAATATTGGTCGTGGGAGCTTGCCTTCCGCGAGTATCGCATTGGCCATGGGTCGGTCGTTTCCGTCGTGATGACCCTTCTGGTCATCGTCGTTGCCACCGCTTATGTCCGCTCGACGAGGCACGAACATGTTGTCTAGTAACCTCTGGAAACGCTGGCTTCTGCTGGCCATCGCCCTCGTCGTCGTCGCGATCTACCTCTTCCCGCTCTACTGGATGTATGTGACGGCGCTGAAGACCAATACCGAAACCTTCGCCAATCCGCCGACACTCTGGCCGCATCATCCAGAGTTGAAGATAACCCGTGTCTGGAACGACATGGGCATGGATACCTTCATCCAGAACTCGCTGATCATCGCCTTTGGCACGGTGTCGCTTGTCGTGCTCTTCGGTACGGGTTGCGCCTATGCCCTTGCGCGTGTCCGCTCAATCTGGATGGATATGGCGCTCTTCCTTGTTTTGATGCTGCAAGTTCTGCCGCCGTCCCTGATGGTGACGCCCATCTTCGTCGCCTTCAGCCAGTTTGGCCTGCTGTCATGGCCGCGCACGGGCGTGATCCTGGCGACCGCTGCCAACAAGCTGCCGCTCTATATCGTCCTGGTGCGTGCCGCCTTCACCCAGGTGCCGCGTGAACTCGAAGAGGCGGGCATGGTGGATGGGAACAGTCGCATCGGCGCTTTCTTGCGCATCTCGGTGCCGCTTGCGCGAAACGGCATTCTCGTTTCCGCAATTCTTATCTTCCTTCAGTCGCTCGGCGAATATGTATATTCGCGCTCGCTTATCACCGATCGCGCCTTCCAGCCAGCGACGGTCGGCTTGCAGTTCTTCGTCGGACCGAACGCCTCCGACTGGACCGGCATCATGACTTTCGCGGCGATCTATGTAACGCCCATTCTCATCATCTTCGTCCTGCTTCAGCGCCGCATCGTCAGCGGGCTGACATCCGGAGCGCTCAAATGAAATTGCAGATCGAACTGTCCGGCATCCAGAAACATTACGGCGCCTATCACGCGCTGCGCGGCATCGATATCGCCATCCCGAGAGGCCAGTTCGTGGCGCTTGTCGGGCCGTCCGGCTGTGGCAAGTCGACCTTGCTGCGCACACTCGCCGGATTGGAGGCTATCTCGAGCGGCACAATCCGGATCGAAGGCGAAGATATCACCCGCCAGCCGCCGCGCATGCGCGATATTGCCATGGTGTTTCAGTCCTATGCGCTCTATCCGCATATGACAGTCGAAAAGAACCTCACCTATTCGCTTCGCCTCAAGGGTGTGGCCAAGGCCGAGGCGCGGCGCAAGGCGGAGGAGATCGCCGAGATCACCGGCCTGACTACTCTCCTCCAACGTTATCCACGCGAGCTTTCCGGTGGTCAGCGCCAGCGCGTGGCAATGGGCCGCGCCATCATCCGCAATCCCAAGGCCTTTCTTTTCGACGAGCCGCTTTCCAACCTCGATGCAGCGCTCCGCGTCCACATGCGCGCTGAAATCCGCAAACTGCACAACAGTCTGGATGCAACGTCCGTTTACGTGACGCATGACCAGATTGAAGCCATGACCATGGCCGACCATGTCGTCGTCATGCGAGCCGGCGCTATCGAACAGCAGGGAGCGCCGCTTGAGCTCTATGACCGGCCGGTGAACCGCTTTGTCGCTGGCTTCATTGGCTCCCCCGCTATGAATTTCGTATCGGCTGTCG
Organism: Rhizobium sp. 22-785-1; assembly: GCF_053521965.1. Classification (NCBI taxonomy): domain Bacteria; kingdom Pseudomonadati; phylum Pseudomonadota; class Alphaproteobacteria; order Hyphomicrobiales; family Rhizobiaceae; genus Rhizobium; species Rhizobium sp. 22-785-1. Next base: position 441,917 of record NZ_JBNWDI010000003.1, on the reverse strand, counting down.
CGGCGGAAGACGGACGAACGCTCGTTTTGAATTTCGGTGGAAAGTCGAAGTCTCAAACGATCATGTCGCCGGTAGCTATTGTACCGGGTATGCGGGTTACGGTCGGCATCCGGCCCGAGCACATCACGCTCGCACCGCCCGGATCCTCGACAATCACGCTGCCGGTCGGGATCGTGGAAACAACAGGGTCCGCGACCTCCGTCACCACGGCGACGCAGCCGGAAATGACGGTGGCGCTTCAGGGAAGGAGCAATGTGAAAGCCGGCGACCTAGTGGGCTTCAACATCGATCCGGCATCTCTGCATCTCTTCGACCATGAGACCGAACAGCGCCTTTGATCGTCAAGGATCGGTGAAGCCTGCAACACGCAAATCCAGCGTGCCCGATCGCGGATCGTTCTTGAGAAACAGCGTGCCGTTATCATGGGATTCGGCAGCGACATAGTCGAAGGTCACATCCGCCGTATCCGTCGCTCCGTCTGCGCTTCGCAGCGCACCGACCACATGAACTGTGGCAGCCGTGGACTGGCTGACATTGTGGATGTCGAAGTTTACCCTGAAGCCGCTGCTGACAGGCTCTATCGAGACGACGGCAAGTTCGAAATCCGCTTTAGAATCGTCATAGCGATAGATGTCCCATGAAATCCAGCCCAGCACCGCTATCACGAGCAACGACGACACGATGCCGGTTACCCACTCGATCCAGTGAGGTGAAGACGTTTCGATATGGCCGTCTGCGGAGGATTTGGTCATGGCGTTCTCATAGCACGAGGCGGGCGGAAGCCGCGCCGATTGCAGCCGGGAAACTTAAAATCACGACGGCTGCAACGATCTGCGACAAGGAAGTTCCCGAAAGCCGTTCAAAGCTCCACAGGCAATAGAGGCTGATGCCAAGGGCTATGACATAGCCTGGCATCGTAAAGCGGATGAAGGTGTTCCACCAGGCGCTGTCTTCCGGCTGGCCGTGTCCGCCCTTGAAATGCAGGGCGTAGACAAAACCATGCATCAATACGAGTGACAGCAGCACGGTGATCAGCGTCTGATAGGGTGTGATCTTGTAGGCGATCAGGATCATTTCCTCAGTCGGGGCGACATTCAGCGCAAGGAAGAGAGCGCCTACCAGCATCATGAAAAGCTCGACAAAATAGCTCGTCTCTGTTTCTGCGTCGTCGCTCTCATCATCGTCTTCGGAATGCATGCCGAGTTGGCTGCGGCCGAGAAGCGCACCGATGCTGGCAGGCACGGCTTGGAGTCCGATCTTTGCGACCGTCGTGCTGGTCGTCACCTGGTCGTTGATGATCCCGAAAAGCGCCAGAATGGCAGCGCTGACGATGATCGCAAGCCCGTAGGCTGTGACAGCATCGCGGATTGCCTCAAACCAGGAAGAGGTTTTCTCAAAGCCGACACGCTTTGCCAATACCATGAGAAGCGGGATATTAAGGAGGCATAGCAGCAGCAGCTTTTCCCGCGGCATGTAGAAGCCGAGAAACCACATCTCCATCGTCATGAACATGGGAAGTGCAAAGAGAAGCGCACCACCGACGCCGCGCGCAAGCCCAATCAGAAACTCCCTTTCCCTAGATGAGTGTTTGGTTGCGTTCTCAGTCATCGTGTTCCCCCCGGATGAGCTTATAACCTTCTGGATTATGGCCGGTTCCCGCAGGTCGTGAAGCGGCCAGTTTGGCAGGGATCGAGCGACTCAGTCCGTCAGACGGTCAAGGGGGGTATCGAAGTTAATTTTCGCAGGTGCGGATGGGCCGCGTTAACCATTTGTTAACCAAATCACCGCTACCTCTCTATCAACGAATTCTTTACCAAGATGACCAAAGTGCTAACAGACTCGCGTTCGATCCGTATCAAGGGCCGCTCATTTCTGGCGGTTGTTCTTTCTCCCGAGTCGCCGCTGGATGTCTGGCTGGAGCGACTTGACGATCTGGCAGCACGCTCTGCCGGGTTCTTTCTGTCACGTCCGGTGGTGCTGGATGTGGCCGAGCTGAAGCTCGACAAGGCAGGCCTCAAGTCCCTGTTGGCAGAGCTTTACAATCGCAACGTTGCCATCATGGGCATCGAGGGCGCGCGCCCTTCAATGATTGAAACTGGCATGCCGCCCGCGCTCAAGGGCGGAAAGCCGGCCTCCGATGTTGACGTGGAGCCAGTGGCGCTTGCCGAGGTGGAAACCCCGGCTCAGTCGCAGAAGGCACCGGTGACGGAAATCCGCAGCGTTGTTCAGTCGCTCATGATCAGCGAGCCTGTACGGTCCGGCCAGTCGATCATCTTTCCGGAAGGCGACGTGACGATCGTAGGCTCTGTTGCTTCCGGCGCAGAGGTGATCGCAGGCGGTTCGATCCATATCTACGGTGCGCTTCGCGGACGCGCCATGGCCGGTTCGCTGGGGAACGCCACAGCGCGCATCTTCTGCAAGAAGCTTGAAGCCGAGCTTCTCGCCATCGACGGTGTTTACAAGGTCGCGGAGGATATCGACCCGAAGCTTCGGGGGCAGGCCGTCCAGCTCTGGCTGGAAAACGATACGATCAAGGCGGACAAACTCAATTAAGCCGTAAGCGGCAAGGAAACAGGAGATCAGGATGGGGAAGGTAGTTGTCGTTACCTCCGGCAAGGGAGGCGTCGGAAAGACGACGTCCACCGCAGCACTTGGCGCAGCGCTGGCGCAGAACAAGGAAAAGGTTGTCGTCGTGGATTTCGACGTCGGTCTCCGCAACCTCGATCTGGTCATGGGTGCGGAACGTCGCGTGGTCTACGATCTGGTCAATGTCATTCAGGGCGATGCAAAGCTGACGCAGGCCCTCATTCGTGACAAGCGTCTTGAGACGCTGTTTCTGCTGCCGGCCTCCCAGACGCGCGACAAGGACAATCTGACGCCGGAAGGTGTCGAATGGGTCATCAACGAACTGAAGAAGCATTTCGATTGGGTTATCTGCGACAGCCCGGCCGGTATCGAGCGCGGCGCAACGCTTGCCATGCGCCATGCGGATGTTGCCGTTGTCGTCACCAATCCGGAAGTATCTTCCGTCCGCGATTCCGACCGCATCATCGGCCTTCTCGATTCCAAGACGATCAAGGCTGAGCGCGGCGAGCGGATGGAGAAACACCTTCTTCTGACCCGTTACGATGCCGCCCGCGCAGAGCGCGGCGATATGCTCAAGGTCGATGACGTTCTCGAAATTCTGTCTATTCCGCTGATCGGCATTATTCCTGAGAGCATGGACGTGCTGCGCGCCTCAAACGTTGGTGCCCCTGTTACGCTCGCAGACGCCAAGTCGGCACCGGCCATGGCGTATTTCGATGCGGCACGACGTTTGTCGGGTGAAGACATTCCCCTGTCGGTTCCCGGCGAAAAGCGCGGCATCTTCGCCAAGATTTTCGGGAGGGCTGCATGAGCATCTTCAGCCTTTTTCGCAAAGAGAAGTCCGCACCCGTCGCACGCGAACGATTGCAGGTGCTTCTGGCGCATGAGCGCACCAATCAAGGTTCGGATCTGGTGGCTATACTGCGTGAGGAAATTCTCGCCGCAATCGCCAAGCATGTGCAGATCGATAGCGACAAGGTCCATGTGAAGATGGACAGCGACGAACATATGTCGCTTCTTGAAATCGATGTAGAGATCCCCTTGAGCGCGGCGCTTCGCGCAGCCTGAGAAGATCGAGATGACGCCGGGCATTGTCCCGGCGTTTTCATTGGACGGTTTGACCTTCCCATCTGCGGCGATTCTGGACTAAGCCTGTCTAATTGACAGCGAAGGATGAACTGATGGCAGAGGTGGACAAGGCTGACGAGCGGGAAAAACAGACACACCGAAGAGGCTTTGGCGTCTCCACCGTCTATGAGACGCTGCGCAACGAGATCATCGAATTGCGGCTTGCGCCCGGCAGTCCGATCGACGAACTGCAACTGTCCGAACGCTTCTCGCTATCGCGCACACCCATTCGCGAGGCGCTGGTTCGTCTTTCCGCCGAGGGGTTGATCACGACGCTGACCAACCGTGCCACCATCGTGTCGCAGATCGACTTTCTAGGATTGCCGGAGTTCTTCGATGCATTGACGTTGATGTATCGTGTGACCACCCGGCTTGCAGCCGCCAATCATACAGAAGCGGATATCACGCAGATTCGTGCCCTGCAGAGCGCATTCGCGCTTGCTGTCGAGCAACGTGACGCGCTGGCGATGATTTCCACCAACCGCGATTTTCATGTCGCGATCGCGCAAGCCGGCGGCAACCGCCACTATGTCGAACTCTTCACGCGGCTTCTGGACGAAGGCAGGCGTATTCTTCGTCTCTATTACTCGTCCTTCAACGATGTGCTTCCCAACCAATATGTCAGCGAACACGAGGACATGATCCAGGCAATCATCGACCGCAATGTCGAAAAGGCCGATGCGCTTGCAAGGGCACATGCCGATCAGATCGTCACCCAGATCCGCTCCTACATTACCGCCGATACCCGCCAGAGCGCCAATCTCAGCCTGTGAGTCCGCCAGAGGATACTCACGGGTCAATACAGTTTCGCCGCCAAATTTCTTGTATTTTATTTGTCGACAGAGACGAGCTTTGATGCTAAAAGGGTGCATATCAGGCGGCTGTGGTGCCGCGAAAGGATTGGAACGATGGCCAGCACGATCTTTACCGGATGCATTCCCGCCCTCATGACGCCTTGCAAGGCGGACAGAACCCCTGACTTCGATCTCCTCGTGAAGAAGGGCAAGGAACTGATCGCCGCCGGTATGTCGGCAGTCGTCTATTGCGGTTCCATGGGCGATTGGCCGTTGCTGACAGACGAGCAGCGCCAGGAAGGCGTTAAGCGTCTTGCCGAAGCGGGTGTTCCAGTCATCGTCGGAACCGGCGCAATCAACACCAAGTCCGCCGTCAGCCATGCTGCGCACGCTGCAAAGGTCGGGGCCAAGGGCCTCATGGTCATTCCGCGTGTTCTGTCTCGCGGGTCGTCGGTTTCCGCGCAGAAGGCACATTTCTCCGCCATTCTGGAAGCAGCAAATGGTCTGCCGGCGGTCATCTACAACAGCCCTTATTACGGTTTCGCCACCCGCGCCGATCTCTTCTTCGATCTGCGCTCGCGCTATTCGAACCTCATCGGCTTCAAGGAGTTCGGCGGCAAGCAGGATATGACTTACGCTGCTGAAAACATCACCGCCGGTGACGACGACCTGACTCTCATGGTCGGCGTAGATACGGGCGTCTATCATGGCTTCGTCAACTGTGGTGCCGGCGGCGCCATCACCGGTATCGGTAATGCCCTGCCGAAGGAAGTGCTGCATCTGGTCGCATTGTGCGAAAAGGCAGCCAAGGGCGATGCGACCGCACGCGCTGAGGCCCGCGAGTTGGAAGAGGCACTGACGGTGCTGTCGACCTATGATGAGGGTCCGGATCTCGTTCTGCACTACAAGTATCTGATGGTCCTGAACGGCGATACCGAATACACGCTGCACTTCAACGAAACGGACGAACTCAGCGCGTCTCAGCGCCGTCATCTGGAAAGCCAATATGCTCTGTTCCAGAAATGGTACGCATCGCGCTACCCAGCTTGAATGGTCTGTGACCTCCGTGCGGGAAAGCCGATGGTGTAGCGTCAAGAACGACGCGCGTGCATCAGTCACTCGTTTCTGAGAGGTAGGATTAGAACAAGCAAGGAAGAGGTGGCTGGACGTCAGTCACCTCTTTTTATTTCCGGGCCGTGAGGGAAGACTGATCTGCCAGCTCTCGTGATCTGTCGATCAAGCAGAGCCGTGGGTTTTTCTGACAGATAAAGCAATCAATCCATTTCAAGGACTATCAATTAGACAATGCTCTTCTTTCAGCGATTTGTTTGCAGATTGTTTAAAAGTTTACACTAACGTCGCCCTGAAGTTAGAGGGCTCGTCGCATGAAGAAGATTCTCAATTCGGTTTCCGGAAAGCTTATCCTAGCCACCGGAACAGCTATCGCCGGCATCATGATTGCTTACACCGCCGTCAATGTTCTGAACGTGAAGTCAGCGACAGAGCGTGACGTCATGGCACTTGCAACGGAGAAGGCAGGTGCGGTCAGCCAGCGTATCGCTGCAGATGTATCCGTCGCAACATCGGCAGGCGCAACGCTTGCTGCCACCATCGGTGGCTTCATTGAGAAAGGTTCGCGCAGCCGCGCCGACATCGTTTCGATGATCGAGACCGTAGCGCCGCAATATCCAAACGTTTTTGGCGCATGGATGTGTGAACTGGTTGATGGCAAAAGCCCGAAGCCGACCGTGGGCACCGAGGGGCTGAACAAGGAGGGCATCTTCACGCCCTACTGGACCAAGAGTGATAGCGGCAAGGTTGAGTTCTCGACATGGTCGATCAAGCCGGAGGATGAGTATTATGGCGGCGTGCTGAAGACCGGCAAGCCACTCATCACCTCTCCCTATCTCACCAACATGCAGAAGCTCGTCACATCGGTCTCGGTGCCGGTGAAGGTGGGTGGCACGCTCGTGGGTATGGCGGGTGTCGATATAAAGCTCGACGATCTGACCGCCAGCCTGTCGCAGATCAAGCCTTTCGAGGGTGGCAGCGTCATGTTGCTGGCGAGCAACGGCAAGTGGCTGTCGCACACCAACGCCGACAATCTGATGAAGGACTACGCCGATGTCGGCGCCGATCAGGTCAAGCAGGCCTTGGGAGACGGAAAGGTACGTGTGATCCACGGCCTTCCCGATGGTTCTGTCCGCCTGATCTATCCGTTCACTGCGCCTGGCATGAACACCACCTGGGCGACGGTACTGGACGTGCCGCCAGCGGTTTTCTCCGCGCCTGTCTGGCAGCAGATCTACAACATGCTGATCGGTAGCCTGATCATTCTCGTAGTGACGCTCGGCGTTATTCTCGTCGCGACCCAGATCCTGATCAAGAAGCCTCTGACCTCCGTTTTGGGGTCGGTCGGCAAGATGGCGAATGGCAACTACAAGGACCAGGTAGCCCAGACCGGAAAGAAGGATGAACTCGGCAATCTGGCAGCCGCTCTTGAGAAATTCCGCTTCGCGCTGGCTCGCGGCGAGGACGTCCAGGCCGAGCAGGAGCAGCTGCAACGTCAAGTCGAATCGGACCGCAAGCGTCAGAGTGACGTGGACAACGCCAAAGCAGAAGACCTCCGTCACTTCGTGGAAGTTGTTCAGAGCCGCTTCAACGCTCTGGCGGCTGGCGATCTGACCGTGCGGATGAACGAAAAAGTCGCGCCGGAATTCGAGTCTATCCGGCAGAACTTCAATGTGTCCGTTACCGCACTGGAAGAAACTATCAGCAATGTCGTGCAGGCGGTTTATACCATCCGCTCCGGCCTTACCGAAATTTCCACGGCCTCGAACGATCTTGCGCGCCGCACCGAGCAGCAGGCTGCGTCTCTGGAAGAAACCGTTGCAGCTCTGAGCGAAGTCACCCGCGGCGTCAACGACACAGCTGAAGGTGCATCCGATGCGCAAAGAAAGGTCGCAAGCGCCAGGGGCGATGCTGAAAAGGGTGGTGATGTCGTTGCCCGTGCCGTCGCCGCAATGACTGAAATTCAAGGATCGTCCAGCAAGATTGGCAATATCATCAGTGTGATCGATGAAATCGCCTTCCAGACGAACCTCTTGGCATTGAATGCCGGTGTGGAAGCTGCCCGCGCTGGCGAGGCAGGTAAGGGCTTTGCTGTCGTTGCCCAGGAAGTGCGGGAACTGGCTCAGCGTTCTGCGCAGGCCGCAAAGGAGATCAAGAGTTTGATCTCCATGTCGTCCAGCCAGGTGGAGGTCGGGGTTCAACTGGTTGAGGAAACCGGTGCGTCTCTCGGCAAGATCGTCGAGCAGGTTGTCGGCATGAGCCAGACCGTCAACCAGATCGCCTCCGGCGCTCGCGAACAGGCTGTCAGCCTTCGCGAGGTTTCGTCTGCGGCCGATCAGATGGACAAGGTGACACAGCAAAACGCGGCGATGGTTGAAGAAACCACAGCGGCGGCTCAGAGCTTGTCGCAGGAAACAGAAAACCTGGCCAGCATGGTTGGACGCTTCCGTGTCGGTAGTGAAAGCAGGATCGGCGCGGCGCATTCGCACCCACGCTACGCGATGGCAAGCTGATCAAACCTGCCTAAAGGAGGGGCGTGGGGCTACAAAATCCCCCACGCCCTGAACCGTCCGCGCCCCGTCATCTCTCGCAATTCCAGTTGATTGGCAAGAACGACTGCACCCTGCGGCGTGGTACCGAGCGCCTTGACGATCATCGCGGTGGACACGACAGGATTTGCGAGAACGAGTTCGATCAGGTCGGGAAGCCTCGAATTCGAACGCCTTCCCGCAAGTCGCCTCTCCATGCGGCTCTTGCCGTTTAGCAGGCGGTCATGTTCCCTCATTCCCAGTTGCGAAGCCTCATGCATCCCGTCGAGGATTGCGATCAGACGCTCCTCCTGACGCGGTGAATGGCGTCGCTCTCGTTGAATGGTGCGGAGTCCGGTGTTAAGCGCCGGAAGCGTTGCCAATCCCCCCGCGCGAAGGGAGGCCGCTGCCAACTGACGGCCAAGCCAGGGGCTGCGATCCAGAACCTCAAGGCTGCGCCAGGCATCAAGCAGGATCGCCGCACGGAGCGGTCCGGGATAATCAACGCATTGATCCACAAGCTTTCGCCATTGCTGAAGCCGGTCGTCTTCGCTTTCCTCTACGGCCCCCCTGTCCTCGGGTATTTCTGAGGATCGCAACGCGGGTGAACGGTAGCTGAGGGCATCGCTGACCATAGCGCTGCTGCGTAAAAGCAGGGCATCCATTTCGGCGAGCTCCTCGGCAAGAGCGTCATCCGTATTGTTCTTGTCTTCGCGGTCGGGCTGTTCAGTCTCGTCGTTATCAGTATCGACATTTGGCAATAGCGGCTGCGGTTGTGAACTTTTGCCACGCAACAGATTGATGCCCTCGTCGCCGAACGGCCACTGCGGCGCATGGCTTTCCATCAATCGTCTTGCGCGAAGGATACGGTGTGCGTTGACGATTTCGTTTGTAGGAGCTCGGATATCCATCCGCGCATCGTGAAGGACAAGATCCTCGACATGCACCAATTCGCCATCGATCCAGAGGGAAGAGACCGCGTCCTGAAAATTCTGCCGCTGCAGGAACCCGTCGCGGATTGGCGAACGGCTCACCCGTTCATCGAAGCGCGCCAGCGCTTCGGCTGCCCGCGTGAGCGGCAACAGAAGCTTGGATGGCTTGAGAAGCGAAAACGCATAGGTCATTGGGATTTAATAGGGCAGACGCCGCAGTGAAAGCAATCCTGCAGGTTATGTTTCAAACGATGTTCACAAGTATGGATCGAACTGCCTAGCTTGGCACCTGCGTCGAGGTCATACCGGTCGGATGAAAGTCTCACGGCGAGACGCCACAAAGCACCTATACGTGCAAACAATAAGTAGTCCGAATTATCTTGTCCGCTCTTGTTGCGGGGGTGTATAGCCCTCAGACGCCAGTTGCTGACACCAGCACCCCACGGCCCAAATATTGTTTTTCCGGCTTGAAATAAACGGAGACCACCATGAGCAACCTTCCAGATCAAACAACCGCTGGAACTCCTCCTGATCAAAAAACGAGATTGAAGTCGATCATCGGCGGATCGGCGGGCAACCTCGTCGAATGGTATGATTGGTATGTCTATTCCGCATTTACCCTTTATTTCGCGCCGATCTTCTTTCCATCTGGCAACCAGACAGCAGAGCTGTTGAGTGCAGCCGCGGTATTTGCCGTGGGCTTTCTGATGCGTCCGATCGGTGCATGGCTGATGGGAACCTACGCAGACCGCAAGGGCCGCAAGGCGGGGCTGACGCTGTCTGTAACGCTCATGTGTCTGGGATCTCTAATGATTGCCGTGACGCCCGGGCACGAGACGATCGGCATTGCAGCGCCCGCCATTCTCGTTCTCGCGCGCCTGATCCAAGGGATCAGCGTTGGTGGCGAATATGGCGCAAGCGCAACCTATCTCAGCGAAATGGCGGGAAAGAACCGCCGTGGCTTCTTTTCCAGTTTTCAGTATGTAACGCTTATTTCCGGTCAGCTTGTCGCGCTTGCCGTGCTTCTGGTGTTACAGCGCCTTTTGACGCCAGAGCAACTCAGCCAATGGGGCTGGCGCATTCCCTTTTTCATCGGTGGTATTCTTGCCATCGCGGTGTTCTACATCCGGCGCGGGCTTGTCGAAACCCACTCTTTCCAGAACGCTAAGGCAGCCACCGCTCAGACACCAAAATCCAGCGGATGGGCGCTCTTCAAGCACTATCCAAAAGAGGCGCTGATGGTGATGGCGTTGACATCTGGCGGCACGCTCGCTTTCTATGCCTACACCACCTATCTGCAGAAATTCCTCGTCAATACGTCCGGTTTCAGCAAGGAATCCGCGACCGAGATCACCACGGTCGCGCTTTTTGTTTTCATGCTTTGCCAGCCGCTGGCAGGCGCCCTGTCGGATAAAATCGGCCGTAAGCCGCTGATGGTCGGTTTCGGTATTCTTGGCACGCTGTTCACCTATGTCATCTTCAGCGTTCTTTCGACGACCACAGACCCTTATATCGCGTTTGCCCTGGTGCTTGGCGGCCTATTGATCGTGACGGGCTACACGTCGATCAACGCGGTGGTTAAAGCAGAGCTGTTTCCCGCCCATATTCGCGCGCTCGGTGTGGCGCTCCCCTATGCGCTGGCCAACACCATCTTTGGCGGCACCGCGGAATTCGTAGCCTTGAAATTCAAGCAGATTGGGCATGAAAGCTGGTTCTTCTGGTATGTTACGCTGATGATCGCGCTATCATTGATCGTGTATGTAAAGATGCGCGATACGCGCGACCACAGCCACATCCACGAGGATTGAGCGAACCAGGCCTTCGGATATTGTTTCCGAAGGCCTCAACCTTGCTTTGGCAGATCGATCCGCGCCTCGAAGCCTTCTTCACGGCCGGGTGCGGGAGAGGCAAGCGTCAGGGTCGCGTTCATCCGCTCTGCCAGATTGCTTACGATGGCAAGGCCAAGCCCTGAGCCGGCAGCCTGGGTCTGGCCCCGCATGAAACGCGTCGTCAGGCGTGGCAGCAACGCAGGATCAACGGTCGGACCATCATTGACCACCCGTACGGTGCTATCCTCCACAAACACCTCCACCTTGGAATGCTCCGCGCCATGTGTCAGCGCATTTTCCAGGAGGTTTCGGATAGCGATGCCAAAGGCGTCGGGATCGACTTTGGCTTTCAGCGTCGCATCCGCAGCATGGTGAAGGCGGATGCGGCCGTTACCAAGTTCAGAACGATCCATGTCCGTCACCATCAGTCCAACGACTGGCAGAAGATCGACAAGCGTATCCGAAATGCCGATACCTGCTTCGGCGCGCGACATTTGCAGCAGTTTCTCGGAGAGTTGCGCCAGATTCGAGAGCGACAATTCAATTTGGTCGACGCGGCCTGCCAGGTTGGCCGGAATATCGGCTTTGAGGCGCTGTGCCTGTGCCAATGCGCCTGCGATCGGTGTACGCAATTCATGCGCGCTGTTGGAGGCGAAAGAGCGCTCCGCCTCCAATGCGGAGCGCAATCTTTCCAGAAGCAGATTCACAGAGCGCGCTATTGGATCGAGTTCGGCGGGAAGTGTGCCTGAATCGACGGGCGCGAGATTGCCGCCATCCTTACGGCCAATATCGTCCCTCAATATCTGGATTGGCGCAAGGGTACGGCGAATGACCAGGATAACCGCGATGATGCTTGCAGGGATGAGGACCAGAACAGGCAGTATAAGTGCCGTTGAAGCCTCCTCTATGGCTTCACGCCGATTGGCAAAGGCATCTGCCACCTGAAGGTAAAGATCACCTTCCGGTGTGACGACAGTGTAGATCCGCTGGGTATCGGTGTCGGCGAAACCCGGTGTGAGCGGCACGTCGAAGCCCTCTCTGGCACTGTCGTGGGAGTGCAGCAGGACCGCGCCGTCGCGGTCGCGTACCTGATAAGTCAGATATTCCGTGCCGGTGCTGGGTTGGCCTAGGCGGCGCTGCGCCTCCGGACTGCGCTCGCGAAGATCCTCAGCGACAAGCGGCAACAGCCTGTCGGCCGTTTCCTGGACGCCGCTGTCGAATATCTCTGCAAATTCGTCCTGCATCACCATCACGCCCATGGCGCAAGCGACCATCCAGGAAAGCGCCAGCACGCTCACGAGAGCAAGAACCATCCGACGCGTCATGCTGTTCTTCGGGGGGATGAGATCAGCGTATCGTATAACCAAGCCCTCTTACGGTTTCCACGCGATCGGATCCTATCTTCTTGCGCAGGCGGCTGACATAGACCTCGACGGTATTGCTCTCTATCTCGGCGCCGAATTCGTAGAGCGTTTCCTGTAATTGCGCTTTCGAGACGAGTGCGCCCGGCCTTTCGACAAGTTTCTCAAGCACCGCCCACTCGCGCGCACTCAGCGACAGCGACCGGTCATTGACCGTAATACTCTTCGCTGCCTGATCGATCTCAATTCCCGGTAGCCTGACGATCGGCGTCGAACGGCCTTCATAACGTCGCGACACGGCGAGCATCCGTGCTGTCAACTCGCCCAGATTGAAGGGCTTGACGAGATAATCGTCGGCACCTGCGTTCAGGCCTTCGATCCGATCCGAGACCTGGTCATGGGCAGTCAGGATGATAACGGGAACAGGGTTGTTTGCTTTGCGAAGCGTTCGAAGCAGTGCCAGTCCTTCTCCGTCGGGTAGACGCAGATCGAGCAGTATCAAGCCGTAGCTCACAGTCTGAGTTGCGGCTGTCGCTTCGCTCAATGTCTGAAACCAATCCACCGCGTGATTTGCCGCGGCAACATGGTCCCTCAGCGCCTCTCCCAAAACGTGATCGTCTTCAACCAATAGAACCCGCAACTCGACCCTCACTCCTGAACTGCCCATGCGTATCGCTCCGGGCAGTTCGTCGTCAAGGCGATTGTCTGTCAGGTCGAGGGCTTCGACTGGCACGGGCGGAACACATCGAGCGATGAGTCATAGACTGAAGTCGAAACGTTCATCATGCCGAGGATACTATGGAAGAAATTGTCGTGGGACTTGCCACCAGCCTTTGCCTCGTCGGCAAGGCAGGCGCGGTCGACACCCATGGAGCGTGCAAAATCATCATCCATCCAGACAAGGAATGGCACGTGCGTCTGTTCTGCCGGTGCAAGCATGTAAGGTGCGCCATGGAGATAGAGGCCGTTTTCCCCAAGAGACTCACCATGGTCGGAAGCGTAGAGCATCCCCGTCGCCAGCTTGTTGGAGCGTGCCTTCAGCTTGTCAATGATGGCCGAGAGGAAATGGTCCGTGTAAAGGATCGTGTTGTCATATGAGTTGACGATCTCTTCGTCCTTGCAATTGCCGAGTTCGGAGGTGCGGCAATCCGGCGTGAATGTCCTGAAATTGTCGCCATAGCGAAGATAGTAGGACGGACCGTGGCTGCCAAGTTGATGAATGACGATGACGCTGTCTTTCGTAACGCGGTCGAGCCAGCTGTCCAGCCTGTCGAGAAAGATGTCGTCGCTGCATTCACCTGTCTTGCAGAAGGTGGGATCGCGCGTCGCGCTCAGGTCGAAATAGGGAATTCTGTCGGCAACGCCCTTGCTTCCGGTGTCATTGTCGAGCCACTGCGCATCGATGCCGGCATGGACCAGAACGTCCATGACATTCTCGTTCGAAAGGGCTTTACTATGTGTGTACTCCGAACGGGTGAATTTCGAGAACATGCAGGGAATGGAGATTGCAGTGGAGGTTCCGCAGCTGACCGTGCTCGGGAAATAGATAATATCTCTTTTCTTCAGTTCCGGATTGGTTTCCCGTCCGTAGCCGTTCAGGGAAAAATTCGCCGCACGGGCGGTCTCGCCCGCAACGACCACCGTGATGCGCGGCTTGTTGATAGCCACGACCGGGGCCTTCACTTTCGCATCCAGGCCGGTCTGCGTGACCGTCAGTTGCGCTTCCTTATTCGCGGCCTGGAGATAATGCGCGGTCGAGAAGATCGGCGTGATTGGGTTCAGGCTTTTGACGATGTCCCGGTGCTGACGAATTGCAGTGGTGAAGGTTTTGGAGTTTAGCGCACCCATCCCGGCGATGATGACCAGGCAAGCGATCACGCTGACCGTATTCCAGAAAAGCTTCCCAAGAATTGGGCGATGGCGGATGCGGACGAACGCGAGAAGCACGATTGGAACGAGCGCATAAATGATCATGTGCACGACAAATGCAGATGTGATCAGATTGTTCGCTTCGCCGGTGGTCGTTTCGAATGCATTACGCACCATGTCGCGGTCGATAACCGCTCCGAAGCGATCCATGAACCAGGAGCACAATGCCGAAATGACGATCAACACCATGAAGATCGGCTTCATGATGTACTTCGCCGAGAATGTCACCAGAACTGCGATGAAAAACGCCGTCATCGCAATGTAGAGCGCGTATATGGCAACTGGATAGGCCGACAGATGCGTGTTCACCTTCGACCAGAAGGTCTGGTTCATGAAGAAAAGCAGATAGAGCGCAGTGATAACACTGAGCGTGACGCTGCCGATCTCGGGACGCCGGATAGTGCTGCGATGAAGGTCATCTGTCAAAGGTGCCAAAACTTATGCTCTCCAGTGGCAATGGGTGTAGCCGGAGGCGCACAGTTGTTTTGCTTTGCCGGCTCATCAGCGCCTTCTGGAGGGCGTTGCTGACACCAAGCTGAACGGAAGAGATCGATCAGCGCACCCGGTTATCAGGGGAGATAGGCAATCAGGCGCCTTTCGTCGGCCCTCAGCCCGGATATCGCTTTCGCAGGGGCTTCGAGAACGGTCTCCAGCCGCTTGATGGCTTTGGGCTCCGTTGCCAGGGAGAGGACGGAGGGATGCACATAACTTTTGCGGCAGATGGTCGGCGTGTTGGACAGTTCTTCAGCGGCTGCCTCGCAGATGCTTTTGATCGTCGGTGTACTTCCGCTCGCCAGCCGCTCGGCGGCATGGCAGAACCCTGCCAGCGTACCGCCCCATGTGCGAAAGGTCTTGGCCGATATGCCTTCGCCTGATGTTTCCGAAAGGTAAGCGTTCAACGCGCTGGAATCGATTGGATGGACGACGTGATTTTCATCCTGCCAGACGAAGAGCTGCTTGCCGGGCAAGTCGGCGATTTCTTCAAGGATTTTCTGCAGGCGGGGATGCCGGAGGCTGCGGCGGACCTTCTGGCCACCCTTTGCAACGAACCGCAATTCGATAGTTTCTCCGAGTGATACGTGGCGCTTCAGAAGAGTGGTCGCCCCGTAGGTTCCGTTGCTCTCCAGATAGGTCTTGTTGCCCACGCGAAGATAGGCTGCATCCAGAAGGAGCACCAATGCGGCAAGTGTCCGGCTCTGGCCGTTCACGTCCTTTTCTATGTCGGAAATCGCCCTGCGGCGAATCGCCGGGAGGGCTTCACCAAACGCTTTCAGCTGGAAAAATTTCGTTTCACCGCGGAAGGCATGCCAGTCGGCATGATAACGATACTGCTTGCGCGCTCTCGCATCAAAGCCGGTTGCCTGAAGATGCCCGGACGGCTCCATGCAAATCCAGACGCGCTGATAGGCCGGCGGGATGGCCAGTGACCGGATGCGGGTAATTTCTATCTTGTCGGAGAGCAGCGTGCCATCCGGAAGCCGGTATGAAAAGCCTTTGCCGCGCCGCTCCCGGGTAATGCCCGGTTCCTGATCGCTGACATAGGTGAGGCCGATTTTCTTCAGGAGTCGGACGGGATGTTGGTTCATGGTGCTCACGCTGCCTTCGAGTTTCCTCAAATAACTGTCGTGAAGAGCGTCCGTTCCCGCAAAAAAGGAGCGGGACGCGCCCGCTCCTGCGAATTTGATCAGGCTTCCGGAGCTAGGCGAATGATCTGCGATTTTCCGCCGCCCCGCTCTTCGGTCACCGCGTAGACCGAGCCGTCTTTTCCCAGCTCGACGTCACGGATGCGTGCGTCCAGCGGCAGACGCCCTTCCGACTTAACCTTGTCGCCGTCCATTTTCAGCACCACCAGACCCTTGGTAACCAAGCCGCCGATGAGGAAGGAGCCCTTCCACTCCGCAATTGCATCGCCATCATAGTAAACCATGCCCGAAGGACCGACGACGGGATCCCAATAATAGACTGGCTGCTCCATGCCCTCCTTGGCGGTCGAGCCTTCACCAACCCTGTCGCCGCTATATTCGATGCCGTAAGTAATGACCGGCCAGCCGTAATTCAGACCCGCTTGGGGACGGTTGAGCTCATCGCCGCCCTTCGGCCCGTGTTCTACTGTCCAGAGGCGTCCCTCACCGTCGAGGGCGGCAGACTGGATGTTGCGGTGACCATAACTCCAGATTTCAGGCAACGCGTTTTCACGTCCGGCAAAAGGGTTGTCCTTGAGCGCCTTGCCGCTGGTGTCGATCCGGAAAACTTTTCCCAAGCCGCTGGACAGATCCTGCGCCTGCACACGTGGTTCCTTGTCGGAGCGTTCGCCCACCGTCACATAGAGTTCCCCATTCTTGCCAAAGACCAGCCGCGAGCCGAAATGCTTGTCTCCGTCATAGGTCGGCATTTGACGAAAGATGACGGTGGTGTTCTCCAATGTTGCCGAGCCGTCTTTCTCAACGAGCTTTGCAGAGGCTACCGAGGTGCCGTTTCCGCCATCGCGCGGCTCGGAGAACGAAAAATAGATCATTCCAGATGTAGCGAAGTCAGGAGCGAGTGCAATGTCGAGAAGACCGCCCTGGCCGGACGAAGCGACTTCCGGCACGCCTTCGATCGCAGGACCGACTTTGCCGCCGGAAAGGATATGCATGGCGCCTTCCTTGGCCGCTACAAGGATACGCCCGTCGGGAAGTAGGGTCATCGACCACAGATGGGGCAGGTCGTCGGCGATGACGGTCTTTTGCAGAGACGGCATTTTCTCCGGCTGTGGCGCCCGGGTCTGCCCTTCGAAAGCAGGACGCTGATCTTTGCCGTGCGGCGGGTTGGTTTCAGCCGGGCCGGATGATTGTGCGATGGCGTAGCCCGGCACAGTCAGCAAGGCGGATAGAATAGTGGTGGACAGCATCTTTCGTAGGCGCAACATGGCACTCCCTTCCAGTTTTTATCGAGCGGACCGGGAACAATTCGAGCGTTTTTTAGTTGCAACAACAAGCGTCAAGAAAACTTGATCGACGCGTGTTCGCGCATGCAAAATATCCTCCACGCATTTTAGTGAGGAACATTCCCTTTGACGCGGCGTTTATCCACGTCAGACAGGAGGGCATCATGCAAATATTGGATAAGGACACGCTCGACACTACAGAGGTCAAGCCGATTTTGAGCGTCGTGGAATTTTGCCGGCGCTATAGGCTTGACGAAGCTGAGGAGAAACGTCTTCGCAAGCTTTTCGGGGATTTTGCTTCGCGTCATGAGCTATTGATGAACGCCCATCGCAAACCGGTTTTTCGCTAGTCTTCTGCAGGCAAATTTCGGAACATCATGAAGACGTCGTAGCGGGTGTTTTTTCCGCAAATCTGGTGAGAGGGCTTTGGCAGTCCCTCCATCGGCGCCGCCCTCAGCGGCCACTTCAGTACAACCCTTTTCGATGCGCATTCCAGGGCTGTCATCATCAGCTCAAACTGGTCCGGGTCTGCACCCACCACAGCGCGTAATACCCTCATCTCCTTCTTCACCAGCGCACTGTTATGGCGCGGTGGATGCATCGGATCGACGACAACCACCTCGGGGGATAGAACCTTTATCAAGTCTCTGGAATCGCCAAGAAGAAGGGTCATGCGTGATGCGATCTCTTCGTAGATTCCGCCTTCCGCCTTCGCCCTAGCAATCCCGTCTGCCAGATGCGCATGCATCTCCGGCGATCTTTCAATCAACGTTACGTCAGCACCGAGTGAGGCGAGCAGAAACGCATCCCGGCCCAGTCCCGCCGTCGCGTCCACGACACGCGGTGTACGGCCTTTGGTGAAGCCAGCTGCCTTCGGCAAGGCCTGCCCGCGTCCTTCACCGGAGCGCAGCCGATGACCGACTGCTCCACCGACAAAATCAACGACAAATTCTTCTTTGGTTTGTTTCGGTGCCATCATGCATCTCAAAAGGGGGCTAGAACACGAAAGGTGACATCGCCCCCATCGGGATGGGTGAAGCCGAGCTCTTCCGCATGCAACAGAAGACGGCCCGATGCCGCAAGTGCCTCACTTTCCGCGTAGAATTCATCTCCGAGAATTGGATGACCGATTGCTTTCATGTGGACGCGCAACTGGTGAGTTCTTCCCGTCAGAGGCCGCAGCTCGAGCCGCGTTGAAGGCAGAGGAAGACGCTCCAAAACATGCCATTGCGTTTGCGCCGGGCGACCGTCCGCGTAATCCACCCGATGGCGTGGCTTGTTGTCCTGGTCCAAGGCAAGCGGGAGATCGATCTCACCATCCTCGCCCTTAACGTCTCCCCAAACGATAGCCTTGTAGATCTTTCGTGTCGTGCGGCTTTCGAACTGGCTGGCAATCGCCGCATGCACCTTTTTATTGAGAGACACCAAGACTATACCTGAAGTGTCCTTATCCAGGCGGTTGATCATCTGCGCTGATGGAAACTGCTTTTGCACTCGGGTTGCGAGACTGTCTGCAAGAGCCGGGTCACGTCCCGGTACCGACAGGAGGCCGCTTGGCTTGTCCAGCACGAGAAAGCCTTCATCCTGATGGACAATCGAGATGAAGGGTACGCGCGGCGGATTATAGATCGGGTTGTGCAAATCGACGGACATGCACGCCTCATAGCATGTTTTGGGGAGCATGCCAGCGCAGCACAGACCTGCTACTCCGGCGGGGGAAGATTGGCACGTCCGCTGGTCACGTCCTGGATCGTTTGCGCAATGCGCTCCGCCTCGCTGACCGGCACGGACAACTTCAGATCCGCGCCCGAGTCGGTGAATGTTTCACTCTCGATCACAAGGTGATCGATGGAAAGAAGGCGTGCCTTGACCAGTGCGAGATCGGAAAAAACGCAGCTCAGTCGCGCCTGATAGGCTGGAATGATGGCAGTCTTTTCCGCGCTTTTGAGGCAGGATGCCGCCGTTCCGCCATAGGCGCGCATGAGACCACCGCTGCCAAGGAGAATGCCCCCGAACCAGCGCGTCACGACCACCGCGACATGATCGAGGGCATGTCCATCAATGGCCTGAAGAATGGGTTTGCCCGCTGTGCCGGAAGGTTCGCCGTCATCGTTGAAGCGGTAGTTTTGTCCGATCTTCCAGGCCCAGCAGTTATGATTGGCGGCGGAGTTAGAGTGCTGAGCGATGAAGCGTTTAGCCGCGTCCTGATCGGCCACCGGACCAGCTATCGCGAGGAACCGGCTTTTCCTGATGTCCTGCTCGAAGTTTTCCGTTCGGGTCAGTGTGAACATGACGTCTCAATAGCGGATATACGCACGGTGGCAAACGGATTAATAAGAGCAAACACGCGAAGGATGACGGTTGGCGATGCGCAGAAAACAGGTTGCTATCATTGGCGCAGGCCCGGCGGGCCTCATGGCTGCCGAAGAGTTGTCCTCGTCGGGTGTAGACGTAACTGTTTATGAAGCTATGCCGACCGTTGCGCGAAAGTTTTTAATGGCCGGGAAGTCCGGGCTCAATATCACCCACGGCGAGGACTACGCACTCTTCACCACGCGCTACGGTGCTTCGCAGCCTCGGCTGAAAGAATCTCTCGATCGCTTTACCCCGTCTATGCTGCGCGACTGGGCGCATGCATTGGGACAAGAAACCTTTGTCGGCACATCCGGCCGGGTCTTTCCGCGGGCAATGAAAGCGTCACCCTTGCTACGCGCATGGCTTGGCCGTCTCGCTAGTGACGGTGTCGAAATCAGGACCAGACACCGGTGGATTGGACTGCGTGATGGCACCTTTCTCTTCGAGACCCCGACTGGGTCGCTTGAGATCAGACCGGATGCTGTTTTGCTTGCGCTTGGTGGAGCGAGCTGGCCGCGGCTTGGCTCAACCGGGGAGTGGGTGGAAGAACTCCGAAATGCCGGAGTCGATGTAGCGGATTTCCAGCCGGCCAATTGCGGCTTCGACGTTGCCTGGAGCGACCATTTTCGCGATCGTTTCGCTGGCGAGCCGGTAAAATCCGTGACCACGACCTCGTCTGCCGGGCGGTTCGAAGGCGAGTTTGTCGTCACCCGGCATGGCGTGGAGGGTAGTCTGATCTACGCCCATTCCGCCGCGCTAAGGGATAGCCTCTCGGCGACAGGCCAAGCCGTCTTGACAATTGATCTGGCGCCGAGTCGTTCCGAGGAGCGCATCGAGCGGGATTTGGCGCGCGGCTCCAGCAAGGACAGTCTTTCGAACAGATTGCGCAAGAGTGTTGGTCTTCCGCCGGTAAAGGTGGCGCTTTTGCGCGAATGCGGCTCCCTCGCGGGCATGTCTGCCAGTCAGATCGCACGGCTGATCAAGGCGCTTCCACTCAGTCTAGATGCGCCTCGTCCGATCGCAGAAGCAATCTCCAGCGCGGGAGGGATTCGCTGGGAGGGCATTGATGACGATTACATGCTCAGAGCACGCCCGGGCGTCTTCGTCGCGGGGGAGATGCTCGACTGGGAGGCGCCGACAGGAGGATACCTCCTAACGGCTTGTTTTGCCACGGGAAAAGCGGCCTCAGACGGTCTTTCGAAGTGGTTGGCACATGGCTGTATCTAACAGCGTTTCCATGCCTCTTGCATAGTGTTGAAAAAAAAGCTTCATAAGTGCATTCGAAAGGGCGAGCGAAAGCGCTTTCCACTTCCTGTGTTCAAGGCTTGGCTGTTGCAAGCCTACGTTCTTGTTGGTGAATTTGCATGAGTGATATGGACGCTTCGGCCAATTGGCCCGTTGGCGGTGGAGAAGCCGGTGCGCTGGTACGGGCGTTCGACTGGTCCAGAACTTCGTTGGGGCCGATTTCCAACTGGTCTTCCATATTGCGGTTGAAGGTGAATTCAGTCGTTAACTCCCCCATCCCACAGGTTTTGATGTGGGGGCCCGATCATGTGATGATCTACAATGACGGCTACTTCGAAATTGCCGGAAACAAACATCCGCAAGCGCTTGGTGGTACCGCTGCACAGGTGTGGCCGGAAATCTGGGACTGGAACCGGAAAGTTCTGGAAGCGGGTTTTCGTGGAGAAATCCAGTCCTTCCGCGATCAGAGAATGGTGCTTCACCGAAACGGCGCTGCGGAAGAAGTGGTATTCGATCTCTTCTATACTCCGATCTATAATGATGCGGGTGTTGTCGAAGGTCTGTTATGTACGGTTCTTGAAAACACCGAAAAGGTTAAGACAGTTCAGGCGCTGGCGGCAAGCCGCGAGGAACTCAGCCGTTTAACCGCCGCTTTGCCCATTCTCGTCGGCTTCATCGACCTCAACTACACCTACCGCTTTGCCAATCAGGGCTATTTTGAGTGGTTCGGGCGAAAGCCTGAAGATGTTCTTGGCAAGCAGGTTATCGATGTTGTCGGCGAGGAATTCTTTCGCGAGCGCAAGCCCTTCATAGAAAAGGCGATGGCTGGTGAGGAGGTTGTGTCCGATACCACCATCAAACGTGCTGATGGAGTACGGCATGCGGCTGAAATTCGTTATGTTCCTAGACGCGATCACAGAGGTGAAGTCGACGGCTGCTACATCCTCATCATAGATATCGAAAACCGCAAGCAGGCAGAGCGCGAAATTATCGTCAGCAACAGCCGTTTCAAGGCCGCGGTTAATGCAGTTCATGGCGTATTGTGGACCAACAGTCCCGAAGGACGGATGAAGGGTGAACAGCCAGCATGGTCGCAACTGACCGGCCAGTCTTTCGAGGAATATCAGGGTTTCGGTTGGGCCGAGGCGGTGCACCCGGCTGATCGCGAAGGTTCCATAAACAGCTGGAATCGCGCGGTTGCAGCCAAGGCCACCTATGTATGGGAACATCGTGTCCGTAGGTGTGACGGCATGTATCGCACGTTCGCCATTCGTGGCGTGCCGATCATCGGAGAAACAGGCGATATCATTGAGTGGGTCGGCGTCCATACCGACATCACCGAACAGCGCAGCGCGGAGATGGCTCTAAAGGAACATGCCGCTAATCTCGAGCGTGAAATCCGTCACAGGATCAGGGCCGAAGAGCAGCTTCGTCAGTTGAACGAAGGCCTCGAGACGCGCGTCGAAAAGGAAATAGCCGAGCGCCGCCAGACGGAGCTTGCGCTTCAGCAAGCGCAGAAAATGGAGGCCATCGGCCAGTTGACCGGCGGCGTTGCGCATGACTTCAACAACCTGCTCCAGGTCATTGCCGGAAATCTTCAGCTCCTCTCCAAGGATGTCGCGGGTAACGAACGGGCGGAGCGCCGGGTCGGCAATGCGCTGGCCGGGGTCAGCCGTGGCGCGAAACTGGCAAGCCAACTCCTGGCTTTCGGACGTCGTCAGGCGCTGGAACCGAGGGTGATCAATGTCGGCCGTTTCGTCGCCGGCATGGACGATCTTCTCAGACGCTCGCTCGGCGAAGCGGTCGAAGTCGAGGTCATCACGGCGGGTGGCCTGTGGAATACGTTTGCCGACCCGACTCAGGTTGAGAACGCCCTTCTGAACCTTGCGATCAACGCGCGCGATGCAATGGAAGGCGCTGGCAAGCTGACGATCGAAGTGGGCAATGCCTCGTTGGACATGGACTATGCCCGCAGTCATGCGGAGGTCGAACCTGGACAATATGTCATGCTTGCGGTGACCGACACCGGCAGCGGCATGCGACCGGAAATCCTAGACCGCGTCTTCGAACCATTCTTTTCCACCAAGCCTGAAGGCAAGGGGACGGGTCTTGGCTTGTCGATGGTCTATGGTTTCGTCAAGCAGTCCGGCGGCCATGTGAAGATCTATTCGGAGATCGGGCAGGGAACGACGGTTCGCATCTATCTGCCGCGCTCCATTGCCGATGAGGATCGCGAGATCGTCGTTCACAACGGTCCCGTCGTCGGTGGATCCGAAACCGTTCTCGTTGTCGAGGACGACGATGAGGTGCGTGGCACCGTGGTAGAAATGCTGTCTGATCTCGGCTATCGCGTGCTGACCGCACGGGATGCTCAGGCTGGATTGACGGTGGCCGAAAGCGGCGTGCCGATCGATGTCATCTTCACCGATGTGGTCATGCCCGGGCCGCTCAAAAGCAGCGAGATGGCACGGCGCGTGAAGGAGCGCATGCCTCATCTGGCGATCCTGTTTACGTCCGGTTACACGGAAAACTCCATTGTTCATGGTGGCAAGCTGGATCCGGGCGTCGAGCTTCTGTCGAAACCTTACACCCGTGAAGCGCTTGCCAGACGTTTGCGCCATGTCATCGCCAACCAGAAGCAGAGGGCAGAGGCGGGACGCGACCGCACGCCCGACAGCGCCGCCGCGCCCGAGATATCGGCGAAGGTTGCCAGTACAGACGCCTTACGTATTCTGCTTGTCGAAGATGACGATCTGATCCGCATGAACACGACCGATATTCTTATGGAAAGCGGTCACGCAGTGGTCGAAGCCGCTTACGCATCTCAGGCGCTGGACCTTCTCGACCGCGAAGAGGTGGACGTTCTTGTGACCGATCTCGGCCTGCCGGATATGGGAGGCGCGGAACTTGCCGTGCTGGTCAAACAGCGCAAGCCCGACGTTGCCGTGGTCTTCGCCACCGGCGACAATCTGTTGCCGAAGAACGCTCCTGCTGGTGCCGTGCTGCTATGCAAGCCCTATACTGAAACCGACGTCCGTTTTGCAATCGAGCAGGCAATGGGCAAGCCTTGACGCTCAAGGCTTAGTAGCCTCGCTGCACGTCGATCGTTGCCGGCAGGTTTCCGCTAAGCCGCCAGTTGCGGATATTTTGTGCGACGATCGCCGCAGATGAGCGAGGATCGGTCGGGGCCGAGATGTGTGGGAGAACCGTGATTTTGGGATGCGTCCAAAAGGCAGAGTTCGCATCCAGTGGCTCTTTCTCGAAGACATCGAGAACGGCGTGGGCGATATGGCCACTGTCGAGCGATTCCAGAAGATCGTCGCCAACAATGACCGCGCCTCTTGCGAAATTGATGATGGAAGCGCCCTTTTTCATACGCTGCAAGCGGCGAGCGTTTATCAGCCCGCGGGTTTGTGCGGTCAGGGGAACGAGGCACACGGCGATATCGCTTTTTGCCAGAAGTCGATCAAGACCGGCTTCGCCGGACAGGGTTTCCACGCCCTCTTGGACCTTGAGCGAACGGCTCCAGCCCATGACATTGAAGCCGGCATCCTGCAAACGCTTTGCGGATGCCGTGCCAAGCAAACCCAAACCGATGAGACCAACGGTCACCTCCCGTGGATGCCGGTAGTCGAGGTCTTTCCAGATCCGCCTTTCCTGCTGCTGACGATAGGCCGGCATGTCGCGATGCAGATAATAGGTCCAGGCAAGAACGGCCTCCGCCATTACACGCGATAATTCCGGGTCCTTCAGCCTCACAATGGGCGGCGTTGAGGGCCCAAGTTCGGCGACCAGCCGCTCGACCCCTGCCCACAGGCTGTGAATCCACTTCAGACCAGAAAGTTTGCCGATATCGTCGGGATCGGGATTGGCAACGACGGCGATTTCCGCAGCTTTGTGCTGGTCGTCCGTCATCTGACGCACGGAAACGATCGTCTCTTCCGGCATCGCCTGAGACAGCATCGCGACCCACTTTGCCTCCTCCTCATCGGTTGCGCGAGAGACATAAGCGATAGGGGAAGTCATGTAGCATTATCCTGCGTGGCATCTGTCGTACCGACATAAAGGCGAATAATCGATCAGCTCGCAAGAGGATGCGAAGAAAATGCCCGCTCATGGGCGGGCATTTCTAAAGAGCTTTGCCGCGGCCTGGACGCGTGAATGAGGCTATCACTGCCTCAATCAACGCGTCACGCTTTCCAATATCCATGCCTATTGTCTGCCTGGTCACACCGTTTCCGGCGTTGGCTTCTTGGCGTCACCGTAATAGGCGTCGAACTGCTCGTGATAGTGCTCCGAGCCACCGGGGTCGGCGTAGCGCTGAAGCTCTGTCATGTCCGTCTTGTTCAGGACGATGCCGAGAGTCTTGCTGGCGATTTCCGGTTCGTGGTTCATCAGGTTCTGAACCATCTGGATCGGCGTCTTGCCCCATTCGGTGACGAAGACGAAACCATCCACCTGTGAGGCGAACGCCTTCGCGTCGATAACGGGTACGACCGGCGCAAGGTCTACGATGATATAATCGCAGGCTTCGCGGGCAGATTCCATGAACCGACGCATGCCGGCTGATGCCAGAAGCTCGCTCGAATGGGCGAACTGATTGCTGACGGAAACCGGCAGGATGCCCATCTTGGTGCGGCTGTCGACCTTGACTGCTTTCGTCCATGGAACGTCGTCGAGAACGACTTCGACAAGCCCGGCGGACTGACGCGTCGTCAGCATGCGGCTGAGGCCGGGGTTGCGGATATCGGCGTCCACGACAAGGGTCCGCTTTCCGGTGGTGGCGATCAGGCCTGCGAGATTGAGCGCCACGACGGATTTGCCTTCATTCGGCAGGCAAGAAATGACGCCGATGACGCGGCACTGACGTTCCTGGATCACGACATCTGCCGTCAGTTTCACGTTGCGCAGCGTTTCGGTGAAGCTGGAGCGCGGACTGTCGACGGCAAGTCGCAGCATCTTCTGGAACGAGACTTGCCCATTGTCCTCGATATTGGCATCCGGCACATCCGGCGTAGCGGCGCCCGTTTCCGATTTACCGCTTTCGACGCCCTTTTCGCCAATGAAGGGCAGGTAGCCAAGGAAGCGCATACGCAGGTTGTCACGAACATCGTTGCCCGTATGGAAATACCGGTCGCGGAATTCCAGGACCGCTGCCAGGCCTCCACCGAGCATCAGCCCGAGTACGATCGACAGTGCCATCGTCATGGTCTTCTTGGGGCTGGAAGGCGATGTCGGAAGTCCTGCCTCTGAGATGATGCGTGCTTTTGCAATCGGGAACGACTGTTTCTGCGATGCCTCCTCGAAGCGGCCGAGATAGGACTCGTATAGCGTCTTCAATGCTGCGGCCTGCTGTTCCAGTTCCCGCAGCTTGACCATCGTTATGTTGGTCTGCGAATTGCGGCCAGCAACTCTGTCGATGTTCTCGCGTAGCGATTTCACGCGCGATTGCGTCACGTCGTATTCATTCTTGAAGCTACCGGTCAGTTGCTGAAGCTCCTGGTAGATCTGGCCTGCCACATCCTTTTTCTCGGACTCGAGTGCGACGGCCTGCGGGTGATCCTTGCCGAACTGCTGCACCACGCCGCGCTCGCGGTCAGAGATCGTAATGTAGCGCTTGCGCAAGTCCTGAATGACGGTGTTGTCCGTGTCCCGCGCCGAAACGACCGCATTGTTGACAGCGTTTTCCGGTCCCTGATCGATAATTGTCTTATACTGCGTGTAGCGCGCCTGCGCGGTCGCGGCATCGGCCTGCGCTGCGATCAACTGACCGTTCAGATCGGCAAGCTGGCCCTCTGAGATCAACTCCCCGCGAGAGGAGACGATATTGTTGTCGGACTTGTATTTTTCGACAGCAAGCGAAGCGGCCTGAGCGCGCTGGTTCAGATCCGTCAGACGTTCCTGTAGCCAGACGGAAGCACGCTCGGACGCGTCGAAATTGGCGTTCAACTGTTCCGTCAGATAGGCATTGGCGTAGGTCTTGGCGATGGTTGCCGCCAACTGGCGGTCGGTGGACCGGATAGAGATGGCGATCACCGAGCTTCGTCCGACGCGCTCTACGGTCAGCGCCTGCTGGATGACAGCGGCTGCCTTTTCTCGCTTGCCATTGCGGATGGCATCTTCGGAGGCGGCAGGATCGCTCGGTGTAACCAGATCGACGATCGTCTTGACGGATGATTTGACAATATCCACGGGCGACATGGACGGGTTGACGATCGTGTCGTTCTCGTCAAGCTTCGCCTTGTCGACAACGGTCAGGGCCATTTCCTTCGACTTAAGAACTTCCACCGCGCTGGCAATGCGGTTGTCGATGACCTGTGCTGCCGGGACAGGCGCTTCTTCCTCGGCGTAGCGAGAGAGGCTTTCATCCAGCAGTACTTGCGTCATTGCGGTATAGACCGGTGTCGCGACCACAAGATAAAGGCCGGCCAGAACCATGCACGCAACCACGCAGGCACCGATCACATTGGCGCGGCGGACAATGGCGGCCCAAAGGCGGTCAAGGTCGATGAAGGTGTCGGAATCCTTCTCGGGGTCGTGGAAATGGCCGTTTGATCTAAAGGTTTTCTGGTTCATGGACCTACCTTGTAACTTTTAAAAGGGCGCGGGACGCGCGGCAGTCATTGCCTCGCCTGACCCGCAGCGTTCAGTTTCTGGACGGCGTCGCCGAAGATAAGGCTGAAGGAAGTAAAGTATTTCGGAGCTTCTGTAGTCTAATAGAGATCGGCATACGGAGATGTTTCAAAGCGATCGGGTCACGAAGCGCGATCTTGACCGTTTCGCCCAAAGAACGCCGTTTGATGCTGTCGACCAGCATGAGGAAATGCCTCGCCTCGATGAGGCTCCTCGTTCGTTCGGCTTGTGCATCCGTTGCGGCGGGCAAAAGCGGAAATTCCCGAAGAAAGCTTTGATCCGCCTCTATCATCGCGTCCACGTGGTGGATTTCGAGCACACGGGAGATCGATCCTTGCCGCACATGATAGACATAGCCCGGCATTGGCTCGATAACGCAGGAACCGCCAGAGGCAAGCGCCGATGCGAGGAGAAGGTAGTCCTCGCCGATGCGCAATTCCGGCCGAAAACGCAGACCATTGTCGTTGAGAAAACTGCGGCGGAACATAGGCTTCATGTAGCCGAAATTGAACGTCGACTTGAAGACGATGTTGGAACGAATGAAGTCTTCCAAAGTCAGATATGCTTTGGCTTCCAGAAAAGCTGGCTCGAACATTGTCTCCCGCGCACGTCCGTCGCTATATACGACGTCCAGATTGTCGACGGCGATCTCCGCATTGGCCTTCTCCGCGCGCCCAATCATCTGCACGGCGCGATCCGGATAGATGACGTCGTCGGAATCGAGCACCGCAATCCAACGTCCCTGAGCAGCATCGATACCTGCATTTCGTGCACCACCCGGACCGCGATTGTCGTCAAGGGCAATGAGCTTGACGCGGGGATCTCGTTGAGCGACGGCGTGAACCACGGCTCGGGTATCGTCGGGGGAGCAGTCATCCACGACGATGACCTCAAGCGAGACATTGTCTTGCGACAAAGCGCTATCGATGGCCGCGACAATGGTATCGCTGGCCTTATAGGCTGCGATGATAAAGCTGACGTCCGGTTGCGTTTGCAGCGCGCTCATACAGTCTCCACCGTGCCATATTGACGGATTTCGCGAACACCAAAAATGCCGCTCAGTGCGCCGGCATGAAGCGCGGTGCGCAAGGCGGAGCGCGTGCGGCGCACGGGATCGAATGCAGTCAGAAGCGTGAACGCAGCGCTGTAGGCAACCTTCGCCGCTGTCACTCCTACCAGAGGCAGTCGACGCAGACCCGTTTTATGCTCTGCTTGCAATCGACCATGGGTCTGACCGGAGCGGAAGCGCCGCTTGGCAAGCCATGTGAAGCTTGCTCGGTTGCCCGGTACGGGCTCTGTCAGAAGAGCCTTTTCAGCGTAAGCGATGCGGCCTCCTGCCTGATGCATATGAGTGAAGAAATGCGTGTCTTCGCCTCCGCTTTGTCCAAGAGACAGCGCAAAGCGTCTGCCTTTCACTGTATGGGACGCCATCCGCAAAAGCGTGTTGCACGTATAGCCAGTGACGATTTCGCCATTGACCCAGACGGGCCGTGTGGAGTGGAAATCGCCCTTTCGCATCCAGAGAGGGGTGTCATTATCGTAAAGCGCGGTTACCGGGCCAAGTACCGCGTCTGCCCCCGTTTCCTGTGCCGTTTTCAGGAGTTCAGCCAACCAGTTGGATGGTGCCGTTTCATCATCGTCGATAAAGGCCAGATAGTCCGCTTCACTGTGAGAAAGGCAGGCATTTCGCGCAATAGAGATGTTTGACTTCGGGCAGTGGACATAGTGGATCGGGAAGGGCGAGCGCTCCCGCAATGCATCGATGATACCGCGCGCTGACGGCTCGGCGTCATTGTCCGCAACGATCAGGCGAACGGAAAGATCGGCCGTAACCTCCAGTCGGAAGAGCGACAGCAACGTATCCGCCACCATGGGACGGCGATAGGTGCAGATGGCGATATCGATCTTCAGCGAAGCAGGCGGGATTGGCAAGGCTGAGTTCATCGTCACGAGACAGCCTTTCCTGCAAGCGGCTGGGTTGCTGTGATGGAGCCTATGAGCTCGCGCCAGAAACCTGTCGACCACGCTAGGTGCATGGTCATAGCCGAGATCGCCGCGAGCGGCCCGTAAGGATTCTTTTCTGCAATCGCCATCCAGACGCCATATGCCAGGCATGCGGCAATCCAGAGGCAAAGCGGCAAAACGGCAAGCCAATGCACAAAGCCGAACACAGAGAGGGCGGCACAGGGCAGCACGGCAAGCGGGATCATCTGACGAATTTTGGGTATGGACCGGTGCTTGAGCACATTTTTCGCTCTGCCGCGCCCGTAGCCCATGTACTGGCGGAAAAGCGGCCCGATACTGGCGCGTGGATAGTAGGTCATGCGGGTCTTGTCAGTCATCCAGATACGAAAGCCTGCTTTGCGCAGGCGATGGTCGAGTTCGGCATCCTCGTTGTGGCTGAAGCTCTCGTCATAGCCGCCGACGGCTTTAAAGGCTTCAATCCGCATCAACGCATGATGGCCGTGATCGATCCAACGGCCTTTCGCGCCCTCGCGATGCTTCGATCCGCCGTTACCAAGCTTGGAGTTCTGCGCCACGGCCGTTGCCTTCTGGAAGACGCCGTGCCCAACGGTCTCCATTGCGACCACCACTGAATCCGCGCCCGTTGCGACCGCGTCTTCCAGCAGCCGGTGGCAATAGTCATCGGGATAGTCACCATGCGCATCGATGCGGATCATATAGTCGTAGCCTACGCCGAAAACGTCCACAGCCAGATTGATCCCCGCGCTCTGTATGCGTTTGGGGTTGGCCAGTAGAATGACACGCTGATCCTGGCGCGAAAAATCGGCGACGATTTCGCGTGTTCCATCCGTGCTGCCGCCGTCTGCGACAATGATACGATCATCGCGATTGTTCAGTGTGCTGGAGAACTTCAACAGCAAATCGTCAATGGTTCGTGCTTCATTGAGGCAGGGGATGACAATCAACGTCTTCACGTGAGGGATTAATCCTGACTTCATGATGTTCTCCCGCACAGAGCAAGTGGGGCAACCGGATCGGCAGCAGTCCCCGACGTCTGTGACGTCAGAGAGTGAAGAACGCGGACGAATTCACGGCAAGCGTTTGTGTCCGTTACCCATTGCTGGCGCCCGATCGCCGCAAGCTTGCGGACCCCGTTCAGGTAAGCTGCATCGTCAAGATCGGCAAACAGTCCCTCTAAAGAGGCAGGGTCTGCTTTCTTCAGAACATGGCCGATATGACGCTCCTCAAGAAAACGGGCTGTCTCAGTTCCTGCAACCGCAATCGGCAAGGCACCATGCAAACAGCCTTCATAGAGCCGGTTAGGTAACAGCCAGCTTGAGTTCAGACCTTCTT
The DNA here is from genome assembly GCF_053521965.1 of Rhizobium sp. 22-785-1. NCBI lineage: Bacteria > Pseudomonadati > Pseudomonadota > Alphaproteobacteria > Hyphomicrobiales > Rhizobiaceae > Rhizobium > Rhizobium sp. 22-785-1. The sequence continues at coordinate 411,282 of NZ_JBNWDI010000003.1, read as the reverse complement.
CGAAAAAGTCGATCGCCCATGTGAACTGGACCTCACGATAGATCGACGCCAAATCCTCCGGGTTTCGATACGGCCCTAGAAAAGTGAGATGCGGCGATCTTTCGACGAAGCCATCAAAATCGTCGAACTCGGAGTAGGCCGGACGACCGCGCAGGATCACCTCGACCTTGCCATCCATGCGCGCTGCAAAGTCGGCTAGAACTTGGAGAGACTTGCGGCAGCGCAATGCGCCGAACCATCCGATTTTCCAGGGTTGTCCGGCTACGGGCACTCGGGGGGAGGGAGCTTGTATGGTGGCGCTGTCCAGTGCCAGCACCTTGTTTTCCTGCAACAGCACCGGAAGGTTGAGGCCGGAGCGTGGCGTGAAATAATTCTCGACGAATGCCGGCGAGCTTGTGACAAGCAATTTGACGTTTCGGCCAAGAGCACGCTGAACCGCGTTCAGCAATTTGCCAGGCAATCCATTATTCAACAGCAAGCGATGGATATCCAGGCACTCATAGACCACCGGAATGTCGGCTCCATAAAAAGCGTTCGCCCGACGGCCGAGTGCGAGCATCTCCAAATTGCGGGCAAGGATGATGTCTGGCTTTGCGTTCCCCTTCAGTCTTACACCAAGATTGAAGCTTGCCTTTGCGACCGATGCGATACGCTGAGCAAAACGGCCATCCGCAGTCTCCCCGAGCACAATAGGCATCAGGCCATCCACGCTGGCCAGCGTATTGTCGCCGCGCTTGAAACCCGCAAGGCTGACGGTCGCCCCGCCAGCTTGCAACGTCATGACGCGGCGGCGGATGGCGGGGTCGCCCAAATCATGCGCGAGATAGAGAATATGGGTCATGGTCGATCCAGTCATCCAATCCGTTCGAGTTGGCTTGCGTCAGTTGTTATCGGCGTTGCAGGCTACCGACTCAGGAAATTGGCACTTGTCGCCGAGCGCGGTGAAAGCGAAGCGATCCACCTGCATGTCCACTGGGCCGGAATAGTCGAATTTGCCCATCCAGCTTTTCAGCGTGTCGGTGCCCCAAAGGCTGAAGAAGATCTTCTGAGCATTTTGCGGTATTTTCGACGGGTCGGTGACGTCGTGAACCATCTTGCCATTCACATAGTAACGCAGCCGCTGCGGTTCCCAAACAAATGCGTAATCATTGAAGCCATTGTCGGCGCCGCCTGGCACATCCACCAGCTTTTCATTGCCGCCCTTGGCTGAGATATATTGGTTCAGCTGAACTTGGTTGCTGTTCTTTCCCAATATCTCCATGTCGATTTCGTCATGCGGTTTTTTGTCGGTTGGTCCGATATAGGTGAAGAAGGCCGAGTTGAGGCCGGGTCCGGACGCGGTCTTGATCCGGGCCTCGTAGGTGCCATACCGGTAGCGGCCTTTCGTCTGGATTTCGCCACACGAATAGTTGCGATCTCCAAGCTTTTCATCGGAAAATCCCAGTTGCAGATGGCCGCCTTCGAACTGCACCAGCTTCTTGGACCAGGTGCAATTCTGGTGCGGACCATTGTTCCAACCGTCGGAGACGTACCAGAAAGAGCGGTCCATGCTATCGAAGTTCTCGACGAACGACTTTCCGTTGTCTTCCTGGGCGAAGGCAGGAGAGATGCTGGTAAGCGCGATCAAAGCGGTCGCCAGAATTTGCGACTGGCGTTGGGCGGGGTAGGCCATGTGTTACCTCCGTCGTTGCGTGTAAGCGGTTGTTGCGGAAATGCGTTGAGACGAAGCCGGTTCTGCCGCACTGTTACTGGCGAGAGGTTTCGGTTTCCCGCTACGGCTGCCTGTCAGGATCGCATAAAGTGCTGGAAGCCTAGCGCGCATCTGTTGATTGGTGACGATGAGAAGCACGAAGGTCACGGCTACGGCGCCGATGTAGAAAGCGGGGTAGAAGTCCGCCCCTCCCTTGTTCCAAACCATCCAAAGAATGACCAGCAGCGGGTAGTGAGCGCAGAAAATCCAGAAGCTCAGGCTCCCCGTCTCAGACAGGCGCCGCCCGAGACGGTTCTCCACCAGCAAGGACGAGGCGACCCAGAAGCCCAGAGCGCCGAAAACTGCCAACAGATTTCGCAGAAGGTTTAGGCCAAAGGTGAATTCCGGCCCGGTCAAATAGAGCCCGGTGGCAAGCCCGGCAGACAGGATCAGCGTAGTGACCGTCAAGAGTTTGGCATAGGGATCGAGCATCTTCAGATCGATTTTGTGAAGAGCAAGAGCAATGCCGAGCGTGAAACTGAACAGGATGGATTTCTTCTGCACGATCACCAGGCTGAGATCGGGTATGGCCGTCAATAGCAACAGGACGGCAAGCGTCGGCACAGCGAAGCGCCGAACCGATAGCGCAAGCAGAGGGGATAGCAGGATGCAGACAAAGAGATCGCGCAGGAAGTAGAGCGGAACGTTGACGGGCAGTTCTTCCACCGCCACCCCATGGCTTAGCATTTCGCGCGGGCTGGCGTTCCACAGGTCCGGAAAATAACCAACGCCGACACCTGCGCGCTGGAGAAGCATGACCGCGATCAATAACCCGCCATTCCACAGGATAAACGGTAAAAGCACGGTCTTGGTCTTGGATTTGATCGTTGCCGGATAATTGAAGGCATTCCAGCCGCGACGAAACAAGAGATATCCGGAGATGGCGCTCAGGCATGGCACGCCGATGCGGAAAAGCGCATCGCCAAAAAACACCCGCAACCAGTCGAACACGCCATAGAGACCCAGAAACGGGCTCGTTTCAGGGTCGTGTGGCACGTGAACAAGTACGATGCCGGATATCAAAATTATACGCATCAGATTGATACGGGAAGATAGGTTCTGATCAACAGTCACATCAGTTACCCTTGTTGGGCGGTGTCTCCCCTCACCGCGATTCAAACAAAGCGAACTTGAAGCCCGTGACTAAGAGTCTGGTTTTGACTTGAGGATAAAATGTGGCGGCGCGGGAAAAACGCGCCGCAAGATATGAGGGGTAAATGTCTGGGTGCGAATACTCAAAAATGAAATTTCATATCAAGCTATTGAAATTTATTGATTAAAAACAGGATCCCGCGTTGGGGCAAGCAGGCTTTCAACTGTGGATAGCGCTTGGGATTTATGCTGCATCGCAAAAAAGATCGCGATGCGCTGTCTTGTTACGCCACATTGAAAACGAAATCGCCATTGTGGCAAGGGGAACTGTGTTCCGTTATGTGGCGATCGGCGTTGGTGCGCCTGCGCCTTTGCGCGCCCGCACGAGCCCGATGATTTTGAGCAGAAGCGCTCTTTCGGTCAGCAGGATCAGTGCGCCGTAGATGACGCCGCCTGCAAGAGCTCCCACCAGAACCTGCATGTAAGCATGAGGAAGCGCAGGGCCCGTCCATTGCAGAATGTAGCGGACACCGAGCGCCATGATGAAAGCGGAGATCATCGGTCTGTTGCTGATGTAGAGACCGGAGAAGAAGGGTGTCTCACTTGCCTTGAATACTGCCCAGGAATAGGCAACGAGTGTTGCCGCATTGACAATGCAAAGCCAGACCATCGCATCGATCAGCGACCCATAGATTGCCGCAAGCCAGACGGCGCCAGTAGTGACGACCGCGCGGATCGTTGCCGACCAGAACAGCACGCGACCATAGCCTGCCCCTTTGAGATAGGGGATGAAGGTGCTGCATGGCGTCAGAATGGCCTTGGAAAGCGCAAGCAGACCGAGAACCGGCCAGGCATAGGCCCAATTTTGCCCGAATATGACGAGCATTGCCGGCTCTGCTACCGCCCAAAGGCCGAACATCATGGGAGCAAGGATGACGGTCAGCACCTGCGTGCTGAACATCAGCGCTTCGCGCCGCCGCTGCCGATCGTCCATCATCCGACTAAAGGCCGGGAAAAGAACGCCCATAACGGCAGAGAGCACCACTTGGTTGGGTATACTGGCGAAGCGGTTGGCTGCGGAGTAGGCGCCGGCGTCGGCAAGTCCTAGATGCCGGGCAATGACGACCATTGGCGATTGAAACGTGACGAAATTGGCGAGTTCCGATCCCATCAGACCGGAACTGAAGCCAAGCAATGGGACGAGCCGCCTCGGCCTCATAACGAAACGCGGTCTGTAGCGCGATACGACGTATAGCCCTACGAGCCGGATGAGTGCTGCGGCAAAAAGCTGGATGATCAGAGCCCAGACCCCGAAGCCAACAAAGGCCAGGACGACGGCAAGAACGGCCGCAGCGCTTTCGGACGTCATGCTCCAGATGGCGTCCTTGCTGAAATTCATTCGTCTCGCCAGCAGCGAATAAGCGACATCGCCTGCCAATTGCAGCGGAATAAGAAAGGCCATGATGCGAAGGAGATAGGCGCTTTCAACAGCGCCCAGCAGCCCACCGAAAAACTCGGCACCGAAATAAAGGATCGCCGCCATGGTGCAGGAGATGGCGAGATTGGCCCAGAATACGGTATGGATCGTATCCATATCCTCTTCCTTCTCCACAATCAGTGCGGAGGTCAGGCCAGCGCCCGCAATCATCGTCAGGAATTGCACGACGGTCAGCCCGACCGCTACCACACCGAATTCTTCCGGTGTCAACAAACGTGCGAGAATCGGGACTGTGACAAATTTAAGCCCGAATGTGCCTGTCTTTGATAGCACGCTCCAGCCGACATTGGCCGTGATGGTTTTGACGCTTGGGGCTGGAGGCATGGGTCCATCCTGTGTCTGGAGGCCGGCGAAATAAGGTATGCCGGCGGGAGGTTTGCCACTCATCGGGGCCGTAGTCCTACGGCGGGCCCGACACTTCTTGATGAAACAAGGGGCGAAACAATGGCGAAATTTACAGTCGTTATCCCATACTACCAGAAGAAACATGGCATACTCGGTCGTGCATTGGCATCGGTCTTCTCGCAAGAATGCCAGGATTTCGATCTTGTGATCGTCGACGATGAATCGCCGTATCCTATTGAAAATGAACTGGCTGAGCTCAGCGAAGAGCAGACGAATCGTATCAAAGTCGTCAAGCAGCCGAATGGTGGTCCAGGCGGAGCGCGCAATACCGGGCTCGATCACGTGCCAACTGAGACGCGCTACGTCGCGTTTCTTGATTCGGACGATATCTGGACGCCGGAGCATCTGACGAACGCTGAACTGAGCCTCGACCGCTTCGAAGGCGAATGCTATTGGGCGTCGATGCAGGCAAGCGATGAGTTTTACTATCACTTCGCTATGTCGGAGCTTGAGAAGAACGAGGGTGCCGAGCGCTTAAGCGAATCACCGCGAGTCATCGAACTGCCGGATCTCGCCAGCGTCATGCTGCGAAATTGGAGCTTTCTTCATCTCTCCTGCATGGTCATCGGCAGGCCGCTGTTTGAAAAAATCCGTTTTGATCCAGCACTTCGGCTGGCGGCAGAAGATGTCCTGTTTTTCTGCGACTGCATTCTGGCGTCAAAGCGCACCCTTCTGTGTGACGATGCCGGTGCCGCACGCGGCATGGGCGTCAATATCTTTCACAGCATCGACAACACCTCGCCGGAGTTTCTGCGCCAGCAGTTCAATACCTGGGTCGCGCTCGACACCTTGCAGAGCAGGTTTTCGGCACGGCCCGCCGATGTTGCGTCTATCGCATCTTACAAAAATACGGCGCGCAGACAGGCGCTTTGGAGCCAGGCAGGTAATCTGAAACGCCGCAAGGCGCCGGAGCTTGGCCTTCTGTTCAAATGGATGATGCGTGATCCAGCAATTTTGCGTGCAGCTTTCGAACTTGGTGCGGGCAAATTTGCCCGCTCGAAGTCATGATCCCTGCATTCCGTTTTTCTTTCAGGAGTGATCCATGAAACCTTACCATTGGGAATCCCATCACGGGAATTTCGGCGACGACCTCAATCTCTGGCTCTGGGATTTCCTGCTGCCGGGGCTTCGCGATGTTCATCCGGATGTTCTGCTTGTCGGAGTCGGCACCGTTCTCAACGATGTGCTCTTCCCCCCCGGTCAGCGCAAGCTGGTGATCGGCAGCGGATATGGATATGGTGCCGTGCCCGATACATCGAACCCCGATCTCTGGGATATTCGTTGCGTGCGCGGTGAAATGACCGCCGCCAAGCTTGGATTGCCGCCCGAAAAGGGCATCGTCGATCCTGCCGTGATGGTGACGGAGATGCCGGAGTTTCAGAACCTGCAGAAGATCTACAAGAAGACCTTCGTTCCCCATTGGGAATCGGCGGAGTTCGGCATGTGGGACACTGTGTGCGAACCGGCTGGTCTCACCTATCTCGATCCGAGAGGAGAGGCGAAGTCCGTGATCAAGCAGATTGCCCAGTCGGAAATGATCGTGGCCGAATCCATGCATGGCGCGATCCTCGCCGATGCGTTTCGCGTTCCCTGGGTAGCGGTCAGCACCTCGCAATCGATCAACAGCTTCAAGTGGAGTGACTGGGCAGGAAGCGTCGGCGTCGCCTACGAGCCTCGTTACATTCCCGTGTCCACACGCGCAGAAGCTGCAAAGAAAGGTTCGAAGTTCTGGGGCATGAGCTTTCCGCCACCGCCACCGCCCGTCATCGTCGAACGTACCTCTGCCGCGCCACATGACGATGGCGACGTGCTCGTCCGTGCCGATACCCAACGCCCGCTGCGCAAACTGGCAAAGCAGGTTCTCGCCGCTCCGTCGATTCTGGCGCTATGGCAGGCAAGCCGTGCGGAACCAAGACTGAGCCCCGACGGACGGCTGGAAGAGCGTAAGGAGCGTTTTCAGGCGGTTCTGGAAACCGTCAAGCGGGACTATTTCTGAGACGAAAAAACGCCGCTTTTTCCATCAGGAAGACAGCGGCGTTCCTTTCAGAAGATAACGAATATCGGCGGGCTGAGCGGGCTTCTTGCGCAAGCGTGCTGTCTTGTCGTGCCAAATCCCGTTGGTGATGGCAGGAACGGCGGGAAGGCGCCACAATGCATGAACCATGGCGCCGCCCAAGCCACGCTGTGATTTGGCGTCGAGGAAATCCCGCAATTCGAACTTCTCCCGAATGTGCCGCTCATGCTCCCTCAGCGCCGATTGTTCCTCTTCCGACAGAGCGTAGTCGGCGAGAATCTTGCGATCGGCCTCATAGAGACGCCTGAGATCCTGTGTGCTGTGTCGTCCGCTCAAGGAATTGCCGCGCACGATGGCACCGTAACCGCAATTGTGGATAACTTTGTATCGCGCACCTGAGGCAAGTGCCCGAACGTAGAGTTCGTAATCCTCACCAAGACGCAGGGCGTCGTCATAGCGAAGCTGGTGCTGGTCGAGAAACGATCGGCGGATGACGGGTTTCAGAAAGCCGGTTTCACCGCGCTCAATTCCTCTTGTGGAAATATTTCCCTTTACGAATTCGGTGAGCGTCAGGAAGTGATGCTGGGGGGCAAAGCGACGGGGAGTGATACCGGTTGCCGAAGGTGACCCTTGCTGAATGAAGGCTATATTGTCTGCCACCAGATCCCAGTCGTCCTTCTCCACCATTGCGGCAAAGCGCCCGTCGAAGAAAAAATCGTCCGCGTCGAGAATGCTGATCAGCGGTGCCGAGGAAATGCCGATCGCATGATTGCGTGCGGCGGAAGGGCCACGATTGATATCGAAGCGCTCAACGACTAGTCGTCCCGTTGCGTCATCGCATTGCTTGGCAACCTGAAACGTGTCGTCCGTGGATGCATCATCGATGACGACGACCTCCGAGACTTCCGGCTCCACCAGCGCTGATCGGATCGCCTCTGCGATCGTCGATGACGCATTTTTAGCTGCAATGATGACGCAGATGGATTGTGAGCCCATGACTTCGCTCCCGTTCTTCAGCATTCGACATGATTACTGGAGAGGAAACATGGCAGGGATGAGGAGAGGGAAGTGCTATTTCGCACCTGCGAAATATATTCAAAACACTTCAGGAGGTGAGCGCAGTCAGATGTCTTTTAGCGTCGGGCGATGACGACTGACGGCCGGTATGGCTTCCGGGCCTGCCTGGTCGGGTGAAGCAGGCCGATCTTTCTGAAATTCGAGTGTCTTGCGCATGCGCTTCTTCTCGCGCGATACCATAAACACGACACCGATGAAGTAGAATATCTGAATGATGACAAGCGAGATGGCCGTCTGGATCAACGTTGTGTAGAAGGAGCCATGGATCCAATATGTCGCCACCGCGAACACCAGCAAGGCGCAGATCATGCTGACGAAAACGCGGGGCGCGTACATGTCTCTCTCCTCGCCTGATGTCACCCCGCTTTGTGGGCTACAATTTTTCATCTGTTCTTTTTCCATAAAATATATGGGCAAATTGGCATCGTTTCAACCAAGTAATAGGCTCAAATACCCCGCCGAACATGAAATTCAGGTAAGGTTTCAGGGTAAAAATATGCTCAACAAGGATATTTTCACATCGGAGGATGCGACCTCAGGCAATCGCCCTTGACGGGAATCCTGAGCAAAACGTGACGTCGAGTTGCCGATAACCCGTTCCGCTCGACCTCTCCAGACTTCGTTAACTATGTAGACCGTAAAACTTGGGAACCGATTCTCAAGCTGTCAGGTGTATGTGTGACCAAGCGTTCAGAAGTAATTGCGTTTCCCGTCAAAAACCGTCTGCGCGATATTCAGCGTTGCGCTGATATGCTGGAGACCCTTCATGGGGATCAGGCGAACCGGTTCTGGCGGGATGAATGCCGTGCGCTCGCCGCGCATTTGACGGAGTTGGGCTACGACGAGACAGCCATGCGTGAAGAGGTGATGGAGTTTCAGAACGCTGTCCAGACAACGCTTTGGGCGCAATCCCAAACCGAAGAAGCTGCGCGCCGGGATACTTACTAAATATCAGCGGCCTTTTTTGATCAGCTTCTGTCGCGCGGTCTCTGGCCGCGCCTTGATGGCGCCGCCACGGAATTTCTGACGACAAGATCAGGCGTCAGCAGGATGTCCGACTGCGCCGGCTCCTCATTGTTGAGGAGTTGCAAGAGAAGCGCCATAGCATGCTTACCGATCGCGCTGCGGGGCTGGCGAATGGTGGTGAGCGGCGGCGACATGAAGACGGCTTGCGGAATGTCGTCAAAGCCCGTCACCGAAAAATCCGCAGGCACATCATAGCCACGTGCAGACAGGCCGATCATGACCCCGATGGCCGTCTGATCGTTTACACACATGAAGGCTGTCGGCAACTTGTCGCGCATGAAAAGCTGTTCCACGGCAAGCCGCCCGCTTTCCAGCGTGCCGTCGCCTTCCAATATCATGCGGTTGCTCTTCGCCAAGCCCGCGGCGTTCATGCCCTCGTCGAAGCCTGCGCGCCTGCGCATATAGGCGAGGCGAACGCGCGAATCGCCGATGAAGGCGATGTGCTCATGTCCCTCGGCAATCAGCATGTCCACCACCTTTCGAGCGCCTGCGGTATCGTCCACGCCGACATAAGGAATGCCGCCGTTGAAGATGGGCTCGAAGACGCCAACGCTCGGCGGAAGACGCGCCGTCATCGCCTGATGTCCAAACGGGAGAATACCGGTGAACAGGATGAGACCGGCGGTCTGATTGGCATTGAGAAACTTCAGATACTCAAGACCGCGCTGGGCATCGTTCTGCGTATGTCCGATCAGGATACCGTATCCATGGGCGCGAGCCTCGTTCTCCAACCCAATCAGAATATTGGAGAAATTGGGATCGCCGATATCTGGCGCCACCACTAGGATCATATTGGAGCGCCCCAGTCTCAAGCTCCTTGCCACTGCATTGGTGGTGTAGCCTGTCACTGCAATGGCTTGATTGACCTTCAGCCGGGTCGAGTTTGCAACCTTTTCAGGGTTGTGGATGGCGCGAGACACGGTGGCAATCGAAACCTCCGCAATACGGGCTACGTCTTCAATCGTGGCTGGTGGCGAATTGGACAAAGAAAAGCCTCGGGTCTGCCTGCGACCGGACACTACACACGCCGCGCTTTGCGTCAAATGGATTGATCACATCTGTGTAACGAGAAGCAATGTAAACCTTTACATTGTCCATGTAAAGGTTTACACCGACCTAGCGGAATGGGAGCCGCATGGAGGAGTGGGATGGAAACCGTCGAGAACGGCAATGCGGTGCTGTGCGCACGCCGGGTTTCAAAATCGTTCAATGGTGTGCAGGTCTTGTTCAGCGTCAATTTTGAGCTGAGGGCGGGCGAAATCCATGCTCTGATGGGCGAAAACGGTGCAGGTAAATCTACGCTTGTCAAAGTTTTGTCTGGCTTCGAGCAGCCAAGCTCCGGTGATATTCTTCTGGACGGGCAGCCTGTGAGGCTGCCGCCGAACGGCGCGGCTGAAGCTCTTGGCATTGTCATCATCCATCAAGAGTTCAATCTCGCAGAACACCTCACCGTTGCCGAAAGCATTTTTCTTGGTCGTGAGGTAACGCGCTTCGGGGTCCTCGATCGCAAATTCATGCGTGCCGAAACACGCCGCATCCTCGACCTTCTCAATTGTCATGTTGATGAGAATGCGCTGATTTCCAGCCTTTCCATCGCAGAAAAGCAAATGGTGGAAATCGCCAAGGCTATCAGCCGTGAAGCGCGCATCGTTTTCATGGATGAGCCGACCGCCGTCCTGTCACGGGAAGAAACCAGCTATCTGTTCAAGCAGGTGCGCAAGCTGCGCGATCAGGGAACGAGCTTCGTTTTCGTATCACATAAGCTCGACGAAGTGATGGAGTTGACCGACCGAGTCACCGTTCTTCGAGACGGTCATTGGGTCAAGACCGCCCCGACCTCGATGTTAGATGGAGAGGCGATCGCGCAATTGATGGTAGGGCGTGAACTTTCGAGCCTCTACCCTGCAAAACGCGAGCCGGATGTGGATGAAGAGATCGTTCTTAATGTGAAAGGCGTCTCTACCGGCTACGTCAAGGACGCGAGTTTCGATCTGCGCAGGGGGGAAATCCTGGGCTTCTCCGGTCTGATCGGCTCTGGACGAACGGAACTGATGGAGGCGATTGTCGGCCTGAAGGGCAGGCAGACGGGCGATGTAGACGCCAATGGCGTTACACTTCCCTCGCATGATCTGCATGCCTCTATCGATGCAGGACTTGCCTATATGACGAAGGACCGCAAATCCAAGGGGCTTCTGCTGGGTGCCGGCATGGGCCTCAATCTCACCTTGCAATCGCTCGATCGTCATGGGCGCTTTGGTTATCTCAGTTCGGGCAGCGAGGCGAAAGCTCTCGAGAAGGCGCGTCGGCGCTTCGATATTCGCGTGCGCGATGGCAATGTGATGGTCGGTCGGATGTCGGGTGGCAACCAGCAGAAGCTTCTTTTGGCGAAGGTCATGGAGACCGAGCCGAAAATCATCATCATTGATGAGCCTACACGCGGTATCGATGTCGGCACCAAGCAGCAAATATATCACTTCATCTCGGCACTTGCGCGCGATGGTCATTCCGTCATCGTCGTCTCCTCTGAAATGCAGGAAGTCATCGGACTTTGCACTCGCGTTGCGGTGATGCGCGAAGGTCGGATTGTCGGCATGCTTGAGGGTGACGAGATCAACGAGCATGAAATCATGCGCTATGCCGCCGGATTGAAAACAAAGACAGCAGCCTGATGCAGAACTCGATCAAGCGAGATCGCACGGGCAACAATCGCAGGACGGGAGGTCCTTTGTGGGTATGAGCATAAGTGAAGATGGCAAGGAAAAGAGTGCCCGCCGTTCGCGATCCTTTCGCGATGTCGACTTGCGCGCAGTGGCGCCCTTTGTGGCCCTCCTGTTGCTGTTGATCGTTGGGGCATTGGTCAACCCCAACTTCATCAGCATCACCAATCTGGCCAATGTCGCGACCCGAAGTGCTTTCATCGCCATCATTGCCGTTGGTGCGACTTTCGTCATTTCGGCCGGTGATCTTGACCTGTCGGTCGGCTCAATGGTCGCCTTTGTTGCAAGCCTCATGATCCTGCTGATGAATTCAGGTGCGATTGCCGATCCTGCCCTGATGCTGGCAGCGGCAATCGTGTTCGCTGTCATTGCCGGTTCGCTTTGCGGATTGGCAAACGGCCTGATCACCACGGTCGGCAAGATCGAGCCTTTCATCGCCACACTCGGTACGATGGGCGTCTATCGTGGTTTGACTACATGGCTATCGCAAGGCGGAGCCATTACCTTGCGCGAACCGCAATTACAGAGCATGTATCGCCCGGTCTATTTCGGCACGATTTTCGGAGTGCCTGTTCCGATCATCGTCATCCTCGCTGTGACGGCGATCGCTGCCTTCATTCTTTACCGGACACGCTACGGGCGGCATGTAACGGCGGTGGGATCGAACCGCGACGTTGCCAAGTATTCCGGCGTCGCCGTCAACCGGGTTCGCACCATTGCCTTCGTCATCCAGGGGCTTTGTGTTGCCATTGCCGTTCTTCTGTACGTGCCACGCCTGGGATCGACATCTGCCACGACCGGAATGATGTGGGAGTTGCAGGCGATCACTGCGGTCGTTGTCGGCGGTACAGCGCTGAAGGGCGGAGCAGGTCGCGTCTGGGGAACGATCTGCGGCGCGTTCATTCTCGAACTCGTCGGCAATATCATGCTGCTCTCAAACTTCATCAGTGAGTATCTGATTGGCGCCATTCAGGGTGCGATCATCATCATCGCCATGTTGGTACAGCGTTCGCTGATGCGTCAGCGCTAATGCGGATCACAGAATCTTGGAGCGCCGCCGAATGTGTCCGGTCGGACTGGCGGTGCTCAAGAAATACCGGGCTTTGAGGTCGCCCGGCTTCAGGAATGAGACCTTATCTTGTGGGAGGAAGACACATGCGTAAAAGACTGTTGGGAATGGCTGTCGCCATGGTGGCGTTGGCAGGGGCAGCACATGCCGAAGACAAGAAGGTAACGATCGGCGTCTCGATCCCGGCCGCCGACCATGGCTGGACATCGGGCGTCGTGTTTCACGCTGAGCGCGTTGCAAAGCTTCTGATGCAGGAGCATCCGGGCCTGAACGTAATCGTCAAGACATCGCCGGATGCGGCAACGCAGGCGAATGCGGTGCAGGATCTCGAGACCCAGGGCATCGATGCGCTGGTCATCCTGCCGTCCGACCCGGATCCGCTGGTCAACGCCATCAAGGAAGTCAAAGGCAACGGCAAGTTCGTGGCGCTTGTCGACCGCGCTCCAAGCGTCAATGACGACACCGTGCGCGATCTCTATGTCGCCGGCAACAACCCGGCACTCGGCGAAGTCGCTGGCAAATACATCGCGGAAAAGACACCTGAAGCGGAAGTCGTCATCATTCGCGGTCTTCCGATCCCGATCGATCAGCAGCGCCAGGACGGTTTCGACAAGGGCATTGCCGGCTCCAAGGTGAAGGTTCTCGACCGCCAGTTCGGCAACTGGAACCGCGATGACGCTTTCAAGGTGATGCAGGACTATCTGACCAAATATCCGAAGATCGACGTTGTATGGTGTCAGGATGACGACATGGCAGTCGGCGTTCTTCAGGCTATCGAGCAGGCCAAGCGCACCGACATCAAATACGTCGTTGCCGGCGCAGGCTCGAAGGACATGATCAAGAAGGTCATGGACGGCGACAAGATGATCCCGGTCGACGTTCTCTATCCGCCGTCGATGGTTGCGACTGCAATGGAACTGACCGCTGCCAATTTCTACGATCAGGTCCCAGTCCGCGGCACCTATATTCTGGATGCCACGCTTGTCACCAAGGATAATGCGAAGGACTTCTACTTCCCCGATTCGCCGTTCTGATTTTATCGAAGGGAATGATGAGAGGCCCGCTGTCGAAGCGGGCCTTTTTGCGTCGAGGTCAAGAGAAGCGGTTGGCGCGGAAGGGATCGACAGGGACCGACGTATCGCGCTCGCAAACCAGTTCGGTGACAAGGCGGGCCGTTGCTGCCGATTGCGTCAGACCAAGATGGCCGTGGCCGAAAGCGTAGATGACCGAACGCGTCGCACGCGATGGTCCGATAATTGGCAGAGTATCGGGTAGCGAGGGGCGGAACCCCATCCACTGCTGACCGCCTTCGGTTTTCAAGCCCGGCAGGAAGCGGCTTGCTTTTTTCAACATCGCTTCGGAGCGACGGAAGTTTGGCGGCAGGTCGAGACCGCCGAGTTCGACGGCACCTCCGACGCGTACCCCACTCGACAGCGGGGTGACGACGAAGGCGTGGTCGTTGAAGTAGATCTGGCGTTTCAGATCAAAGCTACCGGCAGGCAGGGTCGTGTTGTAGCCACGCTCGGTTTCCAGAGGAACCGTATTGCCAAGAGAAGCTGCGAGTGGCTTCGACCATGCACCGGCGGCGAGGATGACCTTGTCGGCATCGATCTTATCGCCATTGGCGAGTGTAACGATGGTGCTTTCACCGACGGTTTGAATCCGGACTGCTTCACCATTTCTGAAGCTCGCACCACGTGCAATAACCAGTTCGGCAATGGCTTTGGTAAATTCGTGCGGGTCGCCGACCTGCAAACCGGAGGGTGTGTAGATCGCGTGTTTGAATTGCGGGGCAAGGCCTGGCTGCAACTCGTCGATCTCGTTACGCTGAATTCTGGAAAAGACGAAGCCCGCTTTTGCCTTCTCTTCCCAGTGGTGGCTCGACGCGTCGAAGCTCGTTGCGCTGTCGTAAAGATCGAGCGTTCCGGTGTTGGAGATGAAAGACGACAGCTCCGGCATCGCGGCGACATGCTGCATTTCTTTTGCGGCAAGCGCCATCATCCTTGTTTGAACCCGCATGCCATGTTCGAACATGCGTGGAGAGCTGGCTTTCCAGAAGCGCCATAACCAGGGTGCGATCCTGTGAGCATAGGCTGGAGGAACGCTTAATGGTCCGAGTGGGTCGATCAGCCACTTCGGTGCTTTCTTCATGATCCCAGGGGCTGGTATCGGAATGATCTCTGGAAAGGCTAGAATACCGGCGTTGCCCGCACTTGCTCCACGTGCGATCTCGCCTCGTTCCAAGAGTGTCACGGACTTGCCCGCATTTTGCAAATAGAGCGCCGACATGACGCCGATGATCCCGGTGCCGATGACCAGCACTTCGCATTTCCTCTGAGAGCCGTTTCTATCCATGTCGCATCCATCCGGAACGAGCCAAGCGCCGATCGCTGATCTGTCGACCTGATTAGCACCTTTAAATACTGTTTGTCGACTAAGGGCGCCGACCTCTCGAAGGGTTGTTTCCCCTTACAGAGGTTCTATGGCTGCCCTGCCGTTTTTATCACGTTCTCGGGCTTGATCAGGATGTAGCTGAACCTTTGCATCTTGCCTTCCACTTTGAAATACATCGGCGCCTCGAAGGTTTGAATGCTGAGGTCTTTCAAGGTTGCGCCCATCTGCGCTTCCAGCCATTGCGCCATGCCCGCGGATTGATCCCTTGCTGTCGTCCAGACCATCAGAACAGGCCGATCGGCAGTAAGCCGGAAGGCAGGGTCGAAATCGTCATAGGTCGTGGTTGCGACGGTGATTTGGGGGAACAGGAAACGCATGTTTCCACCCGTGAACCAATCTGAAGTCACAATGAGCGAGGGGGTGATGCCTTTGTCTTGCAGGTGATGGCGGAATACCTGCCAGTCATTGTTTGATCTGGATGTATTGCCGAACATCGCCTGGACCGGCACGGAAACGATCAAGGCGATAGGAATAAGCGCCATCACGACAAGGCAGACGGGAAGCACCTTCTTGACGAATGACGCGACATCGAAGGCTTTCCGTTCAAGCCACAACACGCCGAGAATGGGAAACGGCATGACAAGCGGTAGCAGCCATCTGTCACGGACTTCAGTCATCGTGGTGGCGATGATGACAACGAGGAGTACGGCCCCGAGGGCAAGAAAATAATGAAGGAAGAAACGTAGCCAAGACGAACCTTCAGGCTCTTGCCTTTCCAGTTCCCGTCTGGTCCCGCGGCATGCAAAGAGCATCAGCGCTGGCAGGATGATGACGATCGCTGACCCCAACAAAACCCGCGCAATGCCCGTGAGGATCTGCAGCCACCGGCTTTCCGGCGCCTCTTCCGCCATACGCCGCAAGGTCACGTCGGATGCGAATTGCAGATTGTCGAAGAGCCATATGGAGTGGGGCAGAAACACCAGAAAACTGATACCGATCGTCAGAAGAAAGCGACGGTCAAAAATGCGTTCCCGGCCCTTTGGATGAAACCAAACGGCGAGCAAGGTGGCTAGCAGAATGAGGATAAAATTATACTTGGACAACATACCCAGGCCGACCGCGAGCCCGGTGAGGACGTAGCCAAGTGTGGTCGGCTTTTGAAGAAGGCGAACGCTCGTGTAGATCGCCCAGAGGCCGGTCAGCATCAACATCGTGGTATGCGTGAGATCGCGCTGCGCCTGCCAGAAGAGTTGCGGGCTGAGGAAAAATGCCAGCGCGGCAACGATGACCAGACGCTTCTCTTTCAGCACAGCATCCGCCAGCTTGACGTAGATGGCGAATATCAGAAAGAGCATGAGGTTCTTGGCGACGGCGAGGCCAAGCAACGACGTCCCAAAAATTTCGAAGAAGACTTGCTGATACCAGTTGTAGAGCGGCGGCTGGGCATCATAGCCGAGTGCCAGCCACTGCGCGAACAGCACCTGTTGCGCCTCATCGATGCGCAAGGCCGGAGGAAGCAATAGCCTGACAACGATCTGAACAAGATAATAGACGCCGAAAAGAGCGATGACTGCATTCGGCTTTTCAAGCAGGCATTCTGACAACCGGGCGTAAAGACTGTTTCTGCCGGGCATGTCTTCCGCCGGGCATGTGCAGGTTTTCATGGGCTATCCAGCTATTTGTAACGCGCACCCGCCGGAGCGGCGAATGTTTCCGAGGCCACTTAGCACGAGCTGCTGTATTTGTTGATGAAGAATGTCGCGTTTGAAACAGGAAATTCTCGCGCCTAGCGCGCGAGACGAGGATGCCCGGCAGACCGGGCATCCTTTCGCATCATCGTCCTGCGTTATAAGCGGCAATGGCCGCCATGTTGACGATATCGCTGTCCTTCGCACCCATGGCGGTGATTTGTACCGATTTGTCGAGGCCCACCAGCAGTGGGCCGATGACAGTGGCGCCGCCCAGTTCCTGCAACATCTTGGTCGAGATCGACGCGGAATGGATGGCGGGCATAACGAGGACGTTGGCCGGTCCCGAGAGGCGGGCAAACGGATACTGGCTCTGCATCTTCTGATGATTGAGTGCGATGTCGGCGGACATCTCACCATCAACCTCAAAATTCACATTGCGCTTGTCGAGGATACGAACGGCCTCCCGTACCTTGTCGGAGCGTTCACCCGTCGGATGGCCGAAGGTCGAATAAGCGAGCATGGCCACTCGCGGTTCGTAACCAAAGCGACGTGCAAGCCCCGCCGCTTCCTCCGCGATGTCCGCCAGGTCTTCCGACGACGGCATGCCATGAACGGCTGTGTCGGCAACGAAGACGGTGCGATTGCGCGATACGACAAGCGATACGCCGATGACGCGGTGACCCGGCTTGACGTCGATGCAGCGGCGCACATCCTCGAGCGCTGTCGAGTAATTGCGCGTCGTGCCAGTGACCATGGCGTCGGCATCGCCCATCGCCACCATGCAGGCCGCAAAATGGTTTCTATCATTATGGATCAGGCGCTGGGCGTCGCGCAGCAGGAAGCCTTTTCGCTGCAATCGCGCATAGAGATAATCGATATAGGAATCCACCCGCGCGGAGAGGCGTGCGTTGGTGATCTGGATATTCGGGCGGTCGAGATCGATGCCGGCCCGCTCGGCATTCGCCTTGATGATGTCGTCACGACCAAGCAGGATCGCCGTGCCAAGACCTTGCGCGGTGAAGGAGATTGCCGCACGCATGACCTGCTCTTCCTCTGCCTCGGCGAAGACGACGCGCTTCGGTGACCGGCGAATGCGTTCGTAGAGGCGCTGCGTTGTGGATGCCATCGGATCGCGACGGGCGGAAAGTTCACGTGCGTAGGCGTCGAGATCCGGCAGGACACGGCGCGCGACACCGGTCTCGATCGCGGCCTTGGCCACAGCAACAGGGATAGCCGAGATCAGACGCGGATCGAAAGGAACCGGAATGATGTATTGAGCCCCGAAGCGAGGACGATTGCCCTGATAAGCGGCAGCGACATCATCCGGCACGTCTTCACGGGCAAGGTCCGCCAGCGCCTGTGCGGCTGCGATCTTCATCGCGTCATTGATCTGGCTGGCGCGAACGTCCAGCGCTCCGCGGAAAATATAGGGAAAGCCAAGAACGTTATTGACCTGGTTCGGATAGTCCGAACGCCCTGTCGCCATGATCGCGTCGTCGCGAATGCGCGAAACTTCTTCCGGCGTTATTTCCGGATCGGGGTTGGCCATGGCGAAGATGATCGGCTTCGGTGCCATGGAGGCGATCATCTCTTCGGTGAAGGCGCCCTTCTGCGACAGGCCGAAGACGACATCCGCATCCTTCATAGCTTCGGCAAGCGTGCGGTCTTCCGTCTTTACCGCATGTGCCGATTTCCACTGGTTCATGCCTTCAGTGCGGCCCTGATAGATGACACCCTTGGTATCGCACATGATGATGTTGGCAGGGTTGAAGCCCATGGCCTTGATGAGGTCCATGCAGGCAATCGCCGCTGCACCCGCGCCATTGCAGACGAGCTTCGTGGTGTTGAAGTCGCGCCCTGTGAGGGCGATGGCATTGATGAGGCCGGCGGCGGCAATGATGGCCGTACCGTGCTGATCGTCATGGAATACCGGAATGTCCATCAGCTCGCGCAGGCGACTTTCGATGATGAAACATTCAGGGGCCTTGATGTCTTCGAGGTTGATACCGCCGAAAGACGGGCCAAGATAGCGAACGCAATTGATAAAGGCATCCGCATCTTCGGTATCGACTTCCAGATCGATGGAATCGACGTCAGCAAAGCGCTTGAAGAGAACGGATTTGCCTTCCATCACCGGCTTCGACGCCAGGGCGCCAAGGTTCCCCAGCCCGAGGATCGCGGTTCCATTGGAGATCACCGCGACCATGTTGCCACGCGTGGTGTAATCATAAGCGGTAGCCGGGTCTTCGGCGATCGCCTTGACCGGAACGGCAACGCCCGGGGAGTAGGCGAGAGACAAATCTCGCTGCGTCGCCATCGGCTTCGTTGGAGTGATCTCAAGCTTCCCGGGGCGGCCCTGCGAATGGAAATCGAGGGCCTCCTGATCCGTCACCGACGTTCTCGTGCTGGCAGGTTTGGTCGTATCTGACATGAGCTTGAGGAACCTTCCTTCATAACAAACGGCATAAAGTTCCATCGTTGTTATTGTATTTTTTGCGCAGCTGCCAAGTTCTGAATGTTGTTCGGTGCAGCAAAAATGAACGAGTAGATCCAACGCTTCGATTCAATCGATTGATTGCTGAAATTGCGGTCGAGACTTTGTGGAACACCGTCAAGCGTGATGTCGATAAGCGCTACGGCTTTCAGATTAGGGAACTCGAACTCCCCCGTGACGTTAGGAATGTGCCGGGCAGAGGGGGCGTACCGTGTACCGCTGAGCTTTCGCCTAAGCTTTCCCAAACCGAAGATGGCGGTATCGGGAAATTTCTATATTGTCCGGCGCAGGAATTTTATGCGTTGGAAAGGTCTATGCCGTGAATGAACAGGTTCGAAAGATTACTCCCGTACTTCTGGCAGGCGGCGCGGGGTCAAGACTTTGGCCGGTGTCACGCGATCAGTTGCCCAAGCAGTTCCAGCCGCTGGTAGGTGAACTGTCTACCTATCAGCAGACATTGAAGCGTGTCGGCGATAAGAGCCTCTACGACGAGCCGCTGGTCATCACCAATGAGGACTTCCGCTTTTTTGCGCGGCGACAGGCAGAGGAGGTCGACCTTCCTGCAACGGTCGTCCTGGAACCTGCAAGGCGCGACAGCGCCGCGGCGATGGCTGCGGCTGCTGTGTTGGCCGACCGTCGCGAGAAGGGTTCGCTCGTGCTGGCGCTTGCTGCTGACCATGTGGTGATGGACGAAGACCTTTTCGCGGACGCCGTGCGTCTGGGCGCTGAAGCCGCAGAGCAGGGCAACATCGTGGTCTTCGGCTTGACGCCGACGGAGCCGCGAACCTCTTACGGCTATATCAATGCCGGTGAAAGCCTGAATGGGAACCCCGATTTGTGCAGCGTCGAGGCTTTCGTTGAAAAGCCTGATGAAGAGCGCGCGGTCAGCTACGTTGAAAAAGGCTATCTCTGGAACTCGGGCAACTTTCTGTTTCGCTCTGATATCATGATCGAGGAGTTGCAAAATTACGCACCGGACATTTTGAAGGCGGTCGAGGCGGCAGTTGAAAACCACGAGAGCGATCTGGGTTTCCTTCGCCTGCATAAGGAGAGCTTCGAAGCGTCGCCGAAGAATTCTATCGACTATGCCGTGATCGAGAACACCAAACGCATGGCTGTTGTTCGGGGTCATTTCCGGTGGTCCGATATCGGAAGCTGGGATGCCATCTGGGAAATCGCCGACAAGCATAATGATCGCAACGCAATCGAAGGGCAGGGTGTCCTGCTGGATTCAGAAGGTTGCCTTGTCCACTCTAACGGAATTTTGACGACTGTCGTCGGAGCAAAAGACCTGGTGGTCGTTGCGACCAAGGACGCAGTCCTCGTCACGCCGAAGGATCGCGTGCAGGAAGTCAAAGGTCTCGTTGAGAGCTTGAAGGATGGCGATCACTCGCTCAAGACCGAGCGACACAAGCGCGCCTATCGTCCGTGGGGACATATCGAGCAGACGGATTCCGGTCCGCGCTACCGCGTCAGCCACTTGAAGGTGGAGCCTGGCCATCGCATTTCGCTTCAACAGCATTATCACCGGTCGGAACATTGGATCATCGTGCGCGGTACGGCAACCGTGACGATTGAGGATGAGACCCGGCTTCTAACCGAAAACGAGTCCATCTATATTCCGATCGGAAAGTCCCATCGGCTCGCCAACGATGGCCAAATTCCACTGGAGCTTATCGAGATCCAGACCGGTTCCTACTTCGGAGAGGACGACATCATCCGGTTGCACGACGATTACAAGCGCGAATAGCGCGACGTTTGCTTCAACTGAGCGCTATCACGCCGCGGAAGACAATCGCGCCGTGGACTGGGCGGGAAGAAGTCTCAGCACTTCGTCGGCAAGCGCGGCGCTGTTTTGAAGAGCCTTGTCCAGGTTGCTGACCTGGGACGGGTTCATCATGTGGAGATAGCCGCTGAACTCGAACATATCGCGGAAGGCTGCGCGTTCGACGATCGGTGTATTGAGAACGTTGACGTTGCGTTTCGCCAGTAGCGCCTTGGCTGCAAGCAAGGCGCGTGTGGTAACCATCGAATTGACGCGTGACAGCAGTACCGAATGCGGGATCTTGATGCCTGCGCGATCATCGAGGTAGCGCAGTAGCTCCAACACCTGCGCGCCGCCCTGGGCGTCCATCGTGCTGCCTTGTACCGGGATGACGACATGATTGGAAAGACCAACGGCTGTCGCAAGCAGTGGTGATTGCGCTCCCGGAAGATCGATGATCACGTGGTCGAATGCTTTGCGATTGTCGAGCACATGCTGTTGCAGACTGGTCGCCGAAACATAGGTAATGACGGAAAGATCGACGCGGTAATCGGCATTCTCCCGCCATCTGGAAAGCCATCGCTGCGGGTCGGTATCGATAACGCAGATACGCAGTCCTCGCCGTGCAAGCTCCGAGGCGAGTAGAAGAACCGCCGTTGTCTTGCCTGCACCACCTTTGGTGTTTGCGAATGTGATGACCGCCATAATGGACCCAAGTAAAAGAGGGAGGCGATCATCGCGCGTTGAACGCACCGCTTCATAGTGCCGTTCAATCATTCAACAATATGGTTAACAGCGTCTGAAGATGGAGGACCACAAACTAGCGTTTGTAATCTTCTGCCATGATTTCGCGAGCAATCTGATCCAGCGGTACGATCTTATCGACGCCGCCATGGGCAATCGCTTCCTTCGGCATGCCGAAGACCACGCAAGAGGCTTCGTCCTGGGCAATCGTATACGCGCCCGATTGGTGCATTTCGAGCATGCCGCGCGCGCCGTCGTCACCCATGCCTGTCATGATCACGCCCATGGCATTCGATCCTGCAGAGCGGGCGGCGGACCGAAACAGTACATCGACCGATGGCCTGTGGCGTGACACGAGCGGTCCGTTCCTAACCGAAACGTAGTAGCGTGCGCCTTGACGCTCGAGCAGCATGTGCTTGTCGCCGGGAGCGATCAGCACATGACCGCGCAGCACGGGATCTCCGTCTTCGGCTTCCTTTATCTCGACTTCGCACAGGCCGTTGAGACGCTTGGCAAAGGCTGCGGTGAACTTTTCCGGCATATGCTGGACGATGACCATGCCGGGCGCGTTTGCGGGTAGTCTCTCCAGCATTTCTCGCAGGGCCTCGGTGCCGCCCGTCGACGCACCGACGCAGATTACCATTTCTGTGGTGCGTGCCATGGCCTTGCCGGAAGGTGGTGGCAGCACAGCATCTGCGGTGAGCTTGGCCTGAACGCCGAGTGTGCTTGTCCCACGCGGCTGCATGCGTATGTTCTTGACGCGGGCATGGGCGGCACTTTTGACCACCTCGCAGATGCGAAACGCAGATTCGGCCAGATGATCGGCGGCACCGATGCGCGGTTTCAGGATAATGTCGACCGCTCCGGCCTCCAGCGCCTGAACCAGTGTTTCGGAACCGGCTTCGGTGAGCGAGGAGCACATCACAACGGGTATGGGATGCTGCGACATGATCTTGCGCAGGAAAGTGATGCCGTCCATTCGTGGCATCTCGACGTCAAGCGTAATAACGTCGGGTAGGTCCTCCTGGATCCTTTTGGCGGCCATGAAGGGGTCGGACGCCGCACCAATGACCTCGATTGCAGGATCGGCTTCCAGCACGGCAGTCAGCGTCTGCCGAACGCTAGCAGAATCATCAACGATGAGGACGCGGACTTTTTTGACCATGGTGACTTACTCTTTGACAAAAACGGTGTTTGCGACCTGTTTGACCGGCAGACTGATGCCCGTCACAGATTCCGAATGTCCGATCATGAGATACCCGCCAGGCGCCAGGCATTTGCACAGCTCAGTCAGGACGTGCGTCTGTGTCTTCTTGTCGAAGTAGATCAGCACGTTGCGGCAAAAGATGGTGTGAACTGGCTCGCCGATATCATAGGAAGGGTTCATCAAGTTCATACGCGCAAATCCCACCTTCGAGCGGAGCTTCGGCGAAATCCTGACATCGTTGCGATATTTGTCTCGCGCCTGCATGACGTATTTGCGGTGCATCGCGTTTGGAACCGGCTCCAGAAGGTCACGATTGTAGATGCCGGAATGTGCCTTCTTTAAAACGTCGGTTGATAGATCCGTTGCGAGAATGTTGAAATCCGAGATAACACCCTTCTCGACGGCTTCCGCCATGATCATCGCCATGGTGTAGGGTTCGGCGCCTGTCGAGCAAGCGGCGCTCCACATGCGAGGTTGTCTGATCCCCTTTTTGGCAAGCGTAGGAAGAGCGGTCCTTTCAAGAAAGTCGAAATGGTTCGGTTCGCGAAAGAAGTCCGTTTTGTTCGTCGTTACGACGTCGATAAGATAGATAACCTCATCTTTGAGGCCGTCCTGGCGAAACAGGTACTCGCAATAATCCGCAAAGGTTGTAAAGCCTGTGGCGCGCAAGCGCTTGCGAAGCCGTCCTTCCAGCATCGAACGCTTGGCGTCCGTCATTTTGATTCCGCAATAATCATAAATGAAGCTGGACAGCTGGCGGAAATCACGTGTGCTTATACTATCGTCGAAATTAACGCTGACAGCGGTACTCAATTACTCGTCCTTTCAGGCTGCGCGCATCGGGCCGTTGTCGACCTTCGCAAGCTCCCCGGCGTCGCCGGTGAACAGCTTTGCGAGGTCGATGATGACGACGAAATCGCTTTCGCGCCGAACCACTCCAGCGATATAGCTGGAGTTCCAGCGAATGCCGATGTCAGGCGCGGTCTCGATCTGGTCCTGCCTGAAAGGGGTTACCTCGAAGACCTTGTCGGCAACGAGACCAAGCGCCAATACCTTTTCGACGAAGGGAATGTCGAGCACCAGAATGCGCGTATGCGATGTCTTCACCGTCTTGGTCATGCCAAGGCGCAGACGCAGGTCGATGACCGGAACGCCTTGGCCGCGGACATCTCTCAGGCCGAGAAGATAATCGGGACCATGAGGGATCTTGAACGCCTCTTCGTGGTCGAGGATTTCACGAACGACGTCCACTGGGACCGCGAAGACTTCCTCGCCAAGGCTGAAAGTCACGTATTGCATGATAGATGTTGGGCTCGCCATTTGCGTGTTCTCCAGAAGTCTTGGTCGCCATTGCCGATTGAGAGATTGTTGCGTCAGGTCAGGGAAGCGGGCTTGTCGCCCACGTCCATTTGTTCATCAGCCAGCGTGTCGGAAGTCATCGTCATTCTCGTCCGGGCCACCCATGGACATGTCCAAGGCAAATCCCTTTGCTCGTGCCTGCTGGGCGTGGACAGGGCTCGACGGGGCAGGGCGACGACCTAGAGCGGCGGGCTTCGCAGCACTGCGCGAAGACGATACCGGCGCTGCGTGTCGAATCTGGGCGGAATGCGTCAGAGCTGCGGCATTTGAGCGCTCGACCTTGAAGAAGGCGATGCTCGCCTGAAGCTCTTCAGCCTGCGCAGCCAGTTCTTCAGAGGTGGCAGATACCTCTTCGGACGCGCCGGAGTTCTGCTGCGTTACCTTGTCGAGCTGCTGGATCGCTTCGTTGATCTGACTTGCACCGATGTCCTGCTCACGGCAGGCAGCAGAGATTTCCGAGACCAGTTCTGCGGTCTTGCGGATATCTGGAACCAGACGGTTCAGCATCTCGCCTGCGTCGGTTGCGACCTGAACGGTTTCGCCGGAGAGGGAGGAGATTTCAGATGCTGCCGCCTGGCTGCGTTCTGCAAGCTTACGGACTTCGGAGGCCACGACGGCAAAGCCCTTGCCATGTTCACCAGCACGTGCAGCTTCCACAGCGGCATTCAATGCGAGAAGATCGGTCTGACGGGCGATTTCCTGAACGATGGATATCTTCTGCGCAATGGTACGCATTGCAACGACTGCACGGCCCACAGCTTCGCCACTGGCTTCGGCATCCTTGGACGACTGACGAGCGATCTTTTCGGTCTGGGCAGCGTTATCGGCGTTCTGCTTGATGTTTGCTGCCATCTCTTCCATCGAAGCGGAAGCTTCTTCGGCAGAGGACGCCTGTTCGGTCGCGCCCTGCGAAAGCTGTTCGGAAGACGAGGACAGTTCCTGGCTACCGGAGGAGACGTTGTCAGCAGCAGCGAGCGCATCGCCCACCACGCCACGCAGGCGCTCGACCATTTCGTTGACATGCGTAATCAGCACACCGATTTCGTCGCGGGATGTAACCTGAACACTTTCTGTCAGATCGCCTTCGGCAACCCTTCGAACCGCCGTCGTTGCCCTTGTGAGGCCGCGGCTGACGGAAATGCTGATCCAGATTGCCGAAACGATTGACACCAGGCCAGCAACACAAGCGATAATCACAAGTGTACCGAACGTGCTTTGATAGGCAGCATCGCTCGCCTCATCGGCTTTCTGAACGGAGGCTTCGGTCAGACTGGCAAGAGACTCTGTCAGGGCATCGAGCTTTTGACCTGCGATTGTTCCTTCATTCTGGTTCAAAGCAAGCGCGTCGTCACGGCGACCCGTTTTCATGAAGCCGACAAGACGATCTTCCAGCTTTTCGTAACCAGACCAGAATTCGCGAATTTCCGCCCATTTGCCTTTGAATTCTTCGGGGGCCGAAGCCTCGCCCGCATCAAGCGCCGTACGAAAATTTTTTCGCTCGTCTTCGATGGTATCAAACGCGGCGCTGATTTTCTGATCGGTGGCTGCGAGCAAAAGATCGCCCTCTGCCAAACCCAGACCATCAAATGCCTTGGCCAAATCATTGGCTACATTATCCTGCCTTATAGGTCCGGTCATCATGGCGTCTTGAAGCGCGGCGAGTTGCTTAAGGCCACTGATCCCGAAAATAGCGCAGCCTGCCATCAGCCCGACGAGCAGGGTGAAGATGAGGGTCAGTTTCAATTTGATCGTAAAACGCATGGAGGTGTTCCTTAGCTAAGTAGGACACGTAGCCTCGCTATCATGCCGCTTTTCAAAGAGACCTTAGGCCTTGTGGTGGCGGGCAAAATTGCCCGCCATAGTACTGTTGATGGTCGTCTTGTACCTGGTGTTAAGCGCTTTCGCGGAAGTCGTGGTCGTCTTCATCTGGTCCACCCATCGACATGTCGATTGCAAAGCCGGTGGCGCGCGCCTGTTGTGCCTGGACGCTGCCGGGGGAAGGGCGCCGAACTGGAGCGGCAGCCTTTGCCGGAGTGCGATGTGCGACTGTTGGAGCCGGCGCGCGAACCGGCGCAGGACGTGCACTTCCGTGAGCGCGCTCGACCTTAAAGAAGGCGATGCTGGCCTGAAGCTCTTCAGCCTGTGCGGCCAACTCCTCGGAGGTAGCAGACATCTCTTCCGACGCACCAGAGTTCTGCTGAGTCACCTTGTCGAGCTGCTGGATCGCTTCATTGATCTGACTTGCACCGATGTCCTGTTCACGGCAGGCAGCAGAGATTTCCGAGACCAGTTCGGCGGTCTTGCGAATATCTGGAACCAGACGGTTCAGCATCTCACCAGCTTCGGTTGCGACCTGAACGGTTTCACCGGAAAGCGAAGAGATTTCAGCCGCGGCTGCCTGGCTGCGTTCTGCGAGCTTACGGACTTCGGAGGCGACGACGGCAAAGCCCTTGCCATGTTCACCGGCACGAGCAGCTTCGACGGCGGCGTTCAATGCCAGAAGGTCTGTCTGACGTGCGATTTCCTGAACGATGGAAATCTTTTGCGCAATAGTGCGCATCGCGACGACGGCACGGCCAACCGCTTCACCGCTCGCCTCGGCATCCTTGGACGACTGACGAGCGATCTTCTCGGTCTGTGCAGCGTTATCGGCGTTCTGCTTGATGTTAGCTGCCATCTCTTCCATCGAAGCGGAGGCTTCTTCGGCAGAGGATGCCTGTTCGGTTGCGCCCTGCGACAGCTGCTCGGAAGACGAGGACAGTTCCTGACTACCGGAAGAGACGTTGTCGGCCGCAGCAAGCGCATCGCCCACCACGCCACGCAGACGTTCAACCATCGACTGCAGCGCAATGCCCAAAGTATCTTTGTTGGACAGCGGCTTTGGCGTGACAGTCAAATCACCGTCGGCGATCTGGTTTGCGACCTTTGCCGTCTCGCGCAGATTGGTCACCATATTGAGCATGGCTGTGCCAAGAGTATCTCTGTCAGAGAGAGGCTTTACGTCCTTGGAGAGATCGCCAGCGGCGATTGTGCTCGCGACGTCGGCGGTCGCGCGCAGATTGACGACCATGTTGCCCATGGCGATCCCCAGGCTATCCTGGTCGGAAAGCGGCTTCACATCTTGAGAAAGATCGCCTTGCGCAATGTTGTTGGCAACTGCTGCGGTAGCGCGCAGATTGGTCGTCATCACGTTCATGCTGTCGACCAGATCCTTGATCTCGTCATTGCTCTTGATCGCGATGTCCTGATCGAGGTCGCCTATTGCAACTGCGCGCGACGCACGGATTGCTTGCTGCAATCCCTTGTTGATGCCAAGTGCGATCCAGGTGGCGATCAGGATAGAAAGGATGATAATCGCTGCGACGACACTGACGAGGATCGTGCGCGAAGTGTCATATTCCTCATTGGTCGCTTCGTCCGTTGCCTTCAAGTCAGTAGCGATTTCGTTGTTCAGACCTTCGAGAATTGTCAGCATGGCGCGTGTCGCCTTCTCGCCGTCTCCCATGGAGATGGCGCCCGCCTGACGGTTGCTTTCCGTGGTGTTGACGGTGGCGAGGCGCAGGACTTCTTCCTGCAGCTTTTCCCATGCGGGAATGGCTGCCTTCAGCTCCAGCACCTTGGCGTGAATGGCCGGATTGGTCTCTTTTTCCAATGCAGCAATAATCTGCGTCATCTTCACGCGCTCCGAACGCGCGGCATCGACATAGGTGGAAATACGGGCAGCGTCTTCGTTGAGCGCCGCGCTCTTTTCGTTGGCGATCGCACTCATGATCGCGTCAGAAAGATCGCTGGAGTTGCGAAGATTGGTGGCAGGGCCCTGCACGATATCCGTGACGGCAGAGTTGAGTGATGACAGCTGTGTGATGGCCATGCCAGCCATACCCGCCGACAGCAGGATGATGAGCGCAAAGGCGAATGCAAGTTTGAGCTTAATCGTAAATCGCATCGTAGTGATCCTTAGGTGTGGCGCTAGGCCACGAGACGGAAAAGCTCAGGCACAAGGAGCTTTGCGTTGGGATTGGCTGAATGAGTGACGAGGAGCCTGTGTGTGTTCGGTCACAGGCTCCCGGAAAGTCTTAGGCGCTTTCGCGGAAGTCCTGGTCGTTATCGTCTGGTCCGCCCATAGACATGTCGAGCGCAAAGCCAGTGGCGCGAGCCTGCTGAGCGTGGACAGAGTGTGTGGGGGCAGGGCGACGAACTGGAGCGGCTGTCTTTGCCGGAGCGCGATGTGCGATCGTTGAAGCCGGGGCGCGAACCGGTACAGGGCGGCCATTTGCATTGGCACGCTCGACCTTGAAGAAGGCGATGCTTGCCTGGAGCTCTTCGGCCTGCGCAGCCAGTTCTTCAGAGGTGGCAGACATTTCTTCTGACGCGCCGGAGTTCTGCTGCGTTACCTTGTCGAGCTGCTGGATCGCTTCGTTGATCTGGCTGGCTCCGATGTCCTGCTCACGGCAGGCAGCAGAGATTTCCGAGACCAGCTCTGCGGTCTTGCGAATATCTGGAACCAGACGGTTCAGCATCTCACCAGCTTCGGTTGCAACCTGAACGGTTTCACCGGAGAGGGAGGAGATTTCGGCTGCTGCTGCCTGGCTGCGTTCTGCAAGCTTTCGGACTTCGGAGGCAACGACTGCAAAGCCTTTTCCATGCTCACCGGCACGAGCGGCTTCGACGGCGGCATTCAGTGCCAGAAGATCGGTCTGACGCGCGATTTCCTGGACGATGGAGATCTTCTGGGCAATGGTGCGCATGGCCACAACGGCACGGCCAACCGCCTCACCGCTGGCTTCCGCATCCTTCGACGACTGTCGAGCGATCTTCTCGGTCTGGGCAGCGTTATCGGCGTTCTGCTTGATGTTGGCGGCCATCTCTTCCATCGAAGCGGAGGCTTCTTCGGCAGAGGATGCCTGTTCGGTCGCACCCTGCGAAAGCTGCTCGGAAGACGAAGACAGTTCCTGACTACCGGAAGATACGTTGTCAGCTGCGGCGAGCGCATCGCCCACCACGCCACGCAGACGCTCGACCATCTTTTCAAGCGAAATACCGAGCGTATCTTTATCCGATAGCGGCTTCGGCGTTACCGTCAGGTCGCCCTCGGAAATCTGGTTTGCGACATTTGCCGTATTGCGAAGGTTTGCGGTCATCACATTGATGCGCTCGACAAGATCCTTGATTTCGTCATTGGTTTTGATCTCAACATTCTTATCGAGATCGCCGACGGCAACAGCTTCAGCAACCGTCATGATCTTGCGCAGGCCGGTGTTGATGCCGAGCGCGATCCAGGTTGCGATGACGAGGCTACCCAGAACCGCTGACGCGACGGCGATGATCATGATGAGCCGGACTTGCTCATAGGTTGCCTGGCTATCGGCAAGCATTGTGTCCACACGTTCCAACTGAACTTTGACAAGTTCCTTGGTGTTCGTGCCGATCGATAGCGCGAGAGCGCGCATCTGACCGTTGGAGTACTCGATGGCGCCTCGTTTGTCTCCTGCTGCCAACAAATCCTTGAGCTTTACGGACTCACCGCTGAATTTCTCGAAAGCCTCGACAGTGGCGGCCCAGTATGGCTTGCCTTGCGGAGAAGCCTGAGAGAATCCGGTACGTCCAAGTTCCAGGGTGGTGGCTGTTAGATCATCCGCGACCTTCAGATAACGATCGGTGCCTGTAGTCTCATTTTCGAGCAAAGCATTCTTTTGCTGGCGAATGATTTCAGAGAGGTTACGGTCGATCTGAAGTGCATATTGAAGCCGCTTCTCAGGACCATTGGCGAGTTCGTTGATCGCTTGGTTGACGGTGCCCAAGCTTGTGATGCTGTAAAAGGAAAGCGCGGCAAGAACGGTCAAGATAATCCCGAACGCCAGCGTCAGTTTAAGTTTGATCGTAAATCGCATGTTGCCCCCGTGATTGATGCGTGATTTTGGCGCATCAGGTGTTTGCTGTCCGGAACGCTCTATTTCTTCCGGTGCGCTGTTTCGTTCGGTTCCATGCGCCCAAACCGGGCGTGTGGTAGATCAATCAAGTTTTTGGTGGTTCCTTGGCCGCCGATCCCCTTCGACGGTCTGGAATTCATACTTTTCCTAGTTCAACCACGTTGCCTTGAACGCCTACTTTTCCAGGCATGCTTTCACGCTGTGCCGAAAAGATCGCGATGAGGTTCGGCATGATGACGAACTCTGAGCCGCGTTTGATCAGGCAATTGATGTAGTCTGGCCGCCAACGCATGCCGACACTGGGTGGTGGCTCGCTGGCTGACTTGGAAAATGTGGTGACCTCATAGACCTTGTCGGTTCTCAGCCCGACCAGCGTCTGTTCGCCTTCAAGCGAAATTTCGATAACGACGATGCGGCTGTCGATGGTCTTTTCCGCAGCGTGCATGCCGAAGGCGAGACGTATGTCCGCCAGCGGAATGACTTTGCCGCGAAAATTGATGACGCTTGATACGAAGGCCTTGGCGCCCGGAACGGCAGTCTCAGGCAGCAGGTCCAGGATTTCTTGTACCTGTGCGGCTTCGATGGCAAAGGTCTCGCCTTCGATCGAAAAGGTCAGGACTTCGATGTCTTGGCGATCCGCCCAGAAGTCTTCGGGTTGTTTCAATAGCGGCTGGTTCATCCGGCGATGCGCATCTGCGCCTCCTGTTGCTGGCCCGCCGCAACCAGGTGTGCGACGTCGAGAATGAGAGCGACGCTGCCGTCACCAAGAATGGTCGCGCCCGAGAAAGTCGCGACGTCGTGGTGCAGCTTGGACATGGCTTTGATGACCGTCTGGTGATCGCCGATGATCTGATCGACGACCAGTCCGACACGCTCCGAACCGGTGGAAATGACCACGACCTTCTGGAACTGGTCCGGCTTCGTGCCGCTCTGGAAGAGTTCACGCAGGCGGATGAAAGGCACCAGGCTTTCGCGCAGCGAAATAAACGAACGACCGCGGGATTTGACGTCGTCTTCGGGTGACAGTTCCAGGCACTCTTCCACGGCAGAGAGCGGAATGACGTAGCAGCCATGGCCGACGCGAACGAGCAGGCCATCGATGATGGCAAGTGTGAGCGGAATGGCAAGCGACACTTCAGAGCCAGCGCCTGGCGCGCTGGTGATGTTGATCGTACCACGCAGCGCCTCGATCGTCTTCTTCACGACATCCATGCCAACGCCGCGACCAGAGAGATTGGTTACTTGCGCTGCTGTCGAGAAGCCGGGTTCGAAAATCATCTGAAGCAATTCCTGATCTGTCAGGAGTGCTCCCGGCGCGACCAGGCCGGAGGATTCCGCCTTGGCACGGACACGCTCGCGGTTGATGCCTCGACCATCGTCCTTGATGGTGATGATGACGTCGCCACCGGTCTGACGCGCGACCAGCGAAACATGCCCGACCGGGTCCTTGCCGGCTGCAATACGTTCTTCCGGCGTTTCCAGGCCGTGATCGCAGGAATTGCGCACGAGATGTACCAGTGGATCGGCCAGCCGCTCGATCACGGCCTTGTCGACTTCAGTGCTCTCGCCTTCGGTAATGAGCTCGATCTGCTTGCCGGTTTCGCGCGCCAGATCGTGTGTCAGACGCCGGAAGCGGCTGAAGAGCTGCGCGATCGGCACCATGCGCAGAACCATCATCGTGTCGCGAAGCTCGCCCGAAAGGCGCTCCACATCTTCAGACACAGCACGCAGATGAATATCGACGCTAGTATTGGCAAGCTGCGATAGACGTGACTGAGCGATGACAAGTTCGCCAACGCGGTCCATCAGCTCATCGAGACGCTCAGCCGGGACGCGCACGTTCTCGGCTGCTCGACCCTGCTTGCCCTCCGTGGCCGCCTGGACAAGCTGAGGATTGGCCTTGGCTGCTTCTTCGACAGGTGCAGGAGGCGGTACGATTTCCTTGGAAGCGGTAGCGGCTTCCACTTGGGTGATCTCAAGTTCCATGTCGTCCATGACGAAGATGAAGACGTCGTCGATGGCGGAACGGGGCTGTTCAGTCGTCAAGGTCACAGACCAGCCGAGGTAGAGCTGTGTGGGGTCTATTTCTCCAAGAGGAGGAATGGCGCCTGTGTTGGCGGCGATGGTGCATTTGCCGAGTTCGCGCAGCTCATTGAGGAGGCCAAGCGGGTTGGTGCCATTGGCCATCGCATTCTCAGGGAGGCGGAACTTGATGCTCCACGTCGCACCGGACATCTGTGCCGGTGCGCCAGCGGCCGTGGCCTTCGGAGCCGTCGGCGTGGTTGCCTTGTTACCGGCGCCTTCGCCGACCGCTGCCTGTAACTTTGCCAGCAACCGGTCCCCTGTTTCGGGAAATGCGGTGGCCGGGTTGTCAACCAAGCGGCGCATATGGTCCTGCGCTTCCAAAACGGCAGCAATCAATTCGCTCGTGGCGGGAACTTCACCCTTGCGTACCCTGTCAAAGGCCGTTTCGCAGTGATGGGTGAAGGCCGCAAGAGCCTCGAAACCAAACATTGCGCCGGACCCTTTTAAGGTATGCAGGCCGCGAAACACGGCATCAATCTGACTTTGATTGGAGAGATCGTGCAGAAGGTCGAGAAGCCCGCTTTCGATTTGCTCGAAGAGCTCGGCAGCTTCCGTCCTGAAAACCTGAATAGGGTCCAGCAGCGTCATTTACCGAGTACCTTTCTGACAATCTTGACCAGATTCTCCGGGTCGAATGGCTTGGTTACCCAACCTGTGGCACCGGCAGCTTTGGCGCGCGCCTTCATGTCGGCATCGGATTCCGTCGTCAAAAAGATGATCGGTATTCCGGTATGCGCAGGCGATTGGCGCAGAGCCTCGATCATCTCCAAGCCGTTCATATTCGGCATGTTGAGGTCGGTGACGATCATATCGTAGGAAGCGCTTTTCGCTTTCGAAAGGCCGTCTGCGCCGTCAACCGCTTCGGTCACGTGGTAACCGGCATTTGTGAGGGCGATCTTAGTCGTCATTCGAATGCTTGCGGAGTCGTCCACCGTCAGAATGTTGGCGCTCATTTATATGTCCTTTCCGTGTAGCCAGAAGAGGCGCGAGGCCTCGTCCATGTTCTCGAGAAAGCCAGCACGCTCAAGCGTCTCCACGACGCCTTGCGTTGCGGGCTTCTTCAGGGTGATGAATTTGCCCTGTTCGCGGGCGTATAACCTTGAGGACTCGACAAGCTGGATGAAGCTCAGATCGACGGTCGCATCCTCGGGTATGTCGAGCACGATGGCGCTTTTTTCCTGAAAGGCGGAAAGCAGGGTCTCGTGAATGGCGTTGATCCCTCGTATCGAAAGGGATGACGGAAGTGTCACTGTTTCAGGGGTCATCAGCTTTCCTGGGTATGTTCGATTTGCGCTTGCCCTGCGGATGCGAGGGAGAGATAGTCTGTCAGGCTGGCTGCCAAAGCTGGCGGCTCTACGCTGTCGGTGCCGTTTTGTGTCATCAGCGGCGCGATTCTGGGCCATTGCCGCTCGAAGGCCGCTACGCAATCCGGGTCGAAATGCAGCCCGCTGTTTTCGCGAATGTGCTCGCGGGCCGCTTCTACAGGCCATGCTTTCTTGTAAGGCCGCTGTGTACACAGAGCTTCGAAGACATCCGCAACTGCGACGATCCGCGCAACGAGAGGAATGTCGGCACCTTTGATGCCGCTCGGATATCCGGTGCCGTCCCATCTTTCGTGGTGGCCGCCAGCAATCGCCTCTGCAACCTGGAGAAGGCGCGACGTACCATTGCTGAGCAGGCTCACGCCGAGTTCCACATGCTTGCGCATCACGGTGATTTCGGCGGGCGTCAGCTTGCCTGGCTTCTGCAGAATATCGTCGGTGATGCCGATTTTACCCACATCGTGGAGAGGTGCTACCAGATAGATCATCCGGCAGGTTTCTTTGTCGAGACCGAGATCTGCGGCAATTAATTGACTGATTTTTGCAACGCGCGAGATGTGGTCTCCAGTCGCGCCATCACGAAACTCGATTGCACGGGCCAGACGCCAAATGATCTCTTCTTCCCGGGCAACCAGTTCCTGCGTGGCGCGGGTTACCTCTTCTTCAAGCCGGGTGGCTTGGTGAGCCAATTCGAGATGGGCTCGGCGAAGTTGCAGGAGATTGGTCGCACGGGCCTGAAGCTCGATTGCGTCGAAGGGCTTCGACACAAATTCGGTTGCGCCCGCCTCGAAGGCGGCAAGGAGAATTTCGCGTTGCCGCTCCGCGGTTACCATGACCATTGGCACAAGTGTGTAATCAGGTGACTGTCTCAGTGCCCTGATAACATCGATTCCCGTGTGTCGCGGCATCATGTAGTCGACGAAAACCAGGTCGACAGGGTTGACGAGGCAATAGTCAAGCGCCGCTTCGGGCGCTAGAAATGAAATGATTTCAATGCCTTCAATATTGCTCAGAGATGTTTCGAGAGCAAAAAGCGCGGATCGGCTATCGTCTAAGAGTACTACCTTCACCTTAGCTCCAGGCATTCGATACGGAACGACTGTCCGTTCTTCGGCTCGAGCCAAAGCGGGCGTTCGCAATTGATTTAAACATTTTGGGAATTTGGGCTTGCGTCATGCGCCCAGTAAGAATGTCTTGCCTAAGCCCAAAAATCTGGAAGCCGGATCAAGACATATTTTCTACTCTTTTTTTAATATGAGGATAGTTAATGCGTCATTAAAATCGAAAGGACGGGCTTCACTTGCTGACCGGCTAAAATGTTACTTTGATCAAGCCTTTATCCATCTTCGATTGTTTATCGACATCATTATTTCTATTTTTTACGTGAAAATCCGTATTTCTCTCTAAGGATGTAAATGGATCATCCCAGTGTCGAGAAAAAGCAAGCCTATATATCTGAAGATTTTTATTGAGTGGCTAGGGTTTCTTTCCGCGCAACACCGCTTGAATTCGGCACTTGGTTGCTTTGGGTATATCTAATCGTACCAAAGTTCAGGCGCGTGAGGGCATCAGCGAGGACGCTCAGCTGGAGGATTTGTTAAGGTATTGATATATATCAATAATTTATAAAATCAAAATTTCGCCTTTCCCCTGTTGCGCAAGCAATATGATTCGCATACGGTCTTACGGCAACGTTTCAGTGAGGGAGGAGACTCATGCGCATTCGTTCTATTTTGGCCGCTCTGGCGGCAAGCGTCATGCTGCCGGCGGGTATTGCCGGGGCGACGGATCTCGAAGTAACGCACTGGTGGACATCGGGAGGTGAGGCGGCCGCCGTGGCTGAGCTCGCCAAGGCTTTCGATGCAACTGGAAATAAATGGGTGGATGGCGCCATTGCCGGCTCCGGCGGTACGGCTCGTCCTATTATGATCAGCCGCATTACTGGCGGCGACCCGATGGGCGCTACGCAGTTTAACCACGGACGTCAGGCGGAAGAACTCGTTCAAGCCCGTTTGATGCGCGATCTGAGCGACGTGGCTGAAAAGGGCAACTGGAAAGAGGTAATCAAACCCGCCAGCCTGCTCGATAGCTGCACCATAGACGGTAAGATCTATTGCGCTCCGGTGAATATTCATTCCTGGCAGTGGCTGTGGCTTTCCAATGCAGCCTTCAAGAAAGCTGGCGTCGAGGTTCCGAAGAACTGGAACGAATTCATTGCGGCTGGTCCGGCCCTGCAAAAGGCGGGCATTCAGCCTCTGGCTCTCGGCGGTCAGGCATGGCAGGCGAATGGGCTCTTCGATACGCTGGTCCTGTCGCTTGGCGGCAAGGAGCTTTACGAGAAGGTCTTCAAGGACAAGGATGCGGACGCCGCTAGTGGACCGGAAATGGCCAAGATTTTTGCAGCCGCCGATGCAGCCCGAAAGCTTGCCAAAGGCTCCAACGTTCAGGACTGGAACCAAGCAACCAACATGGTCATCACCGGCAAGGCTGCCGGTCAGGTCATGGGTGACTGGGCCCAGGGTGAGTTCCAACTCGCAAATCAGAAGGCTGGCACAGATTATTCCTGCCTCCCGGGCCTCGGGCTTAGCGAATATCTCACAACAGGTGGCGACGCCTTCTACTTCCCGCTTTTAAAGGATGAAGCCAAGTCAAAGGCGCAGGAGGTTCTCGCGGAAACGATTGTCGATCCCAAGACGCAGGTTGCGTTCAACCTGAAGAAGGGTTCGCTGCCGATCCGTGGCGACGTCGATCTCAATGCCGCCAATGACTGCATGAAGAAGGGTCTTGCCATTCTGGCCAAGGGCAATGCGCTGACCAGCACCGACCAGCTGATTTCCGCAGATTCGCAGAAGCAGAAGGAAGACCTGATGGCAGAGTTCTTCGCCAACGAGTCGCTGACTGCCGAGCAAGCGCAGAAGCGTTTCGCCGACATCATCGGTTCGGCGGACTGATTATCAATCGCAACCCATCGGCGGGCGATATCCCGCCGATGTCGCGAACCTTGCCGGGCGCGTGACGCTGGCTGGCAAACCGTTTGGACGTCGCTCTGCGTATGTCCGGAACACCGATTGATAGGAGGGCATATGGCCGTAAAGAGCCATTCGGGACGTCCAAACCAGCTATTTCGCAATCTGAATTCAAAGATTGCATCCATCCCCCTGATCTTGACGTCCATGGTCATTTTTCTTGGGGGCACAATCTGGACTGTCGTTTATTCCTTTACCAACTCAAAGCTTCTGCCGAGGGCAAGTTTTGTCGGTTTCGACCAGTATGAGCGCTTGTGGGCCGCGCCGCGCTGGATCGTATCAATTCAGAACCTGGCCATTTACGGCGTGTTGTCGCTGATCTTCAGCCTGGTAATAGGCTTCGTGCTTGCCGCTTTGATGGATCAGAAGATCCGCTTCGAAAACACATTCAGAACAATCTTCCTTTACCCCTTTGCCCTGTCCTTCATCGTGACGGGCCTCGTCTGGCAGTGGCTGCTCAACCCTGAATTCGGCATTCAGTCCGTTGTCCGCTCGCTTGGCTGGGAAAGCTTCACTTTCGACCCACTCTATAACTCACAGATCGTCATCTATGGTATTTTGATTGCCGCACTCTGGCAGGGCACGGGTCTTGTCATGTGCCTTATGCTTGCGGGCCTGCGCGGCATCGACGAGGATATCTGGAAGGCAGCGCGTGTGGATGGAATTCCCATGTGGAAGACCTATCTCCTGATCGTCATTCCGATGATGCGCCCGGTCTTCATCACCACGCTCGTCATCATCGCCAGCGGCATCGTCAAGGTGTACGATCTCGTTGTGGCGCAGACCAGCGGCGGTCCGGGCATCGCCTCCGAAGTGCCGGCGAAATATGTTTATGACTACATGTTCCAGGCGCAGAATCTGGGGCAGGGCTTCGCCGCTTCAACCATGATGCTGCTTACTGTCGCCATCATCATCATTCCATGGGCTTACCTCGAATTCGGAGGGCGCAAGCGTGGCTAATATCAGCACTCTCAACACTGTTGCTGCCGGGGCCGATGCCGTATCGGACCGATTGAGCGGACCGCGCGGTCGGAAGCCCCGCAAGACGCTATCGCGTCGCAACATCGTGCTTTACGGAACCCTAATCGTAGCAGCACTTTACTACTTGCTGCCGCTCTACGTCATGGTGGTCACTTCGCTGAAGGGTATGCCGGAAATCCGCCTGGGCAATATCTTTGCCCCGCCGGTGGAGATCACGTTCGAGCCTTGGGTCAAGGCCTGGGCGAATGCCTGCACAGGCCTAAATTGCGATGGTCTGTCTCGCGGGTTCTGGAACTCCGTTCGCATCATGGTGCCATCCACTATCGTGTCTATCCTGATCGCCTCGATCAGCGGCTACGCGTTGGCGAACTGGAAGTTCAAGGGTTCGGAGTTTTTCTTCTCCATCCTCATCATCGGTGCGTTCATCCCCTACCAGGTGATGATCTACCCTATCGTCATCGTGCTGCGCGAAATGGGCATTTACGGAACGCTAACGGGTCTTGTCATCGTCCACACCATCTTCGGCATGCCGATCCTGACGCTGCTGTTCCGCAACTATTTTGCCGGTCTTCCGGAAGAGCTGTTCAAAGCGGCGCGTATCGACGGCGCCAACTTCTGGCAGATCTATTTCCGCATCATGTTCCCCATGTCGATGCCGATTTTCGTCGTCGCCATGATCCTGCAAGTGACGGGCATCTGGAACGACTTCCTCTTCGGCGTCGTGTTCACCCGACCTGAATATTATCCGATGACGGTGCAGCTCAACAACATCGTCAACTCAGTTCAGGGCGTGAAGGAATATAACGTCAATATGGCAGCGACGCTGTTGACGGGTGCAGTCCCTCTCTTCGTCTATTTCGTTTCAGGCCGGCTTTTTGTGCGCGGCATCGCCGCAGGCGCAGTCAAAGGGTAAGTTTATGGACAAAAGCGTTTCCATTCGGGATTTGTCTCTGTCGTTTGGCGCCGTCAACGTGCTCTCGAACCTCAATCTCGATATCTATGACGGTGAGTTCCTCGTTCTTCTGGGTTCCTCAGGCTGCGGAAAATCCACCTTGCTGAATTGCATCGCCGGACTTCTGGAACCGACTGAAGGCCAGATCTTTATCAAGGATCGCAATGTCACCTGGGAGGAGCCGAAGGATCGCGGCATTGGAATGGTCTTTCAGTCCTATGCGCTCTATCCGCAGATGTCGGTTGAAAAGAATCTTTCCTTTGGGCTTCAGGTAGCAAAAGTGCCGAAGGACGAAATCGATCGTCGGGTAAAAAGGGCAGCGGGAATCCTGCAGATAGAGCCGCTGCTGAAGCGCAAGCCAGCCGAACTGTCTGGTGGCCAGCGTCAGCGTGTCGCAATCGGGCGGGCGCTGGTGCGTGACGTGGACGTGTTCCTTTTCGACGAACCGCTGTCCAACCTCGATGCCAAGCTGCGCTCGGAGCTGCGGGTGGAAATCAAGCGCCTGCACCAGTCGCTGAAGAACACGATGATCTACGTGACCCATGACCAGATCGAGGCACTGACGCTGGCGGATCGCATCGCCATCATGAAAAGCGGCGTCATCCAGCAGTTGGATGACCCGGTTTCGATCTACAACAAGCCGAGGAACCTCTTCGTTGCGGGCTTTATCGGCTCGCCATCGATGAACTTTCTGCGGGGCGAATTGATCGAGAAGGATGGCGAGGTGGTCTTCACGACGAATGGCGTGAACTTCAGCCTGGACGGTTATCAAACCGCTGCGCCGTTGATGGCGGGTAAACCCGCAGTTCTCGGCGTGCGACCGGAGCATATCCGCGTCGATGCTGACATCACCGGCGGCGAGATCCATGACGCGACAGTCGATATCGAAGAGCCTATGGGTGCGGACAATCTGATCTGGCTCAAGCTTGCCGGTCACACGATCTCGGTCCGCGTCGGCGGTCACAGGAGATTTGCGCCAGGTACGAGGGTCAAGCTTGCCTTCGATATGACCATGGCCTCGCTTTTCGATGCGACGACCGAAGAGCGTATCTAAACCCTTTCACTCGATAGCCAAATGTCAGGAGAGACATATGACCAAACTCGGCTTTCAACTTTATAGCGCGCGCAATTTTCCGCCGCTTTCCGACATGCTCAAGAAGCTCGCGGCAGCAGGCTACGCCCATGTGGAGGGATTTGGCGGTATCTATGCCACCATGGATGAGGCCGCGCTGAAGGGTCTTCGTGCCGATCTCGATGCGAATGGTTTGACCATGCCGACCGGCCATTTCGGTCTCGATATGCTGGAGAACGATCGCGAGCAGTCGTTGAAAATTGCCAAAACGCTTGGCATCCAGGCAATCTATTGCCCTTATCTTCTCCCGGATCAGCGCCCGAGCGACGCCGCCGGCTGGTTCGCCTTTGGCAAGCGTCTCCAGGAAGCTGGGAAGCCCTATCGCGACGCCGGGATTTCCTTTGGATGGCACAACCACGATTTCGAGTTCGCAACCCTTGAAGACGGCTCGACCCCACAGGAGCAGATCCTTGCCGGCGGACCCGATCTGGAATGGGAGGCCGATATCGCCTGGATCATCCGCGGAAATGCCGATCCACTCGCCTGGATCGAAAGTTATGGCAAGCGTATCACCGCAGTCCACGTCAAGGACATCGCACCCGCTGGCGAGAACAAGGACGAAGATGGCTGGTCGGATGTGGGCCATGGCACGGTCGACTGGAAGGCCTTGATCGCGGCCCTTCAGAATACCGCGGTCAAATATTACGTCGTGGAGCATGACAATCCGAGCGATGCTGATCGTCTCATCACGCGCTCTATCGCATCGTTCAACAGCTACTGACTAGGAAGCGGTGAGCCACGGTTCACCGCTTCCTCCCTTTTTTCACTCGAGTTCCGGCAGGAATATTGTTTGCTGGAATGATTCAACATCGACGATTTCGGAGTCATAACATGGCCAAGGAACTTGGCGTCGGCATCATCGGATGCGGCAATATTTCAACCACTTACTTTTCCCTCTCGCCCCTGTTCAAGGGATTGAAGGTGCTCGCCTGCGCAGATTTGAACAGAAGCGCTGCTGAACTGCGTGCCGAGGAATTTGGCGTCAAGGCGCAGTCCATCGAGGAACTGCTGGCGAATGACGAGATCGATGTCGTCGTCAACCTCACCATTCCGGCGGCCCATTTCGAGGTCTCCAAGGCAATTCTCGAAGCAGGCAAGCACGTCTACTCGGAAAAGCCGCTTGTTCTAAGCCTGGAAGAGGGCGAAGAGTTGCGCCGTATCGCCAAGGAAAAGAACCTGGCCGTTGGTTGCGCGCCAGATACCTTCCTCGGCGGCGCGCATCAGTTGGCCCGCAAGCATATCGACGAAGGCGGTATTGGCCGTGTCACGTCTGGCACGTGCCATGTGATGAGTCCCGGCATGGAAATGTGGCACCCCAATCCCGGCTTCTTCTTCTTGAAGGGCGGCGGACCTATCCTGGATCTCGGTCCCTACTATATCGCGAACCTCATCAATCTGATTGGGCCGGTCAAGCGCGTCGGCGCCCTGACCTCCATGGCAAACCCGACGCGTACCGTCACCAGCCAGCCGCTGAACGGGCAGATTATACCGGTAGAAACGCCGACCAACATTCATGCGCTTTTGGAATTCGTCAACGGCGCCACGATTACGCTGTCGGCGAGCTGGGATGTCTGGTCGCATCGCCACGCCAATATGGAGCTTTACGGCACCGAGGGCTCCATCTACGTGCCTGACCCAAACTTCTTTGGGGGCGTGGTCGAAGCGAGCGGTCGCAACAAGGACATCCAGCCCCTCGAAGACTGGGCGCATCCCTTCGGTATTGCCAACCAGGAAAGCCCGAACGGTCCACGCGCAAACTACCGTACGGCCGGCCTTGCCGATATGGCGATGGCGCTTATCGAAGGCCGCGACGCGCGATGCTCGCTGGAGCGCTCGCTCCATGGCATCAACGTCATGACTTCGATCCTGAAGTCCGGCGAGGAGGGGCGCTTCATCGACCTGACCACAACCTGCACACAGCCGGCAGCGCTCGGTATAGAGGAAGCTCAGTCTCTGCTGCGGTAACGATAAAGCATCGAAAGCATGCTGCCGTTCGAAGGAAATAGAGCGTCCTCAGTGTCTTAAAGGGCGCAGGGCGCTCTACTCCTCCATCAATATCGGAAAGCCGCCAGGTTAATCCCGGCGGTTTTTTCGAGTCTTCACAACTCTTATTCTTTGCTCTAAAAGCCCCTTCGTAATCCGGTCGCAGCCCACCCGGTCAAAACAAGGGATCCCAACTTATGAAAACCATCGTCATCTGCTCCGGCGGATTGGACTCCATTTCGCTTGCGCACAGAATTGCAGCGGAACACGAACTTCTCGCTCTTCTCTCTTTCGATTATGGCCAGCGTCACAGGAAAGAAGTCGATTTTGCCGCTGCTTGCGCGGTCCGTCTCGGCGTGCCGCACCATATCATCGATATCCGCACCATCGGATCACATCTCACAGGTTCGGCCTTGACCGACGATGTGGACGTGCCGGACGGTCATTATGCGGAGGAAAGCATGCGCTCTACCGTTGTGCCGAACCGTAACGCGATCATGCTCACCATTGCATTCGGTCTGGCCGCTGCCCAGCAGGCAGATGCCGTGGCGATCGCCGTACACGGCGGCGACCATTTCATCTATCCAGATTGCCGCCCCGGCTTCATCGACAGCTTCAACGTCATGCAGCGCCACGCGTTGGAGGGTTATGCCGAGGTGGAGCTTTACGCGCCCTATGTGAATGTGACCAAGGCGGATATCGTTACAGATGGGGCAAAACATAAAACGCCTTTTGAGCAGACATGGTCCTGCTATAAGGGCGGCACACGCCACTGTGGCCGCTGTGGCACCTGCGTGGAGCGTCGCGAAGCTTTCCATCTAGCCGGGGTGAGCGATCCCACCGATTACGAAGACCCGGATTTCTGGATTGCCGCCACCAGTGCCTATGCGGCGCAGGAGGTGCGCTGATGTTTCGCATCACCAAGGAGTTTCATTTTTCGGCTTCGCATCAGTTGAAGGCGCTACCGGCCGATCACCAATGCGCCCGTCTGCACGGCCATAATTATATCGTCGAAGTCGAGCTTTCAGGAGAAACACTGAACGAACATGGGTTCGTTCGTGACTATCACGAGCTTGCGCCCCTCAAGCGCTACATCGACGATTGCTTCGATCACCGTCACCTCAACGAAGTGCTGGGCCATGATATGGTGACAGCGGAACGGCTCGCACAACATTTCTACGACTGGTGCAAGGAACGACTCCCGGAGACGAGTGCCGTGCGCGTCAGCGAGACGGCCAAGACATGGGCGGAATACCGTCCACCGGCCCAACCATGACCGCGCCGGAAGCGCAACTGCGCGAGCAGCCCATCCGCATCAGTGAAATCTTCGGCCCTACCATTCAGGGGGAGGGGCCGCTGATCGGCCTGCCGACGGTCTTCGTGCGGACCGGTGGGTGCGATTATCGCTGCGCTTGGTGCGATACGCTTCATGCTGTCGACAGCGCCTATCGGGAAGACTGGAAGCCGCTTTATGTCGAGCAGATCTGGGCGCAGGTCGAAACGCTGTCCGGCGGCAAGCCGATTACTGTTTCGCTGTCCGGCGGTAATCCGGCGATCCAGCCACTTGCGGCGTTGATCCAAAAAGGAAAGTCGAAAGGCTATCGCTTTGCGCTGGAAACCCAAGGCAGCCTTTCCAAGGACTGGTTTGCCGAGTTGGATCACCTCGTGCTCAGCCCCAAGCCGCCGTCGAGCGGAATGGACACCGACTGGCAGGCGCTTGAAACCTGTCTCAAGGCGGCCGGTGGCGCGCCTCGCGTTGCACTGAAAGTAGTTGTTTTTGACGATGCCGACTACGCCTTTGCTCGGCAGGCTTCCGGGCGTTTCCCCACCCTTCCCGTCTATCTGCAGCCCGGAAATCATACGCCTCCACCACCCGATGACGACGAGGCGAGGGTGGATCTCGACGGCATCATGGATCGGATGCTTTGGCTGGTCGACAAGGTGACATCGGAACGCTGGTTCGAAGCGCGTGTGCTGCCCCAACTTCACGTCATGCTGTGGGGTAACCGGCGAGGGGTGTAGGATAGCCCGAGCCGTGAAGACATACCATACGGCGTCGGGTCTGCTCAAACTCGTGCGCTCGATAAGAAGTGTCGCATTCGTATAAGGATTCATCAAAATAATGTGTGTTAAAATTGGGCGGTAACGAACATAGTCGGCGCCACGAGGAGGAACGTAGCGCCGGGTGATGCGTTAGAAAGAAACTTCGAATGGGAGGAAGCCATGTTCGATTTTCTAAAGCCTGCTCATACCATTCTCGACA
The DNA here is from genome assembly GCF_053521965.1 of Rhizobium sp. 22-785-1. NCBI lineage: Bacteria > Pseudomonadati > Pseudomonadota > Alphaproteobacteria > Hyphomicrobiales > Rhizobiaceae > Rhizobium > Rhizobium sp. 22-785-1. The sequence continues at coordinate 367,306 of NZ_JBNWDI010000003.1, read as the reverse complement.
TTGACGAGGAAACCGGCACTTACGCTGACGCCTTGCTGCAGGTGCCGGATTTACAGCTGACGCACGCAGCGCACGAATATGGCCATGACGCCCATACGCGGGATTATGGCGACCAGCGCGAAGTGGCACGCAGTTCGCTTGGCTACGCGTAATCACAACACAGTAGGCAACCTTCTCACTATCCCGGCGTTTTAGTGTAACGAACCGCGGGCAACCTGATCAGATGACGGGATCGTTTCGGCGACAATAGCGGACCGGGCGACGAAATCAAAAATCAGACTGCCCGCATAGATTGGGAGAAGAAAAACAGTGGGTATCGTTCCGACCGAACCAAATCCGGTATCGCCTCCCTTGCCACCCCAGCCTGAAACGCCGCCGATCAAGGAGCCAGAGCCTGATCGCTTGCCCGACGAGGCGCCGGACCCCAATCCTGATGAGAATGATGACCCACCGATGGTGGTCTAGCGCAAGCGCGTAATTGGCTTGCTGAGGCAGTCTGAACCTTTCAGGCCAAATCGCCACTGCGCTTCGGTCGCCTTACTGATGCCAATGCGCGCGCCGACCAAGACATCAGGCACGGACTGGCGATCTCGCAGAAGGAAGGGTTCTTGTAGAACCGAAACTCCATCCAGATTGCCAGTGATCCCCAGCGCTTGGCAAAGCTTTCCTGGTCCAGAGCATAAAGCTTTCGTGGCTGCAGTTCCGCGTCGAGACGCCATGAGGTCAAGGCCGGTTTGAGGGTCGAGAGCCCGTATCAGCACAGCGGAGCCAGAAAGACAGACTATGTTCGCGCACCAGTGAATGCCGTAGGACCGGTAGACATAAAGATGTGCTGGCGGTCCGAACATGGCGCGATTGCGTACGGTGGGGCCATTGAAGCTGTGGGACGCCGGATCGTCCGACCGATAGGCTTCTGTCTCGACGACGATCCCGCCCGTATTGTGGAGTCGGAACTCCATGCCGATCATCGCCTTGGCAACGGTAACGGCGTCCCTCGAAAAAAAATCCTTGTTCATCTGGACATGTTGCCGCGTTGTGTCTTTCGGAACAACCGTTTTTCTAAGCAGTTTGTGGAGGGCGCGGTTAAAAGATCGCGTTGCAGCACAGGGGAGATCTTATGGTGAAAGGAAAAGTCGCACTCGTGACCGGCGCCGGATCAGGTATCGGAAAAGCAGCCGCGATTGCGCTTGCCAAAGAGGGCTATGCGATAGGCGCGCTCGGCCGCACGGCGAGTGAACTCGACGAACTTGTGGCGGAAGTTAAAAGCCAGGGTGGTACCGCAAAAGCGCTCATTGCCGATGTTGCAGATCCGTACGAGATGGCGCACGCAATCGATCAACTGACGGAGACCTTCAGCCGCCTGGATGTTGTTGTTGCCAATGCCGGCATTAACGGCGTATGGGCCCCGATTGAGGATCTGACGCCTGAGGAATGGGATAATACCATCACGGTCAATCTTCGCGGAACCTACCTTACCCTCAACAAGAGCGTGCCACATCTTAAAGCCGCTGGCGGCGGATCGATCATCATCGTCTCGTCCATCAACGGAACGCGCACCTTTACCTCCCCCGGTGCCACTGCCTATTCGGCTACAAAGGCTGGCCAGCTTGCCATGGCCCAGCAGCTAGCGCTCGAACTGGGGCAATACAAGATCCGAGTGAACGCGATTTGCCCAGGGGCCATCGAAACCAAAATCGATGACAACACCGATATTCGCAGTTCGCGCGAGACCGCTGTCCCGGTTGAGTGGCCGGAGGGGGACATTCCTATTACGGGTGGAAAGGCCGGTTTAAGTGAGGATGTGGCTGATCTGGTGGTCTTTCTGGCCGGCGACAAATCGCGTCACATCACCGGCACGCCGGTCTGGATCGATGGCGGACAAGGGTTGCTTCGCTAGCCGGATTGCCGCACACGGTTTCTCACGTGTTTGTGTGTCTATGATTAACGAACTCGTAACGCAAATTCACGACTCTTTGTGCAAGCGGGTGGTTGCCGTCATGTGGTCACCTTCTTTAGTTACGCAGTAGCGGCAGAGAGACAGGCAAGACATTCCATGGGCACTTCGGCAAAATCGGGTTTCGCACCAACGAAGCTTCGAGACATCATGATTGCTTCGGCACGTGCCGCTGCCGTCGTAGCACTGTGCGCGTCGCTTGCTGCCTGTACGTCTATGGGTTTTGACAGCGCGTCGAAAGAGCCGCCGAAGCTGTCCTCCAAAGTTGCAGCTGCCATGTCCGCCAAGGGCATGAAGCCGGAAAGCCCGGTTCTTGTGCGCATATTCAAGCAGGAAAGCGAACTGGAAGTTTGGAAAGTCGACAAAACCGGCAACTACGCTCTGTTCAAGACCTATCCCATGTGCCGCTGGTCCGGCAAGCTCGGACCCAAGACGAAGAGCGGAGACAGACAGGCGCCGGAGGGCTTCTATCACGTGTCTTCCAGCATGCTGAATCCGAACTCTCAATACTACGTCTCGTTCAACCTCGGTTATCCGAACAGGCTCGAATCTGCGCTTGGCTATACCGGCGAAGCACTCATGGTGCATGGTGCGTGTTCTTCGTCCGGCTGCTATGCGATGACGGATGCGCAGGTGGGTGAAATCTATGCGATCGTCGAACGGGCATTGAAGGGCGGTCAGGACCGTTTCCAAGTGCAGGCCTATCCTTTCCGTATGACGGCGAAAAACATGGCCGCCTACAAGAATGACCCGAACTTTGCCTTCTGGCGGACCCTGAAGGATGGCTATGATTACTTCGAGGTCACCCGTCGCCAACCGAAAGTGTCAGTCTGCGGTCGCCGTTATGTCTTCAATGCGGAGTTTGCCAATGGAGAACCGAGCGATCCGCTGGCCGCGTGCCCGCCTGCCATCAATCAACCCGAGGCGCAGGTGGCAGCACGTCTGAGTGCCGAGAAGCAGAAGCTCGACGTTGCAATGGCTGAAGGAACTTCAAGCGCTCTGAACGCTTATGTGGATGGCGGAATGCATCCGAGTTTCCGTGCTCTTCTGAAAAGCAGCGGACCTAAGGATATGGCAGGGCGCGTATCCGGCACAAAGTACCCGATAAGCCGCCCGGACGCGGCGCTCGCAGACCCGTTTTCGGGAACGCGATGACCAGTTGATGAGGATCTGGATTGAATAAGCATGACACGACACGCCGGAGTTTCCTGTTCGGCACCGGCGGACTGGCGCTGACGGCATTGGCCGGCTGTACCACAACACCACGCGAAACAGTGGAGGTCCGCCCAAGGGTTGATCCCTATTACGCCGAAGTCTACGGACCGAAACCTGAGGAGCAATTTCCGCTTCCGGCTATCCCTTACCAGAAGATCGACCCGCGCTTTTACCGTCAGATGGTGGAAAACCCGACTGGCGAACGGCCCGGTACGATCGTGGTCGATACGGCGAACCATTTTCTTTATCTGACATATGAAAACAATCAGGCCATGCGCTACGGCGTCGGTCTTGGGCGCGCCGGGTTCGAGTGGTCGGGCAGGGGCGTCATCCAGTACAAGCGCCAATGGCCACGCTGGACACCGCCTGACGAGATGATTGCACGTCAGCCCGAGCTTCAGCCCTATAGCGCCGCCAATGGCGGCATGGCACCGGGTTTGATGAACCCGCTGGGCGCGCGTGCGCTCTATATCTTTAAGGACGGTCGTGATACGATCTATCGCCTCCACGGTTCGCCTGAATGGTGGACGATCGGCAAATCCGTCTCGTCCGGTTGCGTCCGCTTGATGAACCAGGACATTGTCGACCTTTATAATCGCGTGCCGGACGGCACGCCGATCGTTGTAACATCGTTGGCGCCTCCCTCGCAAATGATGGCGGGTACGCCTGCACCGCAAGTCGTTGCTGGCCTGCCGGGCACATACTGAAGCGTTCGCTCTTAATGGAGACGCGCCCGAAAGCGTCGCTCGGAAGGTCGGGATCGATTGTAGGAAAATACGATGCTTAGATCTAAGGACGCTGGGCGCCGCGCGGCCAGTGTCCTCTGTTTATCGCGTGTCGTGATTGCGGCGAACGTCCGCCCAATCTGCGTGAACTGAAAACGCATCGCCGATTCAGACGTGTGTCGCGTCCCACTCTACGCAGATGCGCGTTCCCGTTTGCGGCTGCACACTGCTCTGTTCTACTGTCGCCTTGAGGCTTCGGGCCATGGCGGATATCAGCTTGGTGCCGAGCCCGGTGCCTTGCGGCGTAGGCGCGCTTCCCATGCCCACGCCATCGTCTTCGACTGTCAATTGCAGCTTTCCGTCCCGGCTTCTCAGCGCAATGCGAATATCTCCGCTTCCGGAGGGATAGGCGTATTTGAGAGAGTTGGTGGCCAGCTCGGTGACGATCACACCAAGCGCCACCGCCTGATCGGGTGCGGCGCTGATCGTCTCCATATCCGTGGTGATGCGGATACGCTCTTCATCGGGACCGGACTTGGCAAGCTCGCTGATGATCGAAGAGAGATAGGCATCGAGATCGACGACACCCATATTGTCCGCGGTGTAAAGGCTGCGGTGAACGCCTGCTATGGCGGAAATGCGGTTTTGCGTTTCCGATAGCACGGTGCGCGCCTCCTCGCTGGAGGCCGCGTTCATCTGCATGCGTATCATCGCGGAAACCAGCGAAAGGCTGTTGGCGATGCGGTGGTTCATCTCCTTCGCCATCAGTTCGGCGCGCTCCTTGGCACGCACCAGAAGACGCTCTGCCTCCTCCTTTTCCTTACGAAGCTGGAAGTTCGCGCAGACCTGCTCGATCGACGTCAGCAGCAGAGGGAAGAAATCGTCTGTGACAGTCTTGATCACATAATCGGCAGCGCCGGCTTTCAAGGCATCAATGGCGATTTGCGCCTCGCTCGCACCCGTTACGTAGAGAACGGGCGTGTCGCGTGTCCGCTCTCCAATCGCCTTGAGGAATTGAAGACCTGTTCCGTTTTGAAAGTAGTGATCCAGAACGACGGCGTCGAAGCGGGCCGCATTGAACTTTTCCAACCCGATGGCGACCGACGGCGCATGTTCGACGTCAACGCCGTGTCGGCGCAGCACGCGGGTGGCGAGCCTGGCAACTGTTGGATCGTCATCGACATAAAGTATATGCACCGCCGTTACGCCTTCATGGGACCTGTATGACCGAGAAGAAGAGGCCGAGGTTTCTAATTGCTGTTGCAAAGCCTTCGTAATCGACCGGCTTGGTGATGTAGACATTCGCACCCAGATCGTAGCACTTCTGGATTTCGGTCTCATCGTCCGTTGTCGTCAAAACCACGACAGGCAGACGCTTCGTGTGTTCGTTGCTCTTGATCTGCTCCAAGATCCGGATCCCCGACATATCGGGAAGATTGAGGTCCAGCAGAACCAGCAGGTATCGGTCCTTGCTGACGAGACCGTCACGCTCCGGTCCAAGAATATAGTCGAGCGCCTTGTTGCCCAATGTGAAGGGGACGATGTCGTTGTTGACGCCTGCGCGTCTTACATTCTTCTCGATCAGGCGGGCATGTCCCTCATCGTCTTCGATCATGACGATCGTGACTTCCTGTCCTGTTATTTTCATATCTCGTTACCTCGTGTGATTTTCCGCAGATCCGTTGGCAAAGTCAGCTGAAAGGTGCTTCCCTTGCCAAGTTCCGAGGTGACGGTAATGTCTCCACCTAAATTTCTTATTAGCGAACGCACATGTGCGAGTCCAATACCCTCGCCTTGTTGATCCTGGTCGCCGGCGCGTCTGAAGAGTTCAAACACCCGTTCGAGATCATCCTCTGCGATTCCGCGTCCATTATCGCAGATATCGACCCGGACTAGGCCACGTCCTTGCGGCAAGATGCGCGCCGAAAGTTGAAGTGGACGGCCTTTCATCTGGTACTTTACGGCATTGTCAAAGAGGTTGCCAAGAATCTGGTCGAGCGAAATCCTATCACTGATCACAGTGAATGGCTGTACGTTCACGTCGATATCACCATCCACAGCAGAAACCTGGTGCTGAACGCTTGCAGCCGCTGTTGCCAGTAGCTCCTTCAGGTCGACTTTCTCCGCCTGCAATTTGCGACGGCCGTCGCGTGAGATCTTTAGGATGGCATTGATAAGCTGGTCCATCTTGCGGGTGGACGAACGAATGAAGCCTATCGCTTCCGGCAGATCTTCTTCAACGGCAAGCCGGGCTTCCTTGATCTCGCTGTCTTGAAGCGTTGCACCATTGGCAAGGACGTAGCGCTCAATTGGTTTGAGCGAGGCCTCGAATTCCGAGAGGAATCCCATGATATTAACGAGTGGCGCACGCAGGTCGTGGGTCACGATATAGGCGAAGCGTTGGATTTCCTGATTAGCCCTAATCAGGTCTCTTGTTCTTTCGTTGACGCGCTCTTCAAGGCCGCGGTTGAGCGAATCGACCTCCTCGCGTGAGCGCATCAATTCGCCCACATATTTCGCGATGAGGAAAAGCGCACCGCCCACCACCGCGACGATTGCGATTGCACCGCCGACCGTCACCCAGCGAAGGTTGTAGGCCGCGTTGAGCTGTTCGGAAACGATCGTGCGCAGCCGGTCATCCGTAATGTCCTGAAAATAATCCAGTGTTTGACGGATTTCCCGCATATATATGAGGCCGCTATCGGCCCGCACGATGTCAATCGCTTCATCCGTGCGTCCCGCATTGACGAGGTCGATCGTACGCCCGATTTCGTTGAGCTTGGCTATGAGCGCGGCTTGCAGCCCCGGAAGTTTTGCAGCGTAGGCAGGCTTGTTCTGAATGGCTGCTACCAAGCGCGCGCGTTTGTCCGCAAGCGTTTCGGCAGCATCGCTATAGGGCGCCAGATATTCTTCCCTTCGCGTCAGAAGATAACCGCGCTGTCCCGTCTCTGCGTCCTGGATCGTGGTCAACAGATCCAGAATGGCGGCGCGCGTCCGCCGGAGATCGACGATCTCATGTGAATAGCTGTCGTTCTTCTGCACAAGCCAAAGAGACGCGCCGACCATCCCGATCAGCAGCGCAATTCCAAGCCCCAGCATGACGAGCGTTCGCCTGACGAAAGGAGATAGCTTGACCAATGACGTCCCCAGATCCCGATATGTAACTTTGCAAGGCATGTCGCAATGTTCGGTTGAACTGGACCTAGGCCTATGCCTTTGCTTATGCAAGTTTCTGTCCGCTTTCCAGAGCTTGAGTACGCTTTCGCACAAATGACTAGGCATGACGCAACGGCGGTGGAACCATATTTCCCTGATTTATGTTGTTCGTGCAAAGCAAGATAGAGCTGGAGAAGAAGATGAAACGGTCCGCTGTAGGCGCCGCTGCGCTATTCCTATTGTCAACGACGACCGCTGTGCTAGCGCAGACCTACGAAGTCAGCAGCGTTATTCCGTCAAAAAAGCCGTCGCTGGCGACGGTTACGAGGCAGGCCATGGAAGATGTGCGGCCTCACTATATCGTCGATGTTGCGGGAAAGCGCGTTCGATTGATAGGTCCACGTTTCTATCCAGACAACTCCAGCGACGTGGAATTGATGGGGCGTAACCAGGCCTTGGAGCGGGAAGCTGGGCATCCTGACATGTCCTTCGCGACCGCGGCACGGTAGTTTAAACGATCGCTTGCCGCCAGCTCGGTAAAGCATTTACACCGGGGAGCCAGTATTGGCAAAAAATGCGGATAGGGGTTGGATCAGGCCAGACGGCGACGAGTCGCAGAAGGCCACGTTCCCGGAGCTATTTTTTGACCTTGTTTTCGTCTTTGCGCTGATCCAGCTTTCGGCCACCCTGGCGAAAGATTTCGGCCCGACCGCGCTTTACGAGGCGGCGATCCTTATCCTTGCCCTGTGGTGGCTTTGGGTTCACACCACGTGGCTGACCAATCTGTTGAACACAGACAAGGGCCCGGTCAGGATGTTCCTGTTCGGGCTAATGTTTGCGGGTGTCCTTTTGGCGATTGCGCTGCCGAAGGCATTTGAGAGCCAAGGCCTTATCTTTGCTTCTATCTACACGGCGATGCAGCTGTCTCGCTCGCTCTTCGGGCTCTATGTCTTCCGCGGGGTCGATCACGGAAATTCCAAGACCTTCGGTAGGATGACAGTCTGGCTGATGGTGTCCAGCCTCCTCTGGATCGCCGGCGGTTTCCAAGACGATCTAACTATTCGCTTGATCCTGTGGACCGTGGCCATTGCCATAGAATATGCTGGACCTTTAGCGCGCTATCATGTTCCCGGGTTGCGGGCTCAAGACGACGAGCAACTTCTTCTCTCGGGAGAGCATCTGGCGGAGCGTTGCGCGCTCTTCGTCATTATCTGCCTTGGCGAAACCATTTTGACCACAGGGAAAACAGCGACGGAATACATGAATTCGAACCTGACGTTCATTGTATTCTGTGCTGCCTTTTTAAGTACGGTCGTGATGTGGTGGATATATTTTCACCATGGCCAAGAGGAAGTATCGGATAAGGCCGAAGAGGCCGAGGAGGCCGCAGAGCCGGAAACGATCGCGCAAAATCTCTTCAACTACGGCCACCTGCCAATCGTTGCCGGAATCATTCTGACGGCAGTTGGAGAGGATTTCAGCCTTTCCCACAGTCACGATGCGTCGACGTTGCGGGAATCGCTTGCCATCATGGGCGGGCCCATCCTTTTTCTGATCGGCAATATCGGCGTGAAGGTTGCATCGTCCTTCGTGAGGCCGATTTCGCACTTCGCAGGTATCGTTGTGCTGGCCGCACTTCTCTTCGTGCCGGGCGTACCGCTCTATGGATTGCAGATCGTCAGTGCCGCTGTCCTGCTTATGGTCGCGATCTGGGAGTATGTAGCACTTCGCCGGCATGCCGCATCCGTGGGATAGTTGCAGCGCGGCGCTGCTCTATGCCGTCTCGACGCTTACATCGAAGTTGCGGAAGTCGCCACTGTCGATGAAGGCTTCCACCATGGCCTTGTAAGGCGCGATGTCGATCTTGTTCTCAGCCAGCCAGTCTTGGTTATAATAGGTCGCTGCGTAGCGGTCACCGCTGTCGCAGATGAGCGAAACCAGAGAACCTTCACGCCCTTCCTTCATCATCGCCGCAGCGATCCAGCAGACGCCGAAGAAGTTTGTGCCAGTTGAGCCGCCCACACGTCGGAAAAGTCGCTCCGACAGCACATGCATAGCAGCGATCGATGCCGCGTCTGGTATCTTGATCATGTGGTCGATGACACCGGGAATGAAGGACGGTTCCACGCGCGGGCGTCCCACGCCTTCGATGCGCGACGGCGTCGAGCAGGTGACGTTGCGATCCCCAGACATATAAGACTGGTAAAACGCCGAGTGCTCCACATCCACCACGCAGAGCCGGGTTGGAAGATTGCGATAGCGAATGTAGCGGCCGATGGTGGCAGAGGTGCCCCCTGTGCCGGCATTCATCACCACCCATGATGGTTGTGGATGCTCTTCGCTCTGCATCTGGTCGAAGATGGACTCGGCGATGTTGTTGTTGCCACGCCAATCGGTTGCGCGCTCGGCATAAGTGAACTGGTCGAGGTAATGACCATTCGCTTCCGCAGCCAGTCTCTCTGCCTCGGTGTAAACTTCGGCGGGGCTGTCGACAAAATGACAGCGGCCACCGAAGCGCCCGATGGCTTCGACCTTCTGGCGGCTGGTAGAGTGCGGCATGACGGCGATAAAGGGCAGGTCGAGAAGATGTGCGAAATAGGCCTCGCTGACAGCGGTCGAACCGGACGACGCCTCCACCAGCGTGGTTCCCTGCCGGATCTTGCCGTTGCAGATGCCATAAAGGAACAGCGAGCGCGCGAGGCGATGCTTCAGACTGCCGGTCGGGTGCGTCGACTCGTCTTTCAGATAGATCGATATGCCGCGCAGACCATTGAAAACGGGTTTAACGAGGTGGGTATCTGCCGAGCGGCGACCATCACCCTGAAGTATGCCGATGGCGCGTCGGGCCCATTCGCGGTCTTCGCATGCAGGCAGTGGCGTGATTGGCGGCGTGGAAAGGCACTCATGCATGACGCTCGAACTCCATCTGCATCAGCAAGTTTGCTGCTAATGATGCATTATTCAAATATTTTGCCGAACCGTCATTATCCATAAAAATATGCTCCCATGAGTGTATATGGAAGAAGAATGTTCCATGGAATCGTCCTATATTAGAATGGTGCTTTTGCAAAGCGGGACGTTGTCAGCGTCATGGACCGCAACGCAAAAAAATTAGCGCCGTGTGGTTTGACCGGCTCTACCAGAGCTATTTGTAAACGCGGTGGCGTCAGGCCGTACCATCTACCAGAACGAAGCGCTGTCCCCTCGAGCATGTTTCGATGCGCGCATCCACCCGATAAATATCGCGCAGCATTGCAGGCGTGATGACATCTTCGGTCATGCCGCTCACCACCATCTGGCCGCCTGCAATCACGAGCGTGTTTTCACAGTAGCGCAGAGCGTGGTTCAGATCGTGAAGCGCAATCAACACGATCATGCCTTGGCGGCGAGCAAGGCCTGAGATGAAGTCCAGCACTTCCACCTGTCGGTGGAGATCGAGCGCCGACGTCGGTTCATCCATCAACAGCACTTCCGGCTTGCGCACCAGTGCCTGCGCTAAAGACACGAGCTGACGCTGACCACCGGACAGTTCGCCAAGTCCGCGGAAGGACAGGTTGTCGATGTTGAGCGCCTTCAGGATCGCGTCGATCTCGGCAAGTTCGTCGTCGCGAACTTTCCAGCCGCTTCCCTGCTTGGCAGAAAGCAGGATGGATTCGTAAACCGTGAGCACCGCATTGGCACCAGTGTCCTGGGGCATGTAGCAGATGGTCTTCGGCCCTTGCTCCGTTTGCGATAGCGTCACCACGCCGGGACCGGAAATCAGGCTGGCAATCCGCTTGAAGAGCGTGGATTTTCCTGCTGCATTCGGGCCGATGACGGCAGTGACGCTTCCGGCTTTCAGCATGTCCATGGTGACGTTGGAAAGAACTGTCGTGCGGCCATACTTTGCGCCGACATCCTGAAGAGCCAAGGCTACCATGCGCGTCTCCTGTTGGAAAAGATCAGGATGAAGAAGAAGGGAACGCCGACAAGGGCGGTAATAACGCCGATCGGCAGAACAGCACCTGGGATCAGCATCTTGCTGACGACCGAGGTGACCGACAGCAGCAGCGCGCCGCAGATGACGGAGCCGGGCAGGAAGAAGCGCTGATCTTCTCCGACAACCATGCGGGCAATATGCGGGCCGACCAGACCGACGAAGCCGATCGTGCCGACGAAGGACACTGGTATGGCGGCCAGCAGGCTTACCGTCAGCATGGTCTGGAGGCGCAGGCGCCGGACATTGACGCCCATGCTGGCCGCCTTGTCGTCGCCGAGCCTGAGCGCCGTCAAAGCCCAAGCGTTCTTCATGAACAATGGAACGGTGAGCACAAGAATAGCCGCCGTGACATAAACCTTCGCCCACGTCGCTTTGGTCAGGCTCCCCATGGTCCAGAAGACGACGGCTGCCAGCGCTTGTTCGGATGCCAGATATTCCAGCAGTGATAAGGCGGCATTGAAGGTGAAGACCAGGGCGATGCCGAGAAGCACGATAGTTTCGACGCTGACACCGCGCATGGTCGAGGCGAAGTGGATGAAAAGCGCTGCCAGCATGGCCATGAGGAAGGCATTGATCGGCACCATATACTCGACAGCGCCGGGGAAGATCGCGATGCCACCGACGAGTGCCATGGCCGCACCGAAACTTGCCGCGGCCGAGATGCCGAGCGTGAAGGGACTTGCCAAGGGGTTCGACAGGATGGTCTGCATCTGCGCGCCCGCAACGGAGAGAGAAGCGCCGACGGTGACCGCCATCAGGGCAATCGGCATGCGGATATCCCAGATGACGACGCGCAGCTGGTTGGCGACGGCAGCTGGATCGAAAATCGCTCCGACCACTTCGGAGAGTGTGTATCTCGCTGGCCCAAGCGCCATATCGGTCGCGACGCTGAGACACAGCGCCAATGTCAGTCCGACCAGGATGAGGATACGGCGACCGGCAAGGGCGCGATATCGATGGCCCCCCGTTTCCACGGACGTCTCGCTGATGGAAGCCATATCAGTTCACGCCTTTTTCGAGGGAGACGAAGTAGCCTGGCTTGTAGGTGATGGGCAGGAATTTCTTGTGGAAGTCATCAAAGTTCTTTTCCGGATCAAGGTCGGCAAAGAGATCCGGGTGGAACCACTTGGCGAATTGCTGGATCGGAACGAACTCATAGGGAGCGCCGTAGAACTGGTGCCAGACGGCGTGCACATTGCCGTCCTTCACTGCCTTCAATTCCGGGAAGGGCGTGCGGGTCATCAGCTTGGCCAGACGTTGCCGCGAAAGCTTCATGTCCGCACCGCGTCCGACTGGAACGAACTGGTTGATGTCGGATTCTGCCGCCCAGTTTGAACCGGTGACAATAATGTGCTCGGGATCGGAAACGACCAGCTGTTCGGGGTTCAGGTCGCCGAAGGTTGTCTTGATCACGTCAGACGCAATGTTGTGGCCTCCAGCCTTTTCGATCATTTCACCGAAATTGACCGGGCCGAAGGTGCGGCAGCAGGTGTTTTCTCCGGAAATGCCCGGCGCGCGTTCGATGAAGACGCCTGGGCGTTTCAGGTCCTTGACCGTTGCAAGTCTGTCGGTGACGAGCGCAATTTGCTGGCGTCGATAGGCCATGAACTCGTCGGCCCGCTGCTCGGCACCGAATATCTGTCCAAGGGCGCGAATGGAGGGTTCGGTGTTCTTCTCTGGATCGAGGCGAAAATCGAGATAGACGACCTTGATACCGGCAGCGGCGGCCTTGTCCTCGAAACCGCTTTCCTTGGCACTTTGCTCCGCCTCCAGGTTGAGTGTGATGATATCCGGCGAAAGGGCGATGGCGGCTTCGAGGCTGAATTCGCCCTGCGGCAGATAGCCGAAGCGGGGCAAGTCCTTGATCTGCGGGAAACGCTCCACATAGGCCGTGTAGCTGTCGGGATCCTTTTTGATGAGATCGTCACGCCAGCCAACAACCGTATCGAATGTCTTTTCACCCTTGAGGGCAGCCACCACATGAACCTGACGGGCTTCGCCGAGGATAACCCGCTTTGCCGGCAGGTCCATCTCGACGGTGCGACCAGCAGCGTCGATTATCTCAGTCGACCATGCTGGGGATGAAAGTGCGGCAAGGATAATCGTTGCAATGGTGCCAAGCGTTTTGAAAATCATGGGATAACCCTCTTTTAAAAACAGCATGGCGAGCCGGATGGAGGGCCGCCTCGCTTCGTTCGGTCTGGCCTGGTTCGGGCCATCACGGTACAGCTCTTACGTGTCGTCCTTGAGAGACACGAAGTAGCCGGGCTTATATTCGAGCGGCAGGAAGCGCTCGTGCAGTTCCTTGAACGTCGCTTCAGGATCGAGATCCTTGAAGAGAGCGGGGTGCAGCCACTTTGCGATCTCCTGGATGGCGACGAACTGGTACGGGTTGTTGTAGAACTGGTGCCAGATGGCGTGGACGTTGCCGTTCTCCACCGCCTTGACGCCGGTAAAGCCCGGACGTTTTGTCAGATTTTCCAACTTGCGGCGTGCTTCCTTGAGGTCCGCGCCATAGCCCACGCCGACCCAGTTGCCGCCTGGTACATAGGCATCCCACTTGCCGCCGGTAATGATGATCTGATCAGGATTGGAGGCGATGATCTGTTCCGGGTTGACCGTGCCGAAGGTGCCGGGGATTATACCCTTGGCCATGTTGATGCCACCGGCGATTTCGACCATTTTGCCGAAGTTTTCGTTGCCGAAGGACATGCAGCAATCGTCCGAATAGCCGCCAGCGCGCTCGACGAAGACCACGGGCTTCTTCGGGTTTTCCTTTTCAAGGACGTCGGTTACGCGCTGGATGCTGTCGGAGCGGAACTTGATGAAGTCTTCCGCGACTGTTTCCTTGCCCATCAGCTTGCCCATGAGGCGCATGCTCGGCTCGGTGTTTTCCATCGGCTTCTCGCGGAAGTCGACATAGACGAGAGGAATCCCGACCTTGCCGAGCTTCTCAATATAGCCGGCTTCTTCTGTTGCGGTCTTGGCGTCGATGTTCATCAGGATGACGTCAGGCTTCAGCGCAACCGCCTGCTCGATATCGAATGTGCCGTCCTTCATCCCACCGAATTTGGGAAGCTTGGCGATGTTCGGATATTTTGCGAGATAGGCGTCATATGTTTCCGGGTCGGCCTTCGGCAGATCGTCGCGCCAACCGACGACATGTTCAAAAGGATTGTTTTTGTCCAGAGCGGCGAGAAAATAGATTTGGCGGCCTTCGCCGAGAATGACATGCTTGACTGGCACATTGACCTCGACATCGCGTCCAGTGACGTCTTTGACCGTCACTTTTTCAGCGAAAGCTGGCCATACGCTCGAAACCACAAGGCCCATTGCAAGAACTGCGGATCTGCCCGTAATGCGCATTGAAATAGCTCTCCAATAAAACTTTTGGCGCTTTATGATTTTATGATTGCATTCGTCAAGTTTTATCTTTTAGAGCAATTCTCAACTGCAATCCTGAGGTTCACCGGCATGGACAGCGCAAATGGCTACGGAAGCAACTTTGGTCTGAAGGACGAGATCAAGGCCTATTGGTCCGCGCGCGCTGCAACCTTCGATCTTTCACCAGGTCATGAGATTTTTTCCGAGGATGAACGCGCCGCCTGGCATCGCCTTGTGTTGAAGCATCTGGGACCGGGTGAGGGGAAGCTGGCGCTCGATCTCGCAAGCGGCACGGGCGTCGTCTCGCATCTGATGGACGACCTCGGCTATCGTGTCACTGGCCTCGACTGGGCAGAGCCCATGCTGGAGCGCGCAAAGACGAAAGCGAAGAGCCGCAACCGAGCAATCACTTTCCGGATGGGCGATGCAGAAAATACCATGGAGCCGGACGCGAACTATGATGTGGTGATCAACCGCCATCTGGTCTGGACGCTGGTCGATCCAGAGGCTGCCTTCCGCGAGTGGCTGCGTGTGCTGAAGCCCGGCGGCAAGGTGCTGGTCGTCGATGGTGATTTCGTCAATGTCAGCCGCACCGAGAAGCTTCTGAAAGATCTGGCGAACTGGCTGCAAAAGCGCGGAGTTCTCAAGGCTGAAGCCGTTCATATGCCGCCAGATATGGCGGGCACCCATAACAGCATTCTTTCACGCGTCTATTTTTCCAATGGTGCGCGCGCGGACGCGGTTGCAGTATTGTTGCGTGATGCTGGTTTCGAGGAGGTGACGATCGACACCGACCTTCGCGACGTCCATAGGAGCCAAGCCAAGAACTGGAATTTCCTGAAGGCTGCGGCCCGCGGAATCCAGCACCGTTACGCGATCTGTGCGCGCAAGCCGGAATAAAAAACCCCGGATCGCTCCGGGGTTTAAGGATCGTCCAATCAGCCGGCCTTCGCCATAGCCTTGGCGGCCACACGGGCGCGGATGGATTCGACATCCGCTTTAGGCGTTGCCGCAAAGAGTGTACGCGTATAGCTGTGCTTCGGGTCGGAAAAAACCTCATCGCGCGTGCCGTGTTCGACGGCTTCACCGAAATACATCACCATCACTTCATCGGCGATATACTTCACCACCGAAAGATCGTGGCTGATGAAGACATAAGTCAAGCCGAACTCGTCCTGCAAGTCGGCGAGCAGGTTGAGAACCTGAGCCTGGACCGAAAGGTCAAGCGCCGAAACTGGCTCGTCCAGCACCAAGAGCTTCGGGTTGAGCATCAAGGCACGCGCAATGGCGATGCGCTGGCGCTGGCCGCCGGAGAACATATGCGGGTAGCGGTTGTAATGCTCTGGGCCGAGACCCACGCGCACCAGCATATCATTGGCCTTTTCGCGACGCTCGGCGGCGGACATGTTGGTGTTGATCAAGAGCGATTCACCCAGCACATCGCCGATCTTCTGGCGCGGGTTCAGCGAACCATAGGGGTTCTGGAACACGATCTGAACCTTCTGGCGCATCTCCGGCGTCAAATGGCCGGGACGTGTGTCCATTTTCTCGCCGTCGATGAAGAGGTCACCCGATGTCGGTTCGTCGATAAAGGTCAGCATACGGGCAAGGGTTGACTTGCCGCAGCCGCTTTCGCCGACAATCGCCAGCGTCTTGCCGGTCTCGAGCTTAAAGGACACGCCCTTGACGGCATGGACCGTCTTGCTCTGCTTCATGAATCCGCCAGGGATATGGTAATCCCGCTTCATGTCGCGGACTTCGAGCATGATTTTATTGTCACTCATGCCGTTTCTCCCGCAGCGCTTGAGGCTGGTGTCGGCGTACCGTCGAAGAACTGCGACACGGTGGTCAGGCGATCACCCGTCGCATTCTCCGGCAGCGCTGCCAGAAGCGCCTTCGTATAGTTGCTCTTGGGGTTTTCAAACAGAGTGAGCACGTCGGCTTCCTCCATCTTGCGACCCTTGTACTGCACCACAACGCGATCGGCCGTTTCCGCCACCACGCCCATGTCATGGGTGATCATGATGAGGCCCATGCCGGTTTCGGCCTGAAGGCGCATGATCAGATCGAGGATCTGCTTCTGGATCGTGACGTCGAGCGCGGTTGTCGGCTCGTCCGCGATCAAAAGCTTCGGATTGCAGGCAATGGCAATCGCGATCATGACGCGTTGGCACTGGCCACCGGACATCTGGTGCGGATAGTGCTTCAGACGCTCTTCCGGGGCAGGCAGTCCGACGAGCTTGAAGAGTTCGATAGCGCGTGCACGACGCGCTTTCTTGTCGAGACCCATGTGGATGCGCAGAACTTCCTCGATCTGGAAACCGACCGTGAAGCAAGGGTTGAGGCTTGCCACCGGCTCCTGGAAGATCATTGCGACATCCTTGCCGATCAGCTTGCGGCGGTCGGATGGGCTGAGCTTCTGGATGTCTTTGCCCTGAAAGAGCATGCGGTCGGCAGTGATGCGCGCCGTCCAGGGCAACAGACCCATGACAGCCAGCATCGAGACGGACTTGCCGGAGCCGGACTCGCCGACAATGGCAAGTACTTCACCCGGATCGACCGAGATCGACACGCCATCCACGGCGCGGAACCAGCCATTGGCGGTTTCGAACTCGACGGTGAGATTATCGATTTGCAGAAGTGCCATATCAGGACCTCTTCAGTTTCGGGTCGAGCGCATCACGCAGACCGTCGCCCATCAGGTTGATGGCAAGAACGGTGATGAGAATGGCAAGACCGGGGAAGGTAACGACCCACCACGCGCGCAAAATGAACTCGCGCGCTTCGGCAAGCATGGTGCCCCATTCGGGTGCGGGCGGCTGCGCGCCCATGCCGAGGAAGCCTAGAGCCGCCGCATCGAGAATGGCGTTGGAGAAGGAGAGTGTCGCCTGAACGATGAGCGGCGCGGTGCAGTTCGGCAAAATCGTGCGGAACATCAGACGCAGCGGACCGGCACCGGCCAGACGCGAGGCCGTGACGTAATCCTTGGACTTTTCCGCCATGACGGCGGCACGCGTCAGGCGCACGAAGTGCGGCTGAAGAACGAGCGCGATCGCGATCATGCCGTTGGTGAGGCCCGGTCCGAGAATAGCGACCAGAACCAGCGCCAGAAGCAGGGACGGGAAGGCTAGAATAATGTCCATCAAACGCATGATGGCGGTATCAAGCCAACCGCGATAGTAGCCGGCCAGAACGCCGATGACGACGCCGGTGGTCAAGGACAGTGTGGTGACGAACACACCGATGAACAGCGAATACTGTGCGCCATAGATCAGGCGCGATAGGATATCGCGGCCGACGGGGTCGGTGCCTAACAGGTATGTCAGGCGTCCACCTTCAACCCAGGCAGGCGGAAGAAGAACGGCATCGCGATATTGCTGGAATGGCGAATGCGGCGCGATGATCGACGCAAAGACTGCGATGATCACGAGTGCCAGGAAAACATAAAGGCCAATGACGGCACCCTTGTTTTCAGAAAAGTAAAACCAGAATTCCTTCAGCATCTGCTTGCGCATGGCGGAAGAGGAAACCGGTGCTGTGGTTTTGGTAATGGCGGTATCGGCCATGAAACGGTCCTCCTTTTAGTGCCGGATGCGCGGGTTGATCAGGCCATACAGGAGGTCAACGATAAGGTTGACGACCATGATGATGCCCGCAATCAACAGCAGGCCGCCCTGAATAACCGGGTAATCGCGGCGGAAGACGGAATCGACCATCCACTTGCCGATGCCCGGCCAGGAGAAGATCGTTTCGGTGAGGATGGCACCGGCCAGCATGACGCCGACCTGCAGGCCGATGGTGGTGATGACCGGGATCATGGCGTTGCGCAACGCATGGATGCCGATGACCCGGAAGGGAGACAGGCCCTTGGCGCGCGCGGTGCGCACATAGTCTTCCGACAGCACTTCCAGCATGGCCGAGCGCGTCTGGCGCGCAATGACGGCAAGCGGGATTGTGGCCAGCACGATCGACGGCAGCGCCAGATGGCTTAGCGCCGAGGCAAAAGCGCCTTTTTGGCCGGAAAGCAGCGAGTCGATCAGCATGAAGCCGGTGACTGGCGGGAAATAGAACATCAGCGAGATGCGTCCTGAAACCGGTGTCCATTGCAGGATGCCCGAGAACAGGATGATTAGCAGCAGGCCCCACCAGAAGATCGGCATGGAGTAGCCGACGAGGGCCACGCCCATTAGGCCCTGATCAAAGATCGAACCACGCTTGATGGCGGCGATCACGCCTGCCGGAATGCCGATGAAGACAGCAAGGATGATGGCGCAGACGGAGAGCTCGACGGTTGCTGGAAACAGCGCGAAGAACTGATCGATGATCGGCGACTTGGAGACGATCGAGGTGCCGAAATCACCCGTCAAAATACCCTTGAGGTAATCAAAATACTGGATGACCAGCGGCCGATCCATGCCGAGAGCGGCGCTGATCTGCGCATGGCGCTCTGGCGACATGACGCGCTCGCCGGACAGAAGTGCGACCGGATCGCCCGGCAGAAGCCGGATGAATAGGAACGCGATAATGGAAACCCCGATGAATGTCGGGATGAGCACGGCGATACGCCGCACAAGAAAGCCAATCATGAGAAACCTTCGATCTGTTCCTTACAAGGAACCTATGCTCTGGCACGAGGCAGTTTTTTGCCTGCTTATTGATGTTTTATAAGTGCCGCATAAAAGAAGTGCCGCGCACCTTTTACGAGATGCGCGGCAATTCTATTCGGGTGCAGCGATTACTCGGTGATGTCGACGTTTTCGAACGTGAAGTCACCCAGCGGGCTCTGTACGAAGCCGGTTACTTCCTTACGCATCGGAACGATGGACAGGGAGTGGTCGAGCGTGGCCCAAGGCGCTTCCTTCTTGAAGACGACCTGAGCTTCTTCGTAGAGCTTGGTGCGCTCGGCCTGATCGGTCGTAACCTTGGCCTTCTTAACCAGATCGTTGAACTCCTTGTTGCACCACTGTGCACGGTTGTTACCGCCAACAGCTTCGCAGCCGAGCAGCGTGTCAAGGAAGTTGTCCGGATCGCCATTGTCGCCGGTCCAGCCGAGCATGACGGCGCCGTCACGATCCTTGGCCTTGGAGCGGTCGAGATACTCGGCCCACTCGTAAGAGACGATTTCAACCTTGACGCCGATCTTGGCGAAATCATCCTGGATGATTTCAGCAGCGCGGCGGGCGTTCAGCATGTAAGGACGCGAAACCGGCATCGCCCAGACCTTCATGGAAAGGTCCTTCACGCCGGCATCTGCCAGCATCTTCTTGGCGGCGTCGAGATCGTAGGCGTCGTCCTCGACCTTGTCGTTGTAGGACCACATGGTCGGCGGCAGCGGGTTCTTGGCAGGTGTTGCCATGCCCTGGAAGACTGCGTCGACAATGGCCTTCTTGTTGATGGCCTTGTTCAGCGCCTTACGAACTTCGATCTTGTCGAACGGAGCCTGTGTGGTGTTGTAGGCAAGGTAGGCGACGTTAAGGCCTTCCTGCTCCATAACCTTGAGGTTCGAATCCGACTTCATGGACTGGACGTCGGCAGCGTTCGGGTAAGGCATCAGGTGGCATTCGCCAGCCTTGAGCTTCTGGTAACGAACGGCAGCATCGGTGGTGATGGCGAAAACGAGATCGTCGATCTTCGGTGCGCCGCCCCAGTAGTCCTTGTTGGCCTTGTAGCGGATGACGGCATCCTGCTGGTAGCCGACGAAAGCGAACGGACCAGTGCCGACCGGCTTCTGGTTCAACTCTGCCTGCTTGCCTTCAGCGGCGAGCTTGTCGGTGTATTCCTTCGAAACGATCGAAGCGAAAGGCATTGCGAGGTTTGCAAGGAAGGGAGCTTCCGGGCGGTTCAGCGTGAACTTGACCGTCATGTCGTCGACCTTTTCGACCGACTTGATCAGTTCAGGGAAGCCCATGCCGGCTGCGTATTCCCAGGACGTGCCCGGAACATACTGGTGCCATGGATTGTCGGTCTTGATCTGGCGCTCGATGGAGAAAACAACGTCATCGGCGTTCAGTTCGCGGGTCGGGGTGAAGAACTCCGTGGTCTGGAATTTGACGCCAGGACGCAGCTTGAAGGTGTACTCCTTGCCATCCTTCGAAACTTCCCAGCTCTCGGCGAGGCCTGGTACTGGCTTCGTGGTGCCCTTTTCGAATTCCAGCAGGCGGCTGTACACGGTGTGCGCAGCGGCGTCGAAGGTGGTGCCGGCGGTGTAGAGGCCTGGATCGAAGCCTTCTGGCGAACCTTCGGAGCAGTAAACGAAGGTCTTCGCGCTTGCCACGTTTGCAAAGCACGTCGCCGAAAGCAAGGCTGCGGCGATGATGCTAAGTTTGTATCTCATATGTGAGCTCCCAATTTTTTGTAACCGGCTCGCTTGTCCCGCGGATGCCGACTGATCGTCGTTATAAGAAAGTCTTTACATACTCAAGCGGACACCTGAAACGATTCATATGATTTTTGATGAAATAATCAACTTATCGCGATCTGATACTATTTTAGGCGGCGCGATTAGAATGTTATGATCGTTGAGATGCTTAAAAGCGGTATATCCTCCTATCGTCCTTTACGCTCACTCATGTCAAAACGCCCCGCTGAAAGCAGGGCGTCTATGATTTACATCGGGGCTTGGCCTTGGATTTGCCAAAGAAACTTTACGCCGCAGACATTTTCTCGCCGACGAAGCGCCAGTTTATCAAGTTTTCCAATACGGCTTTGATGTGGGCAGGCTTTCGGTTCTCGTAATCGACATAATAGGCATGTTCCCAGATATCGATGCCGAGATAAGCTGGGCGACCAACGGCTACAGGATTGTTTCCGTCTTCGTATCCCACTAGCGCAAGTTTGTTGGCGTCATCTCTGGTAAGCCATACCCAGCCTGTGCCGAAAACTTCATCGGACGCGGTCACAGCCTTTTCGATGAACTTGTCATAGCTGCCGAATGCCGTGTTGATCTCGTCCGCCGTTTTGCCCTCAGGTCTGTTCGGGCCGCCCGGGACGAACTGCTCCCAGTAGAAAATGTGGTTCCACGCCTGAGCGGCATTGTTAAAGATCTTTTTGTCTGCGGGCTTGCCGTAGGACGCTGTCACGATCTCCTCGAGTTTCATGTCAGCATAAGGCGTGCCCTTTGCGAGCGTGTTGAGTTTGTCGAAATAAGCCTTATGGTGCTTTCCGTAATGCAAACCCACTGTCTTTGCCGAAATATGCGGTGCCAGCGCATCCTCCTTGAACGGGAGTGAGGGCTGCTCGAAAGGAACTGCGGCGCGGCCAATGGACGGCGTTGAAAGAACCGTGGCGACAGCGGAGGCCGCTCCTGCTGCAAGGACTGTGCGTCTGGTCAGTATCATGGCGGTTCAAAGCTCCTGATCGCGAGAGGTCAAGCCCCGTTAACCGAAGCAGTTGCGGAAAGGTTTCCTCTGGAGGCGTCATTTGAGAGACGCTCCCGAACTTGTTATCGCTTCGCCTCCGCATAAGCCCGTCCGCTCTAGGAGCACTTGTCGCTTGGGTGCATTTAATAGCGGCGGATGCGACATTCAGGGTTGCACGAAATTCTGGAGCGGTTAGCTTGTCCGCGGTTGTGCGGCGGAGGCTCGGTCCGTTCAACTGTATCGATACAGGAGGAAGTCAGAGATGAAGACGATCAAGGGTCCCGGTTTGTTTCTGGGTCAGTTCGCGGGAGATGCCGCACCCTTCAATAGCTGGGACGCGATCACAAAATGGGCCGCTGAAAAAGGCTATGCCGGCGTTCAGGTGCCAACATGGGCAAGCCAGTTGATTGACCTGAAAAAGGCCGCCGAATCCAAGGATTATTGCGACGAATTCGCCGGCGTTGCACGGCAGAATGGCGTCGAAGTCACGGAACTTTCCACCCATCTTCAGGGCCAGCTGGTCGCGGTACACCCCGCCTATGACGAAGCCTTCGATGGTTTTGCTGCACCCGAAGTGCGCGGCAATCCGAAGGCGCGGCAGGAATGGGCGGTTGAGCAGGTCAAACTTGCGCTGAAGGCGTCACGCAATCTCGGCATCGATGCGCATGCGACATTCTCGGGCGCACTCGCTTGGCCTTTCATCTACCCATGGCCGCAGCGTCCTGCTGGCCTTGTAGAAACGGCGTTCGACGAACTTGCAAGACGCTGGACACCTATCCTGAACTTCGCAGACGAACAGGGCGTCGATGTCTGCTATGAAATTCATCCAGGCGAGGACCTGCATGATGGCGTAACATTCGAGATGTTCCTTGAGCGTGTGAAAAATCACAGCCGCGCCAACATGCTTTACGATCCGTCGCACTACGTGCTGCAGTGCCTGGACTATCTCGACAATATCGACATCTACAAAGACCGCATCAAGATGTTCCACGTCAAGGACGCGGAGTTCAACCCGACGGGACGCCAGGGCGTTTACGGCGGTTACCAAGGTTGGGTCAACCGTGCAGGCCGCTTCCGCTCGCTCGGCGACGGGCAAGTCGATTTCGGTGCCGTCTTCTCCAAAATGGCGGCCAATGATTTTGACGGCTGGGCCGTGGTCGAATGGGAGTGCGCACTAAAACATCCTGAGGACGGAGCACGTGAGGGCGCGGAGTTCGTCAAGGCGCACATCATCCGGGTGACGGAGAAGGCCTTCGACGATTTCGCTTCCAGCGGTACGGATGACGCGGCCAACCGGCGCATGCTCGGCTTGTAACAGAACGATTTCGAGGATTTGAAAATGGCAATTGAAGGAAAAACGACCGACAAGGCGTCCAAGCGTATCCGCCTCGGCATGGTCGGCGGTGGCAGCGGCGCTTTCATTGGCGGCGTTCACCGCATGGCAGCGCGTCTCGACAACCGCTTCGAACTGGTGGCAGGCGCGCTATCGTCGACGCCGGAGAAGTCGAAGGCGTCCGGTCTTGAACTCGGTCTGGATGAAGACCGCTGCTACGGCTCCTATAAGGAAATGGCGCAGAAGGAAGCGGCGCGCGACGATGGTATCGATGCTGTCGCGATCGTTACGCCGAACCATGTGCACTTTCCGGCGGCCAAGGCCTTTCTGGAGCGTGGCATCCACGTCATCTGCGACAAGCCGCTGACCTCCAATCTCGAAGACGCCAGAAAGCTGAAAGAGGTTGCGGACACAGCTGACGCGCTCTTCGTGCTCACACACAACTACACCGGCTACCCCATGGTGCGGCACGCGCGCGAACTGGTGGAAAGCGGCGCGCTTGGCGATATTCGTCTGGTGCAGATGGA
The DNA here is from genome assembly GCF_053521965.1 of Rhizobium sp. 22-785-1. NCBI lineage: Bacteria > Pseudomonadati > Pseudomonadota > Alphaproteobacteria > Hyphomicrobiales > Rhizobiaceae > Rhizobium > Rhizobium sp. 22-785-1. Next base: position 343,675 of record NZ_JBNWDI010000003.1, on the reverse strand, counting down.
GTATCCGCAGGATTGGCTGGCAGAGCCGATCGAACAGACCGGAGCCAAACAGGCGGTGTGGAGAACGGACCCCGCACAGTCTGGTGCTGGCGGCTCCACCGGCGATATCGGCACCCATGCCTACAACCTCGGTTGTTTCATCTCCGGACTTGAGCTCGATGAGCTGGCTGCCGATGTACACACCTTTGTCGAGGGCCGACGTCTTGATGACAATGCGCATGTCATGCTTCGCTTCAAGGCGAAGGACGGCAAACAGGCGGCCAAAGGCCTTTTGTGGTGCAGCCAGGTCGCGGTTGGCCACGAAAACGGATTGAAGGTTCGTGTATACGGTACCAAGGCCGGACTGGAGTGGACCCAGGCCGATCCCAACTATCTGTGGTTCACCAAACTGGGAGAGCCGAAGCAGCTGATCACCCGCGGTGGCGCCGGCGCAGGGGATGCGGCATCCCGTGTCACGCGCATTCCGTCTGGCCACCCGGAAGGTTACTTAGAAGCCTTCGCGACGATCTATTCGGAGGCGGCCAATGCGATTGACGCACGCCGCAACGGTTCTGAACTCGACAAGGCCGTCATCTACCCGACCGTGGACGATGGTGTGAAAGGCGTTGCCTTTGTCGATGCGTGCATTCGTTCGTCCAAGGACAACGGCAACTGGGTCAAGCTCTGACGCGTTCCGCGATTTTTCAGGTTGGTATCTTGACCGACAGTTCTGTGTCGATCGTATCGACCATGTCTAAATACAAAAACCGCCGTGCGACAGCCTCGCACGGCGGTTTGCTGAATTACTATGTCCTCAGGCAGCGCCCGCTGGATCGCCTATTGGCAGGAGTGCGGGGTTGAGGGTCGGATCGTTGGGGTTCTTCGTATCGCCCGGATCCTTCACAGGGGGCACTGGCGGCTTTTCCTGAACTCGGTCGGGAATGCCCGGTGTCGATGTAGGACCACGCGGACTGTCGATCGTGGATTCGTCCAATGGATCACGGTTTGGCATGGTACGCTCCTTCGTTTGGGGTTCTCCAAGTAAACAGAAGCCCGCTCCATTGGTTCCCATTTTGCTTGCGTAGCGCCACTTCGTCCAACGGACGCCAATCGTAATTTTTCGTTAACCCCCTGTTAGCCATGCCGTTAAAGTTTTAGCTAAATTCTAACCAAGTTTCTTTTTCCGCCATACCTTCGCGATTATGTTGACCATAACGGCAATCAGACAGGCGCTGTCTACGGTTGCTTTCGGAATGACGCCTCCCGCTCAGGAGGCACGTGGACTTGTATGGAGTTGATAATGTCCTTTAAATTCAGATCTTATAATGTTGCCGCTGTAGCACTTTTGGCCGCAAGCCCGGTCGTCGCTGCAGACCTCACATCGTCTTATGAGGCACCTCCCGCCTATAACGAGCCTGCAAGCTCGTCCTGGACGGGTGCGTACGCAGGCGGTCATATCGGTGCCGCTATGCCAAGCGCGAACCCTTTCCGTGACGGCAAAGGTTTGGCTCTGGGCGTTCAGGGCGGCTACAACTACGATCTCGGCGGTGCAGTCGTGGGTGGTGAACTTGAGGCGACGCATTTGGGTGATACACGCGTATCTGTCCCGAACGGAAATCTGCGCGAGCGTTGGCGCGTTGCTGCCAAGGCAAAGGCTGGCGTTAAGATGGACGACACGCTAATTTACGGTACCGCTGGTCTAACCGTTACAAGCCTTCGCGACGGCGATAATGTGATCGGTCCCGACGGCATGAAGGAAGGCTACCTTCTCGGCGCAGGTATTGAGCACAAGTTCAATCAGCAGATATCTGGCAAGGTCGAATATAATTACGTTGCAACGAACGATGTTCGGACCTTCTCGGGCTCGACGACATCGCGTACCGACATCAGCGACAACGTTGTTAAGGGCGGTCTTAACTACCACTTCTAAGGTTATTGGCGGTATTGAAACCTGCCAATAAGGTGTCTTCAAGCAGGGCGGGCGAAACGCGCCTGCCTTACTTGGAGTGGCACACGGTCCGTACGCCAGATGCGTTGGCGAAAGTGTTGTCTGATGCTTGGTAGGATGGGTAGCGCGTTGCGCACCAGCGGATATGCTGGACCTCTTCGGCAGAAAGAAGAAGAGCTCCGCTTCCTTTCGTCGCGCCGCCATTGCTGAATGCGGACACGGAAACGTTCGTGCCTTCTTCCGCGGACGCTTCGCTCACATAGGCGGGATTGATAACGCTCAGAGCGAGCGATGGACTATTCGCGGCGCATACAAATGCTGCTGCAAAAAAAACTACGGATTTTATGTTTCCTGATCTTGACATTTTGGAAGTTCCTTTTCCGTATCTCGAAAAAGCAACGTAGCGAAGCCTGCTTTGGTTCCGCTGTTAACGAAGTCTTAGAATTCACGTGGCGGTGATTGTTACTTTCTGCTGCCTTTGCCTTGGTGATTCGAGCGGGGGCCGCCAGTATCAAAACATCAAAAGGCGCATGGGGGCTTAGTCGGTAGCTTTGCTATCACGTCCATGTGGTCGCGACTCTGGACCATCAACGGAGACGACGCGTCAGGCGCGGAGGATTTTTTTGGGGTTCCCATACGCGCATTCAACCCTATTGTCGCTCTTCTCGTCATCGGCTGTATGAATTGTTTGCTGGTGGCAATCGCTCATTCGATACGGTTGTGACATTCTCCAGCCACAAGGATGCGACGCTCGTTTGGGCCGTCTCAATTCTCGTCGGTTTGCCTCGTCTATAGCGGCTTGTTTCTTTTTCGCGTAAAGGTGCCGGTCATTGAGACGACATGAGAGGCAGCACACTTTTTTTAGTGGTGACGAAAGCTAAACTTCTAAAATCAGCCGGTGCCGATTTACATTGGGAACGGGACGTGGCGTCCTGACGTTCTGCGGCGATGAAACAGCGCTATCGTAATCTCATCTTCATCCTTGGCGATCAATTGTCCCACTCCATTTCAAGTCTGGAGGGGGCCGATCCGGGCCGAGATATAATTCTCATGTGCGAGGTGCATGAAGAAACGACTTATGTTCGGCACCATCGCAAGAAGATCGTCCTGATCCTGTCTGCCATGCGCCATTTCGCACAAGAGTTACGCGGTAAAGGATTCGATGTTCGCTACATCGAATTGGATGATGAGGCCAACTCTGGGAGCTTCACGAACGAGCTGAAGCGTGCAGTCAAAGAGACTAAACCGGAAAGAGTAATTGTCACCGAACCAGGCGAGTTTCGGGTATCGCAGGCAATGTCAGAGTGGGAAACGTCCTTCAACTTGCCAGTGGAGATACGCCTCGACAGTCGTTTTCTCTGTTCGAGGGAGGAGTTCGCCAATTGGGCCGAGGGACGGCGCGAGCTGAGGATGGAATTCTTTTACCGCGACATGCGGCGAAAGACAGGACTTCTCATGGAGGGCGATAAGCCGGTGGGAGGACGGTGGAACTTCGATGCAGAAAATCGAAAACCGGCCAAGCCAGATCTCTTCCGTCCGTCTCACTTGCATTTTCCGCCTGACGGCGTGACGCGACAGGTGATGACGTTGATTGATGGGCGCTTTGCCGATCATATGGGTGAGGCGGAGGGCTTTGCATTTGCGGTGACGCAACCGGATGCCGAGCGTGCGGCGGACGGTTTTATTGAGCATTTTTTGCCCAATTTCGGCGAAACGCAGGACGCCATGCTGACCAGCGATCCATTTCTCAACCACTCGCTTTTGTCTTTCTACATCAATCTCGGTCTGCTCGATCCCCTTGATATCTGCCGCAGGGCGGAGCGCGCTTTTCTAGAGGGTGAGGCACCACTCAATGCCGTGGAAGGCTTCATTCGACAGATTATCGGCTGGCGTGAGTATATGCGCGGGATTTACTGGCATTTCATGCCGGACTATGCAGCGCGGAATTTCTTCGACGCATCGCGATCGCTCCCATCCTTTTTCTGGGACGGCAAAACCAAAATGAACTGCCTTTCGACGGTAATCGGCGAAACCATCCAAAATGCCTATGCGCATCATATCCAGCGGTTGATGATTACCGGCAATTTCGCCCTTTTGGCAGGCCTCGACCCACATGCCGTGCATCAATGGTATCTGGAGGTGTATGCGGATGCCTTTGAGTGGGTTGAACTGCCGAATGTGATTGGAATGAGCCAGTTTGCCGATGGCGGTTTGCTTGGGTCAAAGCCCTACGCCGCGAGCGGCGCCTATATTTCCCGCATGTCGGACTACTGCGAAACCTGTCATTACGATGTGCGCAAAAAGACGGAAGAGGGCGCGTGCCCGTTCAATTCGCTGTACTGGGATTTCCTCGATAGAAACAGCGAGAAGCTTGGCGGAAACCGGCGGCTCGCTCAGCCCTATGCGACGTGGCGGCGGATGAAGGGCGAGCAACACAAGGCTTACAAGTCCGCTGCGCGAGCATTCTTGAAGAAACTCGATGACGCAGAACCTGTTTAGGAGTTCACGATGGTCATGACTTCGCTTCCCGAGGGGTTTCGGGCACTTGTTATCGGTTCAAGCGGCGGAATAGGTTCCGCTGTGTCCGAGGCATTGCGCCAGTATGGTCGCTGTGCCGAGATCGCTACCCTCTCGCGCTCCGAAGATGGCCTCGACATTACTGATGAGGCAAGTGTTCGGGATGCCGCTGCGCAATTGGAAGGCGAGTTTCATCTTATATTTTGTGCCACCGGCGCTCTCACCATCGACGGCGTCGGGCCTGAAAAGGCGCTTAAGCAACTTCATCCAGACGCGATGATGAAACAGTTTGCGCTGAACGCGCTTGGCCCTGCGCTCATCCTGAAACACTTCGCTACGAAGATGGTAAAACGCGAACGCGGTCTGATCGCGTTTTTATCCGCACGTGTGGGTTCTATAGGTGACAATCATCTTGGTGGCTGGATATCGTACCGTGCATCCAAGGCGGCCCTGAACCAGATCATTCGCACCGCCTCTATTGAATTTGCTCGCACCCACTCACAATCGGTGCTGGCCGCTCTCCACCCAGGAACGGTTGCAACCGGTCTCAGCGAAGACTACTCAAGCGGCCGCGAGCGTTTTCGCCCAGAGGAGAGCGCGGCCAAGATGTTGGCGGTTCTTGACGGGCTTCAGCCGGAGCAGAGCGGCAATTTTTTCGCCTATGACGGATCGAGCATCGAGTGGTAGGGTCTGGGTAGCTAAGGGGTTTCTGCGTTCGCAAATCCTCCCCGCCTTACCTCGTTAATCCGATGCCGTTCGTCGGAGGTCGTCTTGCGGCGTGGCGAGTGCGCCATGCGTAGGCGGCATCGCTGTCATGACTTGCGTCTTGCAATCCGCGCCCCCATCTTCCCACTTTGAATTCCAATCGAACAATGCGTAAAGGCCGATGCGTCCGCAAGGACGGATTGAGCGCGCGCTCGCGGAGGTGGACCATGCAGTCGGCACCAAAATCCTTGCCCGAAATGAATTATGGTGAGAGACAGGCCATAATGAGCACTATAACGGAAGCTCTTTCCGATGCGGCAGAGCATGCAGAAGAAGAGGGGGAAGTGCGTCTTGTCGAAAATTTTCGCGCAATGGCCGCCATGATAGAGGGCGAAAGCGGCCAGCCGTCACCGGACAATTTTGGGGCGCTGGAGTTGATCTTGCAACAGGCCATGACGCTTCTGCAGCTCTACATGGAAAAATCCGCCCATAGCGGAACGCTCCATTGACGACCGTCGCAGTCCTCGCTCGCCGGTCAAAGCTCCGTGGCATTGTCGTATGGTTGCCATAGCCTGAAGAAGCGCTTAAGCCAATCTTCCGGATATTAAGCATATGAGCAATATCTGATTAAAATTTTCTCTCGCGCGAGTATGCTTTTCATGCCCTGTGACATGTATGGATGCGGCTGTGAAATTATCGGTCATTCTTAAGACGCTCAACGAAGAAAAGCGCATCGGCGCAGCGATTGAAAGTGTCATCGCCGCCCTGAAAGCCCTGCCTGACGCCGAAAGCGAAATCATTGTTGCGGATAGTGGTTCGCGCGACAGAACAGTCGAGATCGCGTCTAAATATCCTGTTATTGTTGCACAGATCCAAGCGCCTGCCACAGCCAGTTGCGGTGTCGGTCCGCAACTGGGCTTCCAATACAGTAAGGGTGAATTCATCTGTCTGATGGACGGCGATATGCTGCTGGATCCGACCTTCCTGCCAGAGGCGTTCGATTATCTAGATAAAAATCCGCGTGTCGCCGGTGTCAGTGGCGACATCAACGAGGTCAATCTGGACAATCTGGAGTTCACACGTCGGGTCCAGAGAATTGCTTCGCAGGTCAAGCACGGCGTTCGCGATCGTCTCAATGGCGGAGGCATTTATCGCCGGGTGGCCATTGAAGAGGCAGGATATTTCTCCGACCGCAATCTTCACGCTTTCGAGGAGTTCGATCTCGCGCAACGCCTTCGTCTGCGTGGCTGGACGCTGTATCTTCTGGATCGCCGCTATGTCGATCACTTCGGCCACAGTATCAATTCCTATATCCTGCTGACACGGCGCTGGTCCACCAAGTATCTGTTCGGCACTGGAGAGCTTCTGCGAGCGGCGTGGCGACAGGGCCGATTGAAGGCTGTGATCCAAGAAAATCCGGAGATGAAGCTCTGGCTTGGGGTATACGTCTGGTGGGCGCTGCTAATCGTTTTTTTGATCGGCGGCATTTTCCATCCGGCTTGGCTATTAGGCTTTGCCGTTGTGCTGCTGTTGCCGGTTCTGGTGATGATGCTCAAGAAAAAAAGCGTCTCGCTTGGCCTTTACGCCATCGTTGCGTGGTGCTTTCATGCCGCAGCACTGCCGTTTGGCCTTTTTGCGCCTAGACGAAATCCCACCGATTGGATCGAAAGCAAGTTGTTGAAACCTTGATGAAAAAAAACCTTCTTTGGTTACTGGTCGCCTCGCTTCCTCTGATCCGGCCAGCCTACGCCGAAGAATGGCTCGCTGTGCGAGAAACGTCTCTTGAAGTTCAAGCAGGCAGCCCGCTTGATTTTTCAAGCATTCTTCCTGAAACAAAGATCGACGAGAACACGCGGATCATCATCAATCCCGCTGGCAAACTTGCAATGGCGAACGACGCCACCAAGCCGCAGCGTTTTCTGTGTGCCTCACTCGCGCTCAGTCCAGCGTCCGGTGGATTTCCCGATCACGATGCAGCAGACCGTTATGCGCTTCAGCTCAAAAGACATGGCTACAACATAGCTCGTTTTCATTATGTCGATGCCGCACTGATGGCGGACCGCAGCAAGGATTTCGACTTCGATCCGCAGGTGCTGGACCGCGTCCATTACTTCATGGCAGCGCTGAAGCGAAACGGCATCTACTGGATCATGGACGGTTTGAGCTCCACCCGTGGGGCCTATGGTGGCTACGATGACCGTTGGGATCTGAAAGGCGACCTGAAAGTCGATGCGCAGATTGGTGACGAGGGTTTTAATCACTGGCTGACGTTCCAGAAGGCTTTCTTCAGCAAGGTCAATCCCTATACCGGCATCGCCCCTATTCGCGATCCGGCGCTCGTCGCCATCGTTCCCTTCAACGAAAACGGTCTGGAATTCGATTCCATGGTGCAGGAGGGCGTTCGGGGCAGCGCTTTTCAGAAGCAGCTTCGACCGCTTTTCAATGACTGGCTGCTGAAAAAATATGGCAGCGACGACGCGTTAAAACAGAAATGGGGCTGGTGGACGAAAGAGGGTAGCCTGGAAGACCGTTCCGTTGCGCTGCCAACGAACCGCAACGAACGTAGCGAACGGACGCGCGACCTGCAATCTTTCTTCATCGACGTGGAGCAGAATGCCACACGCCGCATGACCAAGGCGCTGCGCGATCTTGGCTTTCGCGGCATCGTCTTGCCTTACAATAACTGGCCGACGATCCAGACTGGTATCAGCCGCAGCATCCAGGATGCCGTGGCGATGAACACCTATCATGATTGGGTCGGCTCCTACGAGCCGGGCACGAGCATTGAGGGTAAAAGTTCGCTGGAAGATGGGCTGCGCTATCTGAGAACGGTGGGCGCTGCGCGCTGGCTCGGCCGCCCATTCGTCATCACCGAATATGATCATCTGTTCTGGAACGCTTATCGCTACGAAGCAGGTCTTGCCGCACCCGCTTTTGCGGCCTTGCAGGGATGGGACGTTTTGTGCAGGCACGCGCACGGTCCGATCGTTCTCGCTTATGGCGAAGATTTTAAATTTAAAAAGCAGATACTGCCCTACACGATTGCACTCGACCCGGTGGCGCGGGCTGGCGAGACGCTATCAGCGCTCGTCTTTCGTCGTGGCGATGCCAAGAGCGCGCCGCTCGATATCCCGTTCTTGGTGGATGGGCAGAAGGGCCTGCCTCAGGGCGTCAACGATATGGAGCCCGAGCTTTTGACGCGCCTTGGTCTTCTCGGGGCTATCGGCCTTCAATCGATTGCTGAGGCGAAGCCGGGTGTTGTGGCTGTCGATCCCGCGCGAGAGGGCGAGACGCCGATGGCGATCGTGGCAGAGCTCAAGCAAGCAGGACGCCTCGACCCCTCCAGCCCGTCCGATCTCGACAATGGCAAGGTTGTAAGCCAGACCGGTGAGCTGCAACTGGACGCTGCCGCAAAGGCGCTGGCTTTGAGAACGTCGATGACGGAGGCGGTGGCTTTCGACAAAGTAGGAGATGGCGTCGAGCTCGGAACGATCAGTGTTAAAAAGGCGGACGGGAGAGGGCTACTGTCGCTATCCTCTCTGGACGGTGTGCCCTTGGGACAGAGCAAACGCCAGCTTTTGATCCTGGCATCTGATGCGCGCAATTCCGGCATGCGCTTTCGCGATGCCGATCAACACGTCATCGAAAATTTCGGTCATCTGCCTGTGCTGATCAGGCGCATGACGGTTGGTATCCGATTTGAGGGCCCTGGCACCTTCAAGGTTTCGCCCGTCGGTCTGGATGGACGGGTTCGGCCCCCTGTCGCAACCGCAAAGAGCGGCGAGACGATACAATTGTCGAACGATACGCCAAATGGTCCGACGACCTACTTCCTGGTGGAAAGAGCGGAATAAAGCGCGCAGCGATCTTTAGAAAAGCCCGTGCGCTCGGAGTTTTTAATCCGCAAAGGCTGAAGCGGATCGCGATCGTCCAGATACGCCCTTCATGCCTTTGCGAGAACGATATGCTTCAAGGCGGTTTAGTAGAAATCGCGCGTCAGACGTGTCCAACCTTCACCGCCAAGCCCACCAAAATAAGCTTGGCCACTTACCATAGCATCCTTGAACAACGCAGAGCGGCAGGTCGCGGAGATGCCGGTGAAGTAGCGGTACCAGATGCGGCGGTAGCGGGAGAGGGAGCGGATCATTTCGGGTCTTGCCTGCGAGCAGGCATAGGTAAAGCCCGATTGCTGCAAGGCCAGCAAGGCGGCATCGACAACGGCATCCTGAGCGCTGTCTGCGTAAAGAAGATCGAGTATCTGCGCTGAGCCGCCCATTTCGCCCACAAATGAGAAGACGCCGACTATGTTGCCGTTTTTATCCTGGACCTGTGCCAGCATCAGCCTGCCCCGTCCGTCCTCTCCAGCGGAGGCACTGACTGCCCAAGACACGTAGGTTTCGTCATACACGGGGGCGACAACATAGCGTGCCAGATAGCGGTTGGCGTAGTCGGCAAAGACAGCGGGAGTTGCCTCCACCACACTGTGTCCGTCTGGGGTCTTCACATCTTTCGCAAGGGTGTTATCAGGAAGCTGGCCACGGCTGATGAAGCGCGGAAAGCGGTCGAACAATTTCATTCTGAGAAAGCTGATCAGCGCCGGTACGGGTTTGAACATTTTGTACCAGCGCAGCGCTTGCACCTGCAGCTCTATCCCTCCGATTGCCTTGAAGTGGGCCACGGCGATGGGGGCGCCGCTGTCTGTGAAGAGGATATTGTCCGCCTTTGGGCGCGCGCTCAAAAACACGGCCGCTGCTGCCCGTGGGTTAGCATCGGGGGAAGTCGTGAAGCCGCAGGCGAGCCTTGAGATAACGATTTCCTCACCGACACGATAGGTGAGCGGTATAATGTTCAAAACTGTCTTCAATGTTCCTGTCTCATCGGCGGAGACGAGGCTGCCGTTCTCGGGTGTGTAATTGGGGTGCGAGAACAGGATGTGAGACAGATGGGCTTCAAGCGCTTTCGTTTTCGGCTGAGAATTGGGCCGAAACACCGAGCTGAAAAGCGCGCTCATCTGGGGAATATCAGCAAGTTCTGCGGGCCGAAGCTTCGAAGTGGCTTTTGTCGTCATGTTTGAACCTCTTTGCTTGCTGCGATAGAACGGGCGACGAAGGCTCTAACCACGAGCCATGAAGCGATCACGATGCTAAATTCGATAATATATGCCGAAATGAAAATTCCGTAGGGTGGCCAAATCCATGCTGCCACGCCGATAACGAGTGCGCCGACGCCGTTTGCGAGGTTCAAGACCCAGGCGCGGGCTCCGTGTTCGCCGGCCGCTCCGAGAAGGTCGACTGCAACCGACCAGATTGCGATGAACAGGATCAGAGGCGCCAAAATCCGAAGAAACGTCGGCAGGGATACATATTCCGCTCCGAAGATCAGCGGCATAAAAGAGGCGGAGAAGAATATAAACAGCGCTGCGGCCAGTCCGAGAGCGATCGCTATTGCCAGGATACGCATCGTCAGCTTGAAGGCATGATGGATACCGTTGACGCTGGCCACGGCAAGGTGAGGGTAAATGAGCCGGTTGAGCGCATCGACCGCCATATAGCTGCTATCGGTGATACGCCTGGCGACGCCGTAACTGCCTACCATTTCGGGACCGGCCACGAAGCCGAGAACCAGAAGGTCGACATTCTGGCGAAAGGCGCGGAAAATGAACGGAGTGGCGAAGAGAACCCCGAGGCGGATTTCGGGACGTTCCAGCCTGTAGTCCGGGCGCGCGATGCGGAAGGCGATCGAACCATAAAGCACGAGCGTCAGCGCATATGAAATCATCTGCCATGTTGCCCAGCTCTCGACCGTATCGACTTTGAACGCGAGGCAGGCGAGCGCTGCTGTCAGTGTGCGGATAAGCGCAAAGCCCATGATGGAAGCATTGGCTGCGCCGTTTCTGCGGTGGGCCAGGAAGATCGTTTCGCCCAGCATGATCAGGCGCACCAGGACGATGTTCGTCAAAAGCAACTGAAAGGTTATCCAGATATTCGCACCCGACGTTTCTCCAAAACGCATGAAGTGCGGCAGCACGAGCACTCCGAGCGAGACCAATACGGCTCCACTGACCGCGCTGAGTATGATGCTGTGGCCGAAGATACGCGGGAAGCAGGATGGATCTTGCGGCACACGACGGACAAGAGATTCCGATGCGCCCATCCCGCAGAGATGAACGGCGATGCTGGTAATGGCAATAAATGACACATAACGACCGAACTCTTCGGCACCGAATGTGCGGGCCAGTATCGCAAACGTGATGAGCTGCGCGGCGTTAGCAATCAGAAGACTTGCCGAGGATGCGCTATAGGACAAGAGCATTCCAAGCAATCTGGATGTATTTCCGGGTGCGTTTCTTGCCATGTTTCATTCCCTGCCGAGAAAGAGGAAGGGCGTAAACCATTTCTCAGCGGTCTGTGTGGTTTATGGGAGCTATAAGCTGAAAATGTTTCGTTTCGATTGACACAGAGGCCAGTCGCGCATGTACGAGTATCCAACGCAAAAGCGTGTCGAGCGCCCAAAGCCGGAGCCTTCGCCGCGCCCAAACGTCGATATCCGGCCGGCTGCATCCTCAGGTCCGATCATTACTCCCGGCAACGTCTTTCTTTGGCTGCGTCGCGGGCTCTTCATCATTCTGCTCTTCGGTATCATCGGCGCTGTGGGGGGCATTGCCTTTGGCGTCCTCACCAAACCGCGCTATACGGCTTCGATGGATATCCTGCTGCCGCCACCTTCTGGCCAGGTCCTTCCGAACGAATTGACGGCTCCTGCCATTCAGAGTGAAGCCCAAATCCTCGACATCTCCAGCAAAATTCTGCTACTCAACTCAGGTAATGTTCTCAGACAAACTGTCGAGCGCGAGCAGTTGCAGCAGCTTCCAGAGTTCAATCCTTCGCTCGAAGGCGGTTTCAATCTGATGCAGGCGCTCGGCCTGTCCAAGCCGCAGCCGCCGGGGGATCAGACCCTGACGGCGATGAGAATTCTCGACAAGCGCATCAAGGTCGGCCGTGAAGGTGGAACCTACCTCATCAACATCAGTCTCTGGACACGCGATCCGGAGCGCTCGGTCAAAATATTGGCAGCACTCACCGACTCCTTCAAACAGGAACTTGAGGCGGCGCGCAGCGATTTTGCCAAGAGCGCAAGCACTGCGCTCGCAACGCGTCTTGAAGAGCTGAGAGATGCCGCGACACAGGCCGCCAGTGCGGTCGTGGAGTTCCGGCAGAAAAACAATCTTCTCGATCTTGGCAGCGCAGGTTCCGTTAACGTTCAAAGTCTGTCTCAGCTGAACACCCAGTTGAACGATGCCAATTCCAGATTGCAGGACCTTAAGGCCCGTTACAAAAAGCTCAGTCAAACCTCTGCAAATGGTGCTGCCGGTGCCAATTCTCTATCTTCGCCGCTCCTCGACACGCTGCGCTCGCAATATTCGGTTCTCAAACAGCAATATGACGAGTTGGCGCTGACCTATGGGGAACGCTATCCCAAGCTCGCCGCTTCACGCGCGCAGCTTGCGACTCTCAGAACCGAAATCGCGCGGGAGACAGAACGCGTGTTGCAGAGCGTCAAGATCGAAATGGACCAGGCCCAGAGTGCTGTCGATTCTCTTCGTACCCAGATCAATAACGCTCAGGGCCGGGTATCGAACGACGATGCGGCGCAAGTTCAGTTGCAGGATTTGCAGAGAAATGCCGAAGCAAAGGCCGCACTCTACGATACGTTCCTGAAGCGTGCGGGCGAAACGGGAGAGCAGGAACAGCTCAATGTCTCCAATCTTCGCATAGTGACCGAACCGGTGCCGCCTGAAAGGCGTAGCTTTCCGCCTCCGACATCGCTGCTGGCAATCGGCGGCCTGATCGCCGGGCTTCTGCTGGGTGCATTCTTCGTGATCTCGGGCCGCACCGTCATCGAGCTGAGGCGAAACGACTGGCGGTTCGATCGGATCGTGTGATGCAGGTAACGACGGTCCCGGCAGTGCAGGTGAATGCTCAGCATGAAAAGATCAGGGTCGCGATCTTCATGGCCGTATTCCTGTTCTTCTGGATCACCACGAATCCGTTTATCGACCTCGTGCAATTGCAGGCTGCCGGCCTGGATGGGTCGACCGGTTCCAATGTCGTCAACCAGATTACGTTCCTGCTGATCACGTCGCTGACGATCTATGTCGCCGTGACTCATCCCCTGCGGGCGCAGATCTGTCGTCCAAGACTTCTGATCATCGCGCTTCTATCTTGGTTTTTCATCTCCTCCGCTCTGTCGGACTATCCAGTCGATGGGATAAAACGAACGATCCTCGCGACCATGACCTTCTTCAACGCTGGCATGTTCCTGCTTCTTCCCCGTTCGGAGGAGCAGTTCACGCGTCTGCTGCTATATGGAACGTCCATCGCGCTTGGAGTTGCCTATTTCGGCGTTCTCTTTCTACCCCGTTTGTCGATCCACCAGGCGACCGAAGTGCTTGAGCCAATGAACGCCGGTTACTGGAGAGGACATTACCCGCATAAGAATCTCGCCGCGGCGGTGACACTGCAACTCACCTTTTGCGGACTCTACTTCCGCAGTGCGGGCTGGAAAAAGAGCGGGATTGCCATAACCTTCCTCTCCGTGTTCTTTCTCATTCACACGGGCGGAAAATCGTCGACGGCAATGTTGCCGATGATCCTCGTTCTACAATGGATATTCGAGAAATTTCGCTGGACCCGATGGTTTATCGCGGTCGGTGGCATCGTAGCCTTTAACACGCTGATCCTTGGTGCGACGCTCTTTCCGGACTTCCGTGACCTCGTAGCATCTCTCGGGATCGATCCGACCTTCACAAACCGATCGGACATATGGAAAGTCGCGTTCGATGGCATCGCCCGTTCGCCGATCTTTGGCTACGGCTTTCAAGGTTTCTGGCAGACGCCCAACATGATGCATAGCCCTGCCGCCTTGGAAAACTGGGCAGTCAGAGCGTTCAACGGACATAATGCTTACGTTGATACGCTGCTGACGACCGGCATTCCAGGGCTGTTGCTGGCGCTTGCTCTCGTTATCCTGGTGCCGATGCGCGCCATAGCCTGCCTTGACCGAACACCGTCGAACGATCCCGCATTGACTCGCTTGTTTCAGCGCACATGGCTTTGCGTGCTTTACTCCGCCTGCTTGGAGGCTGTTTTCTTCCAGAACGGAAGTGCAGTGTTCTTCGCTTTCCTCATCTCCATTTTCGGATTGGTTCTGCAGTCGAGGATGAGTCTCGTAAAAGAACACGTCGCAGCCAGGGAGGGAAGCCGTGGCGTTTCTATCCAAGGCCAGCTGTAAACTCAATTATTTGCGCGATCGCTTGGCCGAAAGGGCAGTACGCGCTTTGCCGGCCTCGACAATGACTGTCACCTGCCGCCGTCCCGTCGTGTCTTTCACCTTCGACGATGTTCCCTGTACGGCATTGAGTGCGGGTGCGCGGATCCTTGAGGAATATGGTGTTCGCGGTACGTTTTATATAGCAGGAGGGCTGCTCAATCAGGTGGAGCCGGATCGGAATATGATCTCAGTCCAAGGCTGCCACGAGCTTGCTGAGGCGGGTCATGAGCTTGGTTGTCACACCTTTGGGCATGAGATCGTACATACCCTGTCAGGACGCGCCTTACGTGAAAATCTCGATCGCAACGGCGCCTTGCTCGACACCTTTGAGCGCCCGGTGAAGAAACGGAACTTTGCTTATCCCTATAATCAAGGATCGCTACGGCATCGGCAACTCATCGCCGATCGATATCAGACGGCGCGCGGCGGCGGCGATCGCATCAATCGGGGCACGGTCAATCGCGGCTTTCTATGGGGAATGGAAATCCGCCAACCGGAACAGGACGCTCTGGCACTGGTTCGGCAGATCGATGAGGTCGTGAAGAATCCGGGCTGGCTCATCTTTTTCACCCACGATGTCAGCGATACGCCGACACCCTATGGATGCACGCCTTCGACCTTTTCCACATTGGTGAGATACGCGGTGTCGAGCAATTGCCTCGTGCTTCCGGTGCGTGATGCTCTCGAACATGTTTGGGGCTAGGGAGAAAGAATGAACGGCAGGCTTCTGGCAATCAACAATTATCACTATCGCCGCGGTGGCGCGGATGCGATCTTTCTTGACCAAATGGACATGTTCGCCCGCGCCGGGTGGCAAGCCGTACCCTTTTCGATGCAGCATCCGAACAACCTGCCGACGGAATGGTCGTCTTATTTCGTTCCTGAAATCGAATTTGGTCATCAGGGCGGTATACTGACGAAAATAGGTCATGGGATCGAGGTCATCTATTCTCGCAAGGCTCGACGCAGCCTCAGCGCACTGATCGATCGGGTTCGGCCGGACGTGGCTCACGCCCATAATGTCTATCACCACATCTCGCCTGCGATCTTTCCACTTCTGAAACAGCGCGGGATCCCGACCGTGATGACGGTGCACGACCTCAAGCTTGCCTGTCCCTCCTACAAGATGCTGGCACCTGATGGTGTTTGCGAAAGATGTAAAGGTGGGCGCATCCATAACGTGCTGCTCCATCGATGCATGAAGGGCTCGGTGGCACTCAGCGGGCTCGTGATGGTCGAAACGGCAGTTCATCGAGCGCTGCGGCTCTATCGTGATCACATAGACAGGCTCGTCGTGCCGAGCCGGTTTTACAGAAACAAGCTGATGGAGTGGGGCTGGCCAAGCGAAAAACTGGTCTACATTCCCAACTTCGTTGAGCATGCGATCAGCAAACAGCGCCTTCAGGCCGACGAAGGCGACTATTTCCTTTTTGCCGGACGTCTTGCGCCTGAAAAAGGTGTGGCTACCCTCATTCGTGCGGTGGCGCGCGCGAAAAAGCGCCTGCTCGTCGCCGGCACCGGTCCGGAACAGGCATCGCTTCAGGCGCTGGCGCGAGAGGAAGGGGCCGATGTGCAGTTTCTGGGCTATCTCTCGGGGACAGCACTGCATGAGACCGTGGCGGGCGCCAAGGCGCTTGTTCTGCCTTCGGAATGGTACGAAAATGCGCCTGTCAGTCTTCTGGAAGCCTACGCTCTTGGCCGCCCTGTCATTGGAACGGATATCGGCGGGATTCCGGAACTGATTCAGCCTGACCATACAGGCCTCATTGCAAGGTCTGGCGATCCCGACGACTTGGCTCGTGTGCTGGCGCAAATGGATGCACTGTCGGCCGCAGAACGCAAGCAGATGGGCGCGCACGGTCGCGCTTGGGTTGAGCAGGATTTTTCGCGTCAGGCATTCTTCGACAGAACGCTCGACCTTTATCGTGAACTTGGCGTTTCAAGACCGACAGATCCCGTGAGGGATGTCCGACGAGGCAAACGCGACGCTGATGGAAGCATTTTATCAATATAATCGGAGTAATATCCGAATTCAAACCCGCTTGGCACAAGCGAATTTTAGCGATAACTAAGTTTAGATCGATGAATGATTGCATGCCTGGGCGCGGAGAGGGCGCTTGAAACTGTTGGTACAAGCGTAGCTGAGTAAAGGGTAGGATGCCCGGGAGGAAGAGCGTCATGAACGACGTCGGTGCCAACAAGCTTATGCCGGATGCGTCGTTGTCTGCTAAGACGACATCCGTGGCCGAGTTTTGCACTCTGGAAGGCGTTCGTATCTGTATTATCGGATTGCGCGGCGTGCCGGGTGTGCCCGGCGGTATTGAAACGCATGTCGAGCAACTCGCTCCAGGATTAGTCGATAAGGGAGCGGAAGTTCACGTTTTCGCTCGAGAGAATTATGTGGCCGGCAAGATACCATATCTTTGGCGTGGCATTACCGTTCATCCCGGCTGGGCGCCGAACAATATGCGGCTGGAAGCAATCGTTCACACGCTTTTTGCGCTTTTTAAGGCCAGACTGCTCAAGCCCGATATCGTCCATATTCACGCTGTCGGCCCTTCCCTCGTGGCGCCCTTGGCACGTCTGATGGGGTTGAATGTGGTTTTTACCCACCACGGCTACGACTACGATCGGGAAAAGTGGAACGCGGTCGATAAGAAAATCCTGCGACTTGGGGAATGGGCAGGCATGCGCTTTGCGCAGGGGCGTATCGTTATTGCCAGACATATAGCCGACGCCATGCAGGCCAAGTTTAAAAGAGACGTCAAGTTCATTCCGAACGGGGTTCAGGTCGATCTCAGTGCGGTTGATAACGGCATTCTAGAGACGTTCGACTTGACCAAAGGTCGCTACGTTCTGCTTGTGGCACGTCTTGTGGCGGAAAAGCGTCAGACAGATCTGATCGACGCGTTCTTGAGTGCTGATCTGCCTGACACGAAGCTTGTTCTGGTGGGTGGTGGTGACGCGCGAAGTGGCTATGCTGAGATGTTACGCTCGCGCACCAAGGCTAATCCAAACATCGTTTTGACGGGCTCACAATCGGGTGCTCAACTCGCCGGTCTTTTCGCCAATGCAGGCCTTTTCGTCCTGCCGTCGAGCCATGAGGGCATGCCTATCGCGCTACTTGAGGCTATGGCATATGGCCTTCCAGTGTTGGCAAGCGATATCGAAGCAAATGTCGCTCTCGAGTTGGATCCGTCTTCCTACTTTCCGCTTGGCGACGTATCCGCTCTGTCACGAGCTATGCGCGTAAAACTTCTGGAACGGCAAGAGTCCTCGCCGAAACCGGCTGAGGCGCAGGACACCGGTAGCAAGATCATGTCGCGGTACAATTGGCGCACGATTTGCGAGCAAACCGCAGCGCTCTATCTCTCCGTCCTGAAGCGCCGTTGACGAAGCCTATGTTCGCGACCTTGAAGGCTGTCTCGAATCAAAACGTCCTGTAGCAGTTGAACGATAGGCGCGTTGAGGCGTTGCTTCACAATAGCAACCTCGAGGAGGACTGGGGTGGTTTTCGATGCGCAAGAGGCACGATGCAGGTTTGGTGACAGTCACACGACGGTCGTTCTGTGGCAGCGCTTCGAGGTCGCGCATCGCCAAATGTTCGACTCTCTCGATGCTGCTCTGGTCTTTCTGCGCAACAACATGTTTCGCCCCACGCGTACAGAACTTCACATCCATCGCGGCGGCCATGACATATTGATCACAGGCGAGGAACTGGCTCAACTCGTGGAAATGCAAACCGAGCCAGAGGCGTGATGGCTCTATGCTCAACTGCCGCTTCCAGTTTTGCTTAACCAGTGTGGTCTAGCCGAGTGTGCTTTCCTGAGTTCCCACTGTCATCATGTTGCCGCGCCAAGACACGGACGACCCCATCCAGCTTTTTGCCCAGATGATCGGCAGAAGGGCGTCACGCATTATCATGGCTGGAAGGCTGGCCCAGGAAACGTGCCAGCCTTTTGCCTTTGCGAGGGCCAGTTCCGGCAGGTACATGATGCTCGGAACGGCAATCGCAACGGCAAGCAATGTCGTGGCATCTGCATCTGCCAGGAAGCCTGATGCCAGCGCCAGACAAAGCGCAGGAAGGGCGCCGACGAGAATTTCCGGGGCGAAGAAATGCGGGAAGGTCACGCGACGCAGCCTCGCCCAACGTGTTTGTCTAGACCATATGTCCTCAAAGCTCCGCTTGCCGAGCGGCTGTTCGAAGGGAGAGGGAACGAGATGAACTTTTCGGCCGCTCGCACGAACGAGTTTGGTTGCCGCCGCGTCTTCCGCGATCTCCGCGCCCAAGGCTTCAATGCCGCCAAGCGAATCTAGCAGCGGCTTGTTCCAGAGCATCGTCTTACCCTGTGCGAAGCCCTGTCCCAAAGTTTCTGCTGCATATTGATAACGGCACTGAAAAGTATTGAGGAAGGTGCATTCGAGCTCGGACCATATGTCTTCCGGACGCGATCCACGTGGCGGAGAGCAAACAAGCCCACTATCACTGCGCCATGCCGCCATGAGTGTCGATATGTAGTGCTGCGGCATCAGCACGTTTGAATCTGCCAGAATGACCCACTCGTGGCTGGCAGCCCGCCAGCCTTTCACACAATTGTTGAGCTTGGGATTGGCGCTGATCCTGTCATCGCCGATGAGTATTCTTGCTCTGATGTGAGGGAAGAGGGCGATATTGGATTTGACTTGGGGAATGACCGGGTCCAAGGGATCCGCGACGCAGAAAAGAATTTCGTAATCCGGCCAATCGAGACGAAAGGCACTCGGAATTGTCAGAGCCGTGAAATTCTCTATGCCGCGCAGTGGGATGACGAGCGATACGGGTGGTCGGCTGGTTTGCGGCACCGCCGGAGCTTCATCTAGCCGGATACGAAAAGCCGTCAGAGCAATACTCACCAAATGCACGAATATGAGCGCAATCGCCACTGCGGCCAGGATGATATCCATTTGCAACCAGCTCCAACCTCCGGTTCATCGACCCGGCGTTCCTGTCCATATCGCAACTATAACGCCTCCATGACAGGCGCATGTCATGAAGGGTATGACTGTCATATACCCTTCATTTCGTTGTGGACGGGCTGGCTTGTCGCACCTACCGTTCGGTGCGCTTTATTGACCTATCGTGTCATTCCCCAGACATATCCCGCCAGTGCAGCCAATCCGAGGGCAGACAGCGGGTGCTCGCGAACCTGATCGGCAATCGTCTGTCTGACCGAGCGGATCTCCCGTCCAGCAATCCTGCCTGATGCCGAAACCGCCTCTTGCGCAGAGCCCGTTATTCGTCCCAGTTCCGACCGTAAAGCCTTGATCTCTTGCCTCGTATCCTCTGTCATCGGGGTGTGGGAGCGTGCTCGTACCGCAGCAAGCGCTTCGTCAACCTTGGGTGTGTCTTCCATGTCGTCCGTATTCTCAGACGTGATGGTCGGCGTTGCGGTCGTCGTCATCGTATGGGAAACGGGATCGGATGCGGGAAATGTGTCCTCCAGTCCCTGCTGAAGTTGCCCATCGTCCGAGCGTTGTTTCGCCTGCTCGTCGTGAAGCGACGAAACAGCGGGCGACGTGGAGTTTTGGTTGGACATGTCGGTTCTCCGTCAAGATTGATCTTATTCGTGCTGGTGCAATTCACATCATGATCTCGCCGCCCGTCACGGGAATGACGGCTGCGGTCATGTAACTGCTGCGCTCGGACGCAAGCAGAACATACGCACCCGCCAGCTCTGCAGGTTGTCCCGCCCGCCCGATCAAGGTCTGTTCGCCGAACGATTTGGTCTTTTCTGCTCCCATGGTCGAAGGAATGAGGGGCGTCCAAATGGGGCCTGGGGCTACCGCATTGACGCGAATGCCTTTCTCGGCAACCATTCCCGCCAGTCCAGCGGTAAAGTTCAGGAGCGCGCCCTTGGTTGAGGCATAGGCTAAAAGGTGCGGCGAGGGCTGTTTCGATTGAATGGACGCCGTATTGATGATCGAGCTTCCTGCCTTCATGTGAGTTACGGCTGCTTTCGAGAGGTAGAATGGGGCGTAAATGTTGGTCTTGAAAGTTTCATCCCATTCGGCGGCATCGATATCGCCAATATCCGCATAGGTGCGTTGAAATGCGGCATTGTTGACCAAAACATCTATTTTGCCGAATTCATTCACTGTGCGCTGCACCAGCGACTTGCAATGTTCTTCGGAGGTGATGTCGCCAGCGATCGCTATCACTTTACGGCCCGCGTCCTCGATCCACTTCACCGTGTCGCGTGCATCCTCTTCTTCGTCGAGATAGGAAATCACAAGATCGGCGCCCTCACGAGCGAAGGCGATGGCGACGGCTTTTCCGATGCCCGAATCCGCACCGGTTATGAGAGCGACCTTACCCTCCAGCAGGCCGCTGCCCCTGTAGGATTCTTCCCCGTGGTCAGGCTTGGGGTCCATCTGATGCGTCGTGCCGGGCGGTGTCTGCTTCTGTTCCGGGTAGGGTGGCGTGGGACGGCGAATATCGGCGGTCATCTATGTGCTCCGTTGCTAGGTATGAAGCCCAAACCCGATTTTGGCGTTACAGTTCCCCGATTTTAACCCTTAGCCGAACGCAACGACTGTTCTTCACATTAAACGCGTATTCCTCACAGCTAAGTTTTAGCGGTCACGAGCTGACCGAAACGGAGGGCAGGGAGAGCGCCCGTCTGGCCAAGTCGTCGGCGCTTTCGTTCCATTCCAGTCCTACGTGCCCCTTGCACCATTGGACGCTGATCATTTCGCTTTTTAAGAGGTGCAGGTCGATCAATTTCCAGATCTCCATATTGGCGACATTCCTGCTCCGGCCGCTGCCGTTCGGCGCCCGCTTTCTCCACCGGTTCGTTCTCCAAATGTGGCGCCATCTGTTGCAACCATTGACGGCATAGACGGAATCCGACCAGATGATCGCGACCTCCCCTGCAGCGTTCTGCTCTAGCCAGCGGGCAGCCTCGAGTAACGCGGCGAGTTCGGGCTTGCTGCTGTCGGCACATATCAAACTGCCGTAATGGCGGGTAACCTCGGCATTGTCGCGCACAACGAGCACCCCCCATCCGCCTCTTCCCGTGGTAGGGTCATAGGAGCCATCCACATAGAGGTGAAACTCACCTGCTACGGTCTGTCCGGTGTTTGCCAAAGGAGTGACCTTTCTAAAGCCTGAGCATCAATATCGAGCGTGATCGTTTTGTCGTTTCTCGCCGCTGTTGGTCTACTCTCTCAAGAGTACATGAAGGCTGATTCCAGATTGCCCATTTTCGCATCAATATTCGCCCGGCAATATCGTCTATCCCGGTTAAGGTATGCAACTATGCATACCTCTCTTGCGATAAACGGCATTTATCTCAGGGAAGGGCCGGAATATACATTGGTCATCGAAGCGATGCACCTCCTCCCGCAGAGCTTCGATACGCGAATGTCCTTATCCTCCTCCCAAAGGGCATTTGCTGGAATGGCAACACTCCTCCTCCCAGTTGCCATTCGGTTCTTTTCGAAAGCCTGCCGCACCTCCTCCCGCGGCAGGCTTTTTCGATTCAGGCGGTCTTTTTCTTGCGTAGGGTCAGGAAGGTCACCACCGCCGCCAGAAGCCCGTACATCGTCCATTTGAACGGAAGAACGTCTGCAGTTTCGCTTCGGATGGGTAAAGCCGCAATGGTACCAGGCGAGGATTCATAACCTTGCTTGCCTTCAGCCTTCGCCTGCTCGATCTGTTGTGGTGAGACCACCCATTCGGCGCCTTGTGATTTATCAAGCATCATGAATGCGGTCCCAACCGCGATGCCGACGACGAGGGCGATAATCAAGCTTCTTAAATTCTGCATGTGTTACTCCTGATTGCACGGAGTGTCTATTTTTCTCGTCGTCCCTATGCAAGCCGATGACAACGGGAATATCGCCTGTCATTTTGGCCAGCGTCACTGTAGGGCCAGAGTAAGTCTAAAGCGCGTGTCGATCTTTGAGGACGCTCACGTGCTTTAGGGTTTTGCTTTATTGCAGCGGATGTCGCGTAGTTGTTATACACTTTTTTGGCGACCTGCTTTTAGGCGCGGTAATATGGAACGCCGCTTGGTAGGCGGCGATCACGCACCATTACTTCTGCAGGAAATTAAGCAGATCCGAGGTGAGACGCGGACCGTCCGTCTCGCTCAATCCATGGGGAGCTCCGTCATATTCGATGAGGAGTGATTGTTGGATACCTGCTGCCGCGGCGCGCGCCGACGCGTCAATCGGAACAGTCTTATCGGACGTTCCGTGGATGATGAGCGTTGGTACGCGGAAATGAGGCATGTCCGGGCGAAAGTCCGTGGTCGCGAAGGCTTGGGCGCAGGCGAGGGTCGGTTTCAGTCCTGCGGTCATAGCGATTGCCGTAGCCGTGGCGATGACCTCATCGCTGACAGGCTGGGAAAGCAGTCCGACACCGAAAAACTGCGGAAAGAATGTCGACTTGAAGAAATGTGCCCGGTCTTTCTTGATGCCGTCGGCAATCTCGTCGAAAACCTTCTCCGGGGTTCCTTCGGGATTATCCTCCGTTTTCAGCATGTAAGGAACGACAGACGCAATCAGCGCTGCAGAGACTACGCCTTTTCCGCCATGCCTGCTCATATAGCGGGCGACCTCGCCGCCACCCATGGAGAAGCCGACGAGGCTCGCATTTTCTGTCGCGCCGAGCGCCTGCATCACATCGGCAAGATCGTCTGCCAAGCCATCATATGTGTAACCGTTCCACGGTTGACCGGATCGGCCGAAGCCGCGACGATCATAGGCGATTGCCCGATAGCCGGCCTCGGCTAGCGCCATGGCTTGAGCATCCCACATATCTGATGAGAGTGGCCAGCCATGCAGCAATATGACCGGGCGTCCTTCACCCCATTCCTTTACGTAGATATCTGTTCCGTCGCGCGTCTTTACATAGGCCATATCGATCTCCTTTTCTGGCTGGAGTGAACGGCTGTTTGAAGCGGCGGTTCCTTATGAGAGCAGATATCAGATCGTCTGCGCCAATTCTGGCCGATATCTGAACGGCGGGAGAGCCCACAGTATCAATATGTTTTGATACCGCTTTTAAAATATCGCAATTTTGCCCCAGAATAAGATAAGACGCGTATGTGGAATAATAAGGAACATGTCGGGATGCGCTTCAAGCCCCTTTTCGTCGGCCTTCTCATCGGAGTTGCCTCTGTCGCGCAGGCACGCGAACCCTCCCGCCTGCCTGTGCTGGAGCCGACTGCGCCCCAGGCAGAAGCGGCCCTTCTCAGCGCACAGTTTCTTGAGCGTTATGCCTACCGTCCGGTGCCGCTAGACGATGCGCTCTCGATCAAGATCATGAACAAGTATATCAAGTCGCTCGATCCCGACCGCATGCTGTTCACACAGGCCGACATCGAAAGTTTTGCCAAGCAGAGCAAAAAACTGGATGACGCGATCGTCGACAAGAATCTCAAGATTCCCTTTTCGATGTTCGATATCTACAATCAACGCGTGACCGAGCGCATGACTTATGCGCGCAGTCTGTTGAAAGACGGCTTCGATTTCACCGTGCAGGAAGATTATCCGCTGTCGCGCGAAGATGCGCCCTGGGCGAAGACTGAAGAGCAGGCAAACGAGCTTTGGCGCAAGCGGGTTAAAAGCGACTGGTTGAGGCTGAAGCTCGCCGATCAGGACGATGCGAAGATCCGCGACACGCTCGACAAGCGCTACAAGAATATCCTCGACCGCGTCGATACCTATAAGGGTGATGACGTGTTCCAATCCTTCATGGCGGCTTTCACCACTGCGGTCGATCCGCATACGGATTATTTCAGCGCCAAGGCATCTGCTGAGTTCGACATTTCGATGAAGCTCTCCCTCGTCGGCATCGGTGCCGTGCTGCAGGAGCGTGATGGCTATACGACGATCCGGGAGCTGGTTGCCGGTGGTCCGGCTCAACTGTCCGGCAAGCTTGCCGTCGGAGATCGTATCATCGGCGTCGGTCAGGGCGAAGAAGGGTCGATTAAAGAGGTCGTCGGTACGCGTCTCGATGAAGTCGTCCAGATGATTCGTGGTGAGGTCGGGTCGGTCGTGAGATTGGACATCCTTCCAGCCGATGCTGGCAATGCCAGCGGACACCGCGTCATCAGTCTGGTGAGAGATAAGGTCAGCCTGGAAAAACAGGCGGCAAAGAAGTCCGTCGTTCCGGTTAAGCTTGGAGACCGGACTTTGAAGATCGGCGTCATCGCTTTGCCGACATTCTACGAGGATTTCGATGCACGCCGCAACGGCGACAAGGATTACAGGAGCGCCAGCCGCGACGTCGAGAAACTTCTTGGCGAGTTGAAGCAGGAGCAGGTCGATGGCATCGTGGTAGACCTCCGCGATAATGGCGGCGGATCGTTGACGGAGGCTATCGATCTGACTGGCCTGTTCACCGGCAAAGGTCCGGTTGTCCAACAACGCAATGCCGCCGGCAAGGTAGAGGTGGAAAGCGATAACATCGCTGCCCCGGTATGGGACGGACCGCTCGGCGTTTTGATCAATCGCGGGTCGGCTTCAGCGTCGGAGATTTTTGCCGCAGCGATCCAGGATTATGGCCGCGGCGTGATCGTCGGTGATCCAAGCTTCGGTAAGGGAACTGTGCAGACGGTGGTCGATCTTGACAAGGTGGCGGGCAAGCAGGAGCCAGAGCTTGGCCAGCTCAAACTTACGATTGCGCAGTTCTTCAGAATTGATGGTGGGACGACCCAGTTGCGCGGTGTGACGCCCGATATCGCTACCCCCGGCGTGCTCGACCCAAAGACTTTGGGCGAATCGAGCTACGATAACGCATTGCCCTGGACGACGATCAAGCCCGCCAAGTACAGCAAACTGGGCGACATGGCCGGCCTCGTGCCTCAGCTGGAAAGCCGTCACGAAGCGCGGGTGAAAGACGATAAGGACTATCAGCGCTTTGTCGCCGATGTGGTAGAGTTGAAAGCGGAGCGGGAAAAGAAGACTATATCCCTCAACGAGGCAGAGCGTCGCAAGGAGATGGCGGCTGCGGCTGCCAAATTGAAGGCGCGTCAGGATGAAGGTGGAGACGTCCTTCCGAAAGATGATGGTCTTCAGGCAAATGAGCGCAGCCTCAGCGCCAACCTCGCGCTCGAAAATGCGCGCAAGAATGCCAAAGACGTTCTCCAGACCGAGGCGGCTGCGATCGTTGCCGATGTGGCCGATCTCGCACCAGGAAAACAGCGGGCCGCGCGATAATGTCAGAGGCGGGTGTGTGAGCGGGTCATCCGACCCGTCTCTCTCGTCACTGAAAGCGAACTGGTTGCAAGGATATTCTTCATTAGGGCGATTTCTTGGCTCGATGCCGAACTGCGCAGGGCTAACGCGTAAATGCTTAACCCTTTCCAGATTATCGTTCCGACCGATAACAGTCCGTGAAGGGTCGCTGATATAGATTTGTTGCGTGTTGCAAACGGAATTTCCTATGACGATGCGCTTCAATCATGCCAGGTTTATCGGCCCCATCGCCATTATTGTGGGGCTGTTGTTGCTCGGCCTTGCCACTGTTCTTTACTTCGGTGCGACACGGCTGGATGCGGAGGCGCGTGAACGTCAGGAAACGCTTGTCAGGCGCAATGTCGCGACGTGGATTTTTGACACGGAAGTGGCGCTGACATCCTGGACAATCTGGGATGAAGCGATTGAAAAGCTTAACAATAACTTTGATCTCGACTGGGCGGAGCGCAATCTCGGCAAGTCCATTCTGGGCACGTCGAGCGTTCGTTCTCTCGTCGTAATCGATGGCAGCGACAAGATCATCTATGCCAAGACGGCGGATGATTTTAGCGACCACTCTTTTTTAAAGAGAGGCCCTGATGCCCTCGTGGCGGCGGCTCGTCCGCTTGTGGATCTCGTTCGCGTGCACGAGCATCAACCAAAGAAACAGGGCATTCCCGCCAAGATCGCTTTCAGCAGGATGGAGGTCGTTGGCGATGATGCCCTTTTGTTGACCGCCAGCCTCTTCCAGGCAGATATCGGAACGGTGGCTCCGACTACGGATCACGCTCCTATTCTCGTCTCGGCGATTCCCATTGCGGGCAACCTTCAGACGTTTTTCGGTGAGCGCTTCATGCTCGACGATGCGACGGTCGAACCCGCAGCCTCGGTAAAGGTTGGGCGCGCCTCCGTGGAAATAGCGACTGCACCAAATGGCCAGGTGCAGGTTTTGTCATGGCACGCGGATAGTCCGGCGCACGATCTGCTTCGTCAATCCCTTCCAATCGCAGCGGTGACTCTCTGCATCTTTGTCGCGAGTTGCATTTTCGCTATTTTAACATCGCGCCAGGCATTGAAGATGTTGTTGGATGCCGAACGTCGGATGCGTCATGCAGCGACACATGATTTCCTGACCGGTCTTGCAAACAGAACTCTCGTTTCGACTGAGTTCAGCCGACTGTTGCAGCAAGGGCCGCTGACCATCGTCTGTATCGATCTCGATGGTTTCAAGGCAATCAATGATCGCTTCGGACATGCTGATGGAGACGACGTTCTGAAACAGGTCGCGGAACGGCTGCGCGCCGGATGCGGGAAGGACGATATCTGCTTCCGGTTGGGAGGCGACGAGTTTGCCGTGATGATGCCGAGGGTTGTGGAAGAGCAGGCTGAGATACGATGCAAGCAGATCGCGGCGTTGATTTCCAAACCTTACGAGGTCCACGGGACGATCATGACGGTGGGCGCATCCTATGGAATAAGCAGGGTGCTGAACGGAGAAACCTCGCCAGATCCGGTCTTCAAGCGTGCTGACGAGGCGCTCTATATTGCCAAGCGTTCCAATCGTGCCGTCGCATCTCCCCTCAGGGATGAGGTCGATCTGGCAGCCTCTTCCTCCTGATGCTCGTCGCGCAACGTTTTGTAACGAGCTGCTTCAACTCTCCAAAAGGACGGTTTTTAAAGCCCGGACGACCTGAGCGCTTGTTCGTCTGCGCTGTTGCGGCGCAAAGCCGAATTCCACCAGGAGTTCCTCTTCGTTCGATGAGGCGCTACCGGAGGCATGGATTTGATTGAGGCCGGATGACGCAAGAAGCTCGGGCACCAGTTCCACGCTGACGCCGCCACCCGGCATGATGGCGATGCGTCCGGCTGCTTGTTCCGCCAGCCTTTGGATAGTTGCTATGCCAAGTGACACGCTTCTTGCGCCTCCGGAGGTGAGAATGCGCGATATGCGAAGTTCAATTGCGGTTTCGAGCGCTTCGACCGCATCGTCCACCATGTCGAAAGCCCGATGCAGAGTGATATCCAGACCCTTTGAGGTTCCGATCAATCTTTCCAGCACCCGCCGGTCCAGTTTGCGATCGTTGGTAGTGGCACCGATAACGACACCCGGCAGCCCAAGGTCACGTGCCTGCGCAATGTCGGCTTCCATGATGGCGACATTGGAGGCATCATAGACAAAGTTGCCGGCCCTCGGTCTGATCAGGGGATAGACCGGGATCGGACTGATGCGCTGCGCATATTGCATCAGACCATAGGGCGGGGTCAGTCCACCGACGCCAAGTGCCGAGCAGAGTTCGATGCGGTCAGCGCCACCTTCGATGGCTGCGGCGAGACCCTCTGCGCTATCGACGCAGATTTCGAGCAACCGCCCGCTTCGATCAGCCATGATGTTCACTTTCCTTCTGGTGTCGTCAAAGTGACGTCCGTCGTGTTGGATGCACAACGGACATTCTATGCTCTTTACTCTAGATATCGTGACTTGCGAAAATCGATTCCGCTTTTCGCGCGGGCGGACGGTTGTGGAGAAATGCGAGCAATGTCACGCCGCACAAACCCGCAAAGGCGCCGAGCATCGCCGTGTGAGAATAATCGCTGAGAGCGGTCCCAGCAGAAAAGAGCAACGAGCTCAAACCTCCGCCTAGAAAAATGTTGACGGCAATCAGAGAGCTCCCAAGACCTGCACGTTTTGCGATCAGATTTTGCAGATAGGTAATTGGGAGGGAAATGATGCCAGCTGCCCCAAGACCGGACAGCGGGGTGAGGAGATAGACCGTCATGGGGTCGCTCGCCAATCCAAGGCCCAGCATATAAACGCAATAGATGAGCGCACTTGCACCAATGGCGACGGCCGCCGACGTCTTGGTTTCGACCCAACCCCAAAAGAAGATAAAGATGATTTCAAGAAGCGCAACGATACCGACGATTGCGCCGACATCCGAAGGTTGGCCTTCCGCCTTTCCTGTCACGACCAGCGGTAGGACAATGCCGTTGACATGGAGCGTCGACGAAATCAGCGCAATGGCAAGTACGAAGGGCCAGATTGCGCTTGATCCGAGATGGCGAATGGATGCGAGAAAGGCATAGCCAGGCTCCGTTCGTTCGGTATGCGCTATGCTTTCCTCTCTCATGAACTGAGCAAAGAGAAAGAAGCAGAAGGCACATGCGAGCGCTGCCAACAGGAACGCGGGAAGCATACTGGTTCTGCCAGCCAGGGCGTAACCGACGATGCCTGGAACCAGCACCCAGGACAGCGAAATCGCGGCACGTACGGCGGAGTTGACGGCGATCAGTTCTCGCGGCGGCATGCTGACACAGCTTGCACGCACATAGGCGAAAATCAGAGAATTGAGCGCGCCATAGATCGGGATTGGAATGAGCAGAGCTAGCGCGAAAGTCCAGATGGTGGGAAAGGCGAAGACCACGCCATATCCCAAGACACCGGATATGCAGGCTCCCAGAATGGGTAGCTTGTAATGTCCGAGCCGGTCCGAAAGGATGCCCATGCTGATGCTGGCCGAAACGTTGACGAGCGCAGCAACGAAACTCAGGATCGAGAACCCGGCATCCGTCAGGCCGAGTTCGCGAATGCCAATCAGCGACATGTAGGGCGCGGTCGCTGCCCCGGTAAACCCAAAGACGAATATGCCCGCAGCAGAAAGCCGCAGCTGGCTATGTCGATAAACGAAAGGCAGTGCCGACAGCATGGATCGTCCAGTAGCAGGGTCAGCCTGCGAACACGCAGGATCGATGAAGTATGGAGCGCTCGGCTATAATCGGGCGCGAAAAATGATCTGGCCGCCGGCGTCTTTACCCTGCTTTCAGGGTATTAACGCCATCGCGCCGAGGCATTTGCAACCGGGGTATAATCGAAATCCTTAGCGAAAGGAAATATCGGTTGCACCCTGCGCTCTGACGTTAATTTCTCGATATCCTGGTTGATGACGCCATCCGTCAGAGCCATCAGGTTCGGGTTGGAAAGGGGTTGAAGCTCCGGCGACAGATACCCGGATTTTACCACCAGCAACCTCAGCTTGGCGGGATCTATGCCATGGCGGGTAAAGTCCGCGATATTGTGGTAGGGGCGACGACGTGCGGCCAGAATGAGGGTGTTGCCGCCAATCTTCACCACTGCCTGCCGTTCGGCGGCGGGCCCTGGGTCGTCAAGGCTGATGATCTCTGCTCCCACTTCAATAAAGGGGCTGGCCGGGTCCAGCGAGCCGCCGATCTTGAGGCTCAGCGTCTTGCCGACGCCTGCAGCGAAGCAGGCCTCTACCGCCGGGCGATCCGTGATGCCGCCAATCACGGCACCCTCGAAGCCACGAATGATGAGCGATTTCAACACGTCGGCACGATCGCCAACGCCACCACCGGTAGGGTTGTCCCCGGAATCGGCAAGAATGACCGGCTTCGTGTCGGCCTTTTCAGCCAGGTCGAGCATATCGTCGAGGTCACCGGTGACGGGACCGAAGCGAAACTCCTGCCTTGCCTGCCAGTAGGAAAACGCAATCTCTTCCGCCGCTCGCTTTGCCGCCTGATAATCGGAGCCCGTCACCACGGCGCAGGCCGTCGCGCGGGGCTCGTCCGCCCAGACATAGCCGACCATGAGATTGGCATCCCACACACCATCGATCCGGTCATGCTCCGGCAGGCGGTGGTAGAGCGATTTGGCCGGCTCGTCTTCGGTCGAGGTTTTCTCGCCCGGCAGGAGAACCGGGATCGGCGCCCAGGCGACACCTGGCTTTTCTCCCGTTTTCAGCGTCCGGACGAGCATCAACCAGGCCCGTTCCATCGTTTCGCGCACATCGATATGCGGGGCTGTACGGTAGGCCGCGAAGATGTCGATTTGATCGACGATCTTCTGGGTGACGTTTCCGTGCAGATCGTAGCTGACGGCGAGCGGAATATCCTGCCCGATGATAGAGCGCGCATTAGCAATCCAGTCGCCTTCGGCATCGTCCATGCCCTCGACATTCATTGCGCCATGCATGGCAAGGTAAAGACCATCAAGGGGCAGGGTCGCCAGCAGCTTTTCGGAAAACTCTTTTCTGAAGCCTTCATAAGCAGCGCGAGAGACCGGCCCGCCTGGGATTGCACGGGCGTGAAGGAGTGGATGGATTTCCACATCCTCGGTTGGCAGGAAGCTGAAATACTCCGCGCCCGTCAAATCGTCGCCGCGCAACACGCGAAAATCCTCCGGCTGCATCAGAACCGGAGAATAGGTGGAGCACTCCGTATGAATGCCGCCGACTGCTATGCGTAACACCATCGAAATGTCTCCTGTCACAGCGTAGGGCTGAGGCGCACGAGCGCCGAGAAGCGATCCCAATCCTTGCGCTCACGCGGCGTCCATGCGGCTTCCGCAACTGCTGGCAGGCGCGGGAAGACCAGATGGTTGAAGTAGTCGCGGTTGAGAAAATGTTCGGTCCAGATGCAGGCCTGTACGCCACGAAGGCGCGGCTTCAGGTCTTCGGGAAAATCGCCCACCGCCTCGTAGTGATAGGTGTGGTGGGGTGGGACGGTCCCGGCCCAGCTGGCGCCGGGCTCCTGCCAGGCTTCGTCCTGCACCATGTCGAGATAATAAGCCTGTCCCGGCGTCATCACCACGTCGTAGCCTTCTTTAGCAAGCTCAACGCCGACTTCGGGTGCACGCCATGCCATCAGCAAGGTACCGTTAGGATTGACGCCGCCACCGTGGGAAACTTCGTCCCAACCTGCCATGCTGCGGCCTCTGTCGGCCAGCATTTTCTGAATGCGTTTCATGAAGTGGCTCTGGAGCCCGAAGGTCCCGTCGAGCCCTTCCTTCTCCATCAGCTTGCGGGCGAGCGGTGAGGCCATCCAGGTGTTGTCGGCCACTTCGTCGCCACCAATATGGATGAGCTTTGATGGGAAGAGTTCGACCATTTCATCGAACACCTTGCCGAGAAACACATAGGTCTCTTCGATCGCAGGATTGAGCGCGTTGTTCGGGAAGCCTTGAACGGAGCGATAGCTGTCCGGTGCTTCCTGTCCATCGACCAGTTCGGGAAGAGCGGCGAGAATGGCCGTGCTGTGACCGGGGATGTCGACTTCCGGCACGACTTCGACATTGAGCTCGGTCGCATGGGCGATGATGGCGGTAACGTCGGCCTGGGTATAAAATCCTTCCACTGGTTCGGCGGCATTGCCAAGCTGCGGCAGCATAGGCTCGTCCGGTCCACGTCTGACGCCGACGGTGGTCAATTGCGGATAGGCACGAACCTCAAAGCGCCACGCCTCGTCATCGGTCAGATGCCAATGGAACACGTTCATCTTGTACCAGGCGAGAATATCAATGAGACGGAGCACGTCTGACACCGGAGAAAACTGGCGCGACACATCGAGATGACATCCGCGCCAGCCGTAACGCGGTTCGTCGTTGATGGTGCCGGATCCGGGAAAGCGAAAGAGCGCGGCGTTTCGGCGCGCACCATCATGAAGCTGTGCAAGCGCTGTCAGGCCATACTGACGACCGGCATCGCCGCCAAAGGAAAGCAGGATTTCATCCTCGGCGAATGTGAGCGCATATGCTTCAGCGGCAAGTGAATCGCTTTGCTGGAAACGAACAGCCTTGCCCTGTTCAACGGCGGCCAGCGAGAACGGTTGATGGGCCGCGGAAAACAGGCGGCGATGGAGACCGAGCACAATGTCCATTGCTTTCACATCGGCAAGCGCGCTGCCCTCTGCCGGATACATGGCAACCGGCGTGTCACCGGCTTGCACATTCGCCTGCTTGGGCCAGGGTAAAAGGGAAAACGGCTCGGTGACACGCCCTTCCGGCAGGAGCGGCTTTTGCGGTTCACTTGGCCTTCCTTCCAACATCAGGTCAGCAACGTCGATTGTGTGATGGGTGTTGTCGGAGAATGTCAGATAAGCGGATTTCGCTCCGTCTGTCCTGTGCTTGGCAGGCCGCCAAAGGCCGCGCACGGAAAAGCGCCAGCTCGCACCCGGCTCCAGAACGAAACCAGAAGGCGGCGCGTATTGGTGGAAATTGGCGTTGCGAAGCAGGAAGGTCGCATTCTCGCAAACCGGATTGTCCATGACGCGGGTCAGCGCGGTGTAGGCGAGTTTGAAGTCGCTGACCGGCTTGTCTGTCAGATTGATGAGGGTAAAGGCGAAGCCGCCTGACGCATCACCTTCGATAGGATGCCATGCGTTTTCGAGGCGAAATCCGGTCTTGCTCATCGTCGTTCCCTTGATTTTATGCGTGTTCAGTAGTGTTTGGATTGAGAGAAGGTGTGCGCCAGCTCAGCCTGGCCCGCCGTCAGCCCGCAGTCGACCGGCAAGCAGACGCCGGTGATCGCCGCTGCCTGTTCGCTTGCCAGAAAATGGACGGCATTGGCGACATCATGCGTGGTCGCGATGCGGCGCAGTGCGTACCAGCGTTTCACGTCTTCGAAGACGTTTGGATTGGCTTCGGCGCGCGCTTCCCAGGCTTGGGTGCGCACGGTTCCGGGTGCCACGGCGTTGGCTCGGATCCCGAATTTTCCATATTCGACCGCGATCAACTTTGTCAGATGGATCAAGCCTGCCTTCGCGGCGCTGTAGGCTGGATGGCCAAAAACCGCCATGCCGTTGACGGAGGCAATGTTGACGACGCACCCTTGCATGTCCTTGAGGTCTCGCTCCAGAGCGCGGAAGGTCAGGAAGGCAGCTTCCAGGTTGAGGCTCGAATCCATTCGCCAGATTTCCGGCGTCGTGTCGTGCAGCGAGACAGCACGGGCTGCACCGGCATTGTTGACGAGGGTTACGACCTTGCCGAGCTTTTCGAGTTGCAACGCCAGAGCTGCGAGACTGTCCGTGCTGGTGACATCCGTCGCGACAGCGACGTAAGACGATCCGCCGCCAAGCGTTGCCACGGCGTTTTCCAGCGCGTGGACGTCGATATCGACGAGTGCGATCAGGTCATGACTTTCTGCTAGCCGGGCTGCAATGGCGCGTCCGATATCGCCGGCAGCACCCGTGACCACGGCGATGTGCTTCTGGGTCGTCATGTCGTCAGTCTCCCAATATCTGGCGATCGTCCCCGCCATCGCGATGCTCCAGCAACTGCTGCTTGATCTGGCGCAGCGTGACGGTGGAGTGTTTGCGGTTCTTATAGGCGACGAGGCTTGCGATTACGTCGATCACCGCAAGATAGGCAAAGCGCGTCGAGGTGGGGCGATAGATGTTATCGCCCTCGGGCAGATCGATGCCTATGACATGATCCGCAAGCTTTGCTAGCGGGCTTTTCACTTGAGTGAGCGCGATGGTTCGAACGCCGTTTTCTTTAGCCAGCTTGAAGGAGCGCATCAGTTCCTGGTTGCGTCCCGAGAAGGATGACCCGATGATCACGTCACCCTCTTGGGCCGCCGCAGTCAGCATCAGCTGCATATTATGATCGTTGCTGGCGGTGATGCGGGTGCCTAGCCGAAAGAGCCGGTTCTGCAACTCCGTCGCCACCATGGACGAATTGCCGCCGGAGCCGAAGGCATAGACCATGGTCGCGGCAGCGATCCGCTCGGTCACAGCATCGAGCACCTGTGGATCGAGCGCACGGTGAACCATAAAAAGCGCGTTCTGCGCCTTGGTGATGATGTCTTCGGCGACATCGACCGCCGACGTGCTCTTGGCCTCGGGGTTCAGATAGCGCACGCCGACAAACGCCGTTTTAGCGAGACGCACCTTGAAATCGGCGAAGTTTTGACAGCCGAGCCTTCGGCAAAAGCGGGTCACGGTCGGCGGAGAGACATCCGCTTTTTCAGCCAGCTCTATGATCGACGCGCCGACGGCAAAGTCGAACTCGTTCAGCAATATCTCCGCGATGCGCTGTTCGGATGGTGAAAACTGCGCTCTCTCATCCTGGATGGTCGCAAAGATATCCATTGGACAGCGCTCAGGACTTAGGTTTGTAGGCGATGCAGTCGATTTCGACTTTGCAGTCCACCATCATCGATGCCTGGACGCAGGCGCGTGCTGGCGGATGTTCGCCGAAATAGCTCTGATAGATGCGATTGAAGGTCCAGAAGTCACGCGGATCGTCCAGCCACACGCCGCAGCGCACGACATGCTCGACGCCATAGCCCGCTTCGTGCAAAATGGCGATCACGTTCTCGATGGTCTTGTGAGTCTGTTCGATGATCCCGCCGGAAATGATTTCGCCATTTTCCATGGCGACCTGGCCGGAAACATGCAGCCAGCCGTCCGCTTCGACGGCGCGTGCAAAAGGAAGGGTTTGTCCACCTGCGCCGGACTTCTCAGCGCCGTATCGTTTGATGCTCATGTGACGGCTCTTGCAAATTATTTTCGTTATTCATTGACAAGTGACCATAGAAAACGGATTTTTGCCAGAGTTTTTTGGTTGTCATGAAAATAATTTAGATACGGAGCCTTCGGATGCGCGATCCTTTTCTCAATCCGTTTCCTGCCTCGGATGCTGCGCGGCATTCCATATGGGAAATGCTTGTGCCGCGCGATATTGATGCGTTTCTGGCCGCAGACTGGTCGATGGTCGCTGGCGATTTCGTTGAAGAGGGGTTTATCGGCATCAGCGGCAATCGCGAGCCGAACCCGGACAAATGGACCCTGGCGTTCCCTGATCTGCCCGCCTATCGGGACGAGTGGTTGAAGCAGGCACGCGAATTTGCCGAGGGAAGCTACGGCGAAGATCCACGCACCGCCATCTTTACCACCACGACCCTGGAAGAAATCGAAATTTCCGGTGATACGGCGCTGGTTCGCAAGAAGTTCGACGGCGGCATCAAGAAGCCCGACGGCTCGGTCGATGTGATGAAGTGGCAGACGCTCTATTACTGCCGTCTGCACGAGGGCCGCTGGAAGATTTCTGGCTTCACCGGTTATCTCCCAAACCCTATGGGCCAGTAAACGTCCCGCCCTTCAGCAAAAAGGCCCAAGTCCTTGCGCATCTTTACCGCGGCTCTCGCCACAGAAACCAACACATTCGCGCCAATCTGCATCGATAGGCGGGCGTTCGTGGAATCGCTATATGCCCCTCCGGGCCAGCACCCAGCAACGCCCACCCTCTGTACAGCGCCGATTACCGTCGGACGCGCCGTTTGTGCCACAAAGGGATGGACGCTGATCGAAGGAACAGCTGCCTGGGCGGATCCTGCTGGCCTGATCAACCGTCAGGCGTTCGAAAGTTTGCGCGATGAAATTCTCGATCAGCTGCGGGCTGCTATGCCCGTTGATGCTGTGGTGATGGGTCTCCATGGCGCCATGGTGGCGGATGGATATCTGGACCCGGAGGGCGATCTCCTGGCGCGGATCCGCGAGATCGTTGGACCCGACATTCTGGTCTGCGCGGAACTAGATCCGCATAGCCATCTGACGCAGAAGCGCGTCGATGCCGTGAACTTCTTCGTCGTCTTCAAGGAATTTCCGCATACCGACTTCGTCGATCGCGCAGAAGATCTGTGGCGGATCGCCGTGGATACGCTGGAAGGTCGCGTCAAACCGATCATGTCCGTATTCGATTGTCGCATGATCGACGTGTTCCCGACCTCGCGCGAGCCAATGCGCGGCATTGTCGATCGCATGTTTGCCCTGGAAAAGCAGGATCCAGAGGTCCTGTCGCTATCGGTTATCCATGGCTTCATGGCGGGCGATGTGCCGGAGATGGGAACGAAGACGATCGCGGTCACCGATGGCAATGAAGCCAAGGGGAAAGCCCTGGCGCGCTCGATCGGGCTTGAGCTCTTCGATAAGCGTGGCACCTTTATGATGCCGCAGATCGGTGAGGCCGAGGCTGTGGCGCTTGCGATGAAGGCGGATACCTCTAACGGACCCGTGGTCATTGCCGATGTGTGGGACAATCCAGGCGGAGGTACGGCCGGTGACGCCACGGTGCTCCTGCGGGAACTGATGGCGCAGGGTGCTTCAAGTGTTGCCGCCGGTCTGGTTTGGGATCCGATTGCAGTGCAAATCTGCATGGCGGCAGGCGAGGGCGCTGAAATCCCGTTGCGCTTCGGGGCAAAATCCGCACCCAATACCGGTGACCCGATCGACGCCTTGGTCAAGGTGGTGAAGGTCGCCTCCAATGCTGAGATGAAGTTTGGCGACAGCATCGCCCCGTTTGGCGACGCAGCGCATATTCATTTTAACGGCATCGACGTGATCCTGGGCACGGTGCGGGTTCAAAGCTACGATCCGTCGCTCTTTACAGCCCTTGGGATAGATCCTCTGTCAAGGAAGATCCTGCTGATCAAGTCGACCAACCATTTCTACGCGGCTTTCTCCAAGATCGCGTCGAAGATCCTCTATTGCTCCGCCGGCAAGCCTTATCCGAACGACCCTGCGACGAATCCATACCGCAGGGTCCGGCGCGACATCTGGCCAATCCTGCAGGACCCGCATGGGCACAAGGCGGCCTGAAACGTCGTTCATGGATTCGAGGGCAGTGGCGGGTTTCTTTCGTTGCCCATACGCATGATGACATAAGTGAGGGTGTTCCCTAAGAACAAGGAAACACTCTCAAATTTTTGCTATTCGCCTTGAAACCAAGCTCAGGCTAGAACAGGCATTTCCTGTGTCTTCCAGTCGATGCGGCGTTCCAGCGCATTGCCCTCGCCATCGAACAGATGGCAATCCGCACCGTTGATCGCGACCGAGACGGGCTGCTCTACCGCAACCGGTGCAGAGCCTGGAAGCAGGGCGCACCACTGCTGGCCGGAAGAGAGTGTGGAATAAGAAATCGTATTGATGCCGAGCCTTTCGATGACGGTTGGCACCGTGGTAATGGTCATGTCGCCGGTGCCGAGGCTTAAGTGTTCCGGGCGAATACCAAGTGTCAGCGTATCGCCAGCGCGGACCTGGCCGCGCGCAACCGGCACCGTTAGCTGCTTGCCTTCGTAGGCGATGGTTACGCCAGTGTCCGAAGCTTCCACACAGGTGACGGGCAGGAGGTTCATCTTGGGATTGCCAATGAAGCCCGCAACGAAGAGATTATCCGGCTTGTGATAGAGCTGAAGCGGCGAACCGACCTGGGCGATAGAACCACCGTTGAGTACGACGATACGGTCCGCCATGGTCATGGCTTCGACCTGGTCATGTGTCACATAGATCATCGTTGCTTTCAGCTGGCGATGAAGCTTCGTCAACTCGATCCGCATGTCTGAACGCAAAGCCGCGTCGAGGTTCGACAGAGGCTCATCGAAGAGGAATATCTTCGGTTCACGGACAATGGCACGACCAATGGCGACGCGCTGGCGTTGGCCGCCTGAGAGCATACCCGGTCTCTGCTCCAGCCGATGCTCGAGCTGGAGGATTTTGGCGACGGCATGAACCTTTTCGCGGATTTTATCTTCCGCCATCTTCTCCACACGCAATGGAAAGGCGATGTTCTCGAAGACCGTCATGTGAGGATAGAGCGCGTAGGACTGAAAAACCATGGCGATGCCGCGCTCGACGGGCGGCTTGTCGTTGACGCGGATACCATCAATGACGATGTCGCCGTCGCTGATCGATTCCAGCCCAGCAATCATGCGCAGCAGCGTTGATTTTCCGCAGCCTGATGGGCCGACGAAAACGACGAATTCTCCATGCGGAACATTAAGTTGCACGCCTTTGAGAACTTCAAAGTCGCCGTAGAATTTTTTCACGTTGTTGAGATGAAGCTGACCCACGATCGTCTCCAGAGGGCCGTTTGCATTCTGTGCATTCGGCAGCGCTGTTTCTTCTACCGCAAGGGTTTTGACACCTGCGGTGGTGTCGAAGGGGGCGTCAGGCAACGCCCCCTTCGTTCGGCATCACTTGTACTGCTCGAGGTCTGCCGAAGCTTTCTTCAGCGCGGCTTCAGGCTCAGCCTTGCCGGTGACGACAGACTGGACCATCTCGATCATGGTGTTCTGGAAGCCCTTGTAATCGGTGAAGAGCGGCTCAGGACCACCATAGGTGATGCCATCGATCAGAGGCTTCCAGTAAGGATCCTTTGCAACGAACTCATCGACCTTCGGCGAAGGACGAAGCGGTGTCAGGCCGGCATCACCCTGAAGCTCATACTCGCCCTGTGGACCTGGAGAGGTGATGAACTTGGCGAATTCAATGGCCTTGTCTTCCACGCCCGAACCCTTGAAGATGGCAAGGCTGTCGGTGATGAGCAGGGTGCCTGGACCTTTTGCCGAAGGGCCGAGCGGGAGTGTGGCAATACCCCAGTTGATGCCGGTCTTCTGCAGACGCGAAGCCGCACCAGAACCAGCCTGGATCATGCCGACCTTGCCGTCGAGGAAGATTGCGCGGATTTCGTTCTGCTCGTAGGCAGTCGCGCCTTCAACGGAGTAAGGGGTGATGTCCTTGTATGCCTTCAAAGCTGCCAGCACTTCAGGGCTGTCCATGACGATCTTGTCGCCATCGATGACCTTGCCGTTGTTGGTGTAAACCCAGTGCATGAACTGGTGCATCGTGTTGTCGAAGGTCTTGGCAGGCAGGCCGTAACCGGCGACGCCAGTCTTTTCCTTGATCTGCTTGGCGAAAGCGATTTCTTCTTCCCAGGTCTTCGGCGGCGTTTCCGGGTCAAGACCCGCCTTCTTGAACAGGTCCTTGTTCCAGTAGAGAGCCTTGGTGGAGAAGGCGACCGGAACGCCCCACTGCTCGCCATCGACCGTGACGGTGTCGACGATGTGCGGATAGTAGGACTTCTTTTCCTCGTCCGTCATCGGGACAGGAACGATCATGTCGTTTTCAGAGAACTGCTTCAGCGTGCGCGAGCCGACATAGGCCATGGCTGCTGGAGAGCCCGATGCTGCAAGCGTTGTCGCCTTGTCCTGGCATTGTTCCCAGCCAACGACTTCCGGCTTGACGGTCCAGCCTTCGTTCTTGCTTTCCCATTCCTTGATGTACTTCTCATGGATCGGGTCGATCTTGTCGCCGCAATAGATCCAGGAAATTTCCTGGCCGGCAGCCTGTGCGGACATGGCGCCCAGTGCCGTGGAGGCGGCAAGGCTCAGCGCGTAAAGGGTAAACTTGAATTTGGTATTCACGGTCAGTCTCCCATTCTCTGGTGGTTATCTTATTGTTTCACCGCGCCTGCGGTCAGGCCGCTGACGAGATAGCGTTGCAGGAAGAAGATCACGATCATCGCCGGTGCTATGCCGACGAAACTTGCGGCCATGAGTTCGTTCCAGATGACCTCCTGGCGGCCGAAATAGGCAAACAGGCCGACTGGCAGAGGCATATATTCGGATTTCGAATTGAAGGTGAGTGCGTAGATGAACTGCTGCGCGTAAGAACCGATGAAGGTGGTGATCGCTACGACCACGATGCCAGGCATCGCAATTGGTATGATCACGCGGCGCAGCGTATAAAAGTAGCCAGCACCATCGACATAGGCCGCCTCGTCCAATTCTCGCGGAATGCGCATCATGTAGGTTCTCAGCAACCAGATGGCCGACGGGATAAGGAAGGCGACGCCCGGCACGATCATCGCCAAATAGGTGTTCAAAACACCAATCGAGCGCATCAGGCGAAAGAGCGGGATCAGCAGAACCGCACCTGAGAACATGTTGACGGCGAGAAACGCGCCAAGCAGCAGACCGCTACCGCGAAACTCGAAGCGGGCAAACGCATAGGCGGCCGGAATGACCAGTGCCAAGACGATGACTGTGACGATCCCGGAGATGAAGAACGAGTTGAAAATGTAGCGGGCAAAGCCAGGCACGCTGACCCACATCGTCCGATAGGCTTCGAAAGAGCCGTTTTCTGGCCAGAAGCGATAGGGTGACGAGAAGAGCTGGCTGAGCGGCTTCAGCGACACCAGAAAGCCTTCGACGAATGGCGACAGCACGAAAATCAAGAAAAGCGCGATGCCGCAATATATCGCGAGGATCTCGTACCATTTGTAACGGTTGATCAGTGCGGGAGGAGGTGTCATCGCTTGTCTCCGGCGGATAGCTTGCTGACAATGCGGAAGTAGGCAATGCAGAAGATGGACAGGAAGATGCAGATCAACACGGCGCGCGCAGCACCTTCACCATATTTATAAGAACCGATCGCGGTCTTATAGGTATCGATGATCATCGTCGTGGTTTCGCCATTCGGGCCACCGCGCGTCAAAATCCAGATGATGTCGAAGGAGTTGAATGTCGAGATCAACGAGAGCATCGACATGGTGATCATGGACGGAACCAGCAGCGGAAGGGTAATGCGGCGGAAGCGATAGAAACGTCCGGCACCATCCACCCATGCAGCTTCGTAGAGATCCTGCGGAACGGCCTGCATGGCAGCGAGGAGATAGAGCGTCACCATCGGCACGCCGATCCAAACGTCGGTGATGACGGTTGCCCAGAATGCGGTGGAACCCTGCGCCAGAAAGGCGATCGGTCCGTCGACAAGGCCTGCACGCTGAAGCATGCCTGAGATCATGCCGAACTGACCATTATACATCCAGCCCCACATGAAGATGCCGATCGCCATCGGAACGATCCATGGCGGCATGGTCAGGATGCGAAAAATCGCGCGGCCCGGCACTGCAGCATTCAACATTGTGGCGCCGAAGGTGCCGATGATCATCTTGATGGCGACCGAGAAGAACGTCCAGATGAAAGTGCGGATAATAACTTCCGCGAACGTAGCGTTGAAAATCTTGTCGTAATTGGTCCAGCCGACCCAGTTGGTGGCCTTCTTCAGCGATGCGTCGGTAAACGAAAGAATGAAGGTATCGACGAGCGGATAAGCTACGACGG
Source organism: Rhizobium sp. 22-785-1 (assembly GCF_053521965.1). NCBI lineage: Bacteria > Pseudomonadati > Pseudomonadota > Alphaproteobacteria > Hyphomicrobiales > Rhizobiaceae > Rhizobium > Rhizobium sp. 22-785-1. The sequence goes on along the minus strand of NZ_JBNWDI010000003.1, from coordinate 302,278 downwards.
CAAGAACATAAAGAAGTGCTGGCGCCAAAAGCAGCCAAGCGAAGAAAACGGCGCTTCGTCTGGTGTCCATGATCACCCTCTCATCAGGCGGAGCGCTTTTGCGCGTCTTCGGTGCCGTGAAGGCAGGCGTCGTATTTTGTCCAGACGGGTGCGAGATCGACGACCTTGCGGGCGGCGCGTGCCTCATCCATGGCGATCGCCAGAATGCCAGCCTCAATGGCGTCGAGCGCCGATACCGGAAGTGCTGCACCTGTCGTGACGTGGGCGAACACATCGGCTGCCATCTGTTCATCCGCGCCGTAATGGTGCGACTTCACCGACGGTGCCTGATAGGTGTTTCCGATCAGCTTGGCGCTGTCATGAGCGCGGTGAACGTCGAGGAAGCCGCGGACGAAATCGCCTTCAGCCATGCCTTTTGCGCCGACGACGCAGAAGCGGCGGAATTCGTCGGGCACATTCAGGTTGGTGTGGAATGCCAGTGACGCACCGTTTTCGTATTCGACGATTGCCGTCTGGAAGTCGATGATATCGCCATCGCTGTCGAACACCTTGTCGGCGCCCATCCAGCCGCTCGGCTTGCGGAAGTAGACATCGAGATCGTTGACGCCGCTATTTTGCGGAGCGTTTTTCGGCACGAAGCTGCGACGTCCGCCGAAGCTCGATACATAACGAGGGCGCACGCCCATCACGCCGTTGTAAAGGTCGAGGTCGTGGCAGCACTTTTCCAGCATGAAGCCGCCTGCCAGCTTGTCGTATCGGCGCCAGTCTCGCATGAAGAACGCGCCATGATAGGGAGCAATATGCTCGGAGGCCTCGATCGAGGCGATATCGCCGAGAAGTCCTTGCGCCTGTGCCTGTCGCAGGTCGCGGTAAAGCGGCGAATAACGGAGAACGAGACCGACCATCAGGTGGTCCTGGCCATACTGGTTCAGCAACCGAGCAAGCTCGAAGCTCTCTTCGATCGTCGTGACGATGGGCTTTTCCGTGAAGACCTTGAGGCCAGCTTCGAGGCCAATGCGAATATGTTCAAGATGGAATGTATTGGGCGAGCCGATCATAAGAAGATCGAAAGTCTCTTTCGCGATCATCTCCTGCGGGGTTTCGTAACGGCGGCCGGCGGAAATGTTTTCTGCTTCAAGCTGCTTCAAGCCTGCCGGCTCGGGATCGACATGGGCAACGATCTCAAAATCAGGATCGATCTCCGTGAAGACCTGGCCGAGATAGCCAAGGCGGAACCCGAGTCCGATTATCGCGACTTTCATGGCCTTAAAGCTCCCCTTTTCGTAATTTATTTTCGTAGCCTCTTGCAAATCTTCCTGATGGTCAATCAGAAAAACCGCGTTTGACTTCCGCTATGAAAATAATTTTCACGCGGTGGTTATGCTTGTCCAACTCATGCATGTTGAGCATGAGCGGATTGATCGAAACACTGAAGTCTTGGGCATTTCCCCTTCGCCGACCACTTTCGGTTTCCCGCAGGTCAGTCATGATTGTTAATATCTAATACCAAAAAAATACCGCGTGTCCACTGTGGAATAAAAATTTCTCGAATTCCACGTCTGGAACATATGTTCATCATTGAAAACGTTCGTTTTTCAGCAAAATTGATGGATTATCCCCGCGCCTTGCCAAGGTGGATTTGTATTGGTATCTATTTTGGTATGGTGTCTGCGCTGTGTGTCTTTTGCAAAGGGCGCGCCGATATCGACAGACACGGAACGGAGATGCGCAATGGACGGTGATTTGCCGTTTGGTGAATTGCAGGCATTAAGGGGCGGGCCGCTTTATCAGAAATTGCGGCGTCTGATCGAAGATGCTGTGTCCAGCGGACGCCTGAAGCATGGGGATGCGTTACCGGCCGAGCGAGATATCGCCGATGCTGCGGCCATCAGCCGCGTGACCGTACGCAAGGCAATCGACGATTTGGTCGAGCAGGGGCTCCTCGTGCGTAGGCGCGGTTCCGGCACTTTCGTCACCAAGCCTGTGCCGAAAATGCAGCAGCCGTTGACGCGGCTCACCTCCTTTACCGAGGATATGCGCCGCAGGGGAATGGTGGCGGGCTCGCGCTGGCTGGAGCGCGGACTGTATTTTCCAACACCAGAGGAAACCATGATGCTCGGCCTTTCGGGAGGCGCGCGCGTCGCAAGAATCCTTCGCCTTCGCACTGCCGACGATACGCCCATTGCGCTTGAGAGGACAAGCCTTCCCGACGATCTTCTGCCGGAGCCGGAGCAGGTCGAGGGATCGCTGTATCTGGCCCTCGCAACTCGGGATATTCGTCCAGTTCGGGCCAATCAAAGAATTTCCGCCGTTCTGCTGCGGGATGACGAGAGCGAACTGTTGGAGGTCGCTCCCGGCTCCGCAGCCCTTTCAGTGCAGCGCATCGCCTATCTGAACACCGGGCGCGTAATGGAGGTCTCCACAGCGCTTTATCGCAGCGACGCTTATGACCTCGTCGCGGAACTTACGATCGGCGCCTGATCAAAAACATAAGGGCTTTACTGATGACGACTATGATGCGACGCGAAATCAATGAAATTCCACAGGCTGTCGCCCGGCTGCTGGATCGTGGAAAAGACGATGTGGCACGGGCAGGAAGCGCTCTTGCCGCGCGTGATCCCGCATGTGTCGTCACCATTGCCCGAGGATCTTCGGATCATGCGGCCTATTTCCTCAAATACGCGATAGAGCTCGAGCTTGGCCTACCGGTCGCCTCACTCGGCCCATCGCTGGCGTCGATTTATCAGGCGCCGCTTCGCTTGCAACGTGCTGCAGCCTTTGCGGTATCTCAGTCGGGGGCGAGCCCGGACATCGTTGCCATGCTTGAAGGCGCTAAGGCAGGTGGCGCATTGACCGTTTCGCTGGTGAATACGACACCATCTCCTCTCGCAGATGCTGCTTCCATCGCTGTCAACATTCAGGCTGGACCGGAGATCGCGGTGGCAGCCACGAAGTCGTACGTCAATTCGATTGTTGCCGGTCTTGCTGTTTTGAGCGAGTGGAGCGGTTCGGCCACCTTGAAAAAAGCTGTGGCAGCGCTCCCTGATCATCTCGACAAAGCGCTGTCACTCGATTGGAGTGTGCTGGTCGAACCTTTGGTCAAGGCCGAATCCCTCTACATGCTCGGTCGCGGCCCGGCGCTCGCCATTGCAATGGAAGCGGCGCTGAAATGTAAGGAAACATGCGAGCTACACGCGGAAGCCTACTCATCGGCCGAGGTTCTGCATGGTCCAGTGTCGCTGGTGGCAGAAAGCTTCCCCGTGATTGCCTTTGCCGCGCGCGACAAGGCAGAGGCGTCGATTGCCCAGACAGCGTCGGGTCTCGTGACCAAGAATGCCAATGTCTATCTGACATCAGATCAGGGTAAAGGCGCCACCGTTCTGCCTTTTGTCGAAACGGGCCATCCTTTGACCGATGCGCTGGCGTTGATCGTTCCGTATTATAGCATGGTCGAGGTCCTCTCTCTCGCGCGCGGCTTCGATCCCGATAGGCCGGTTGCGCTCAAAAAGGTCACGGAAACACGATGAGTGGTTCATTTGCACTGTGCGGCGGTCGGGTTTTTGACGGCGTCGGGTTCCTTGAGGGGCAAGCGTTGGTCGTGAGCAATGGTCGCATCGAAGCCATTGTGGCGCAGGCCGATCTTTCGCCTTCAATCGAAAGGCGTGACGTGGCGGGTAGCCTCCTCGTTCCAGGCTTCATCGATCTTCAGGTGAATGGTGGCGGCGGTGTGCTGCTGAACAACCAGCCTGATCTCGACGGCATTCGCACCATCTGTTCAGCGCATGCAGCTTACGGCACGACGGCTCTTCTTCCCACCGTCATCACCGATACAGCCGAAATCCGTGCGAGAGCGGTCGAGGCCGGTATTGCCGCATATTCGCAAAAGGTGCCCGGCTATCTCGGTTTGCATCTGGAAGGCCCCCATCTCTCGGTGGCGCGCAAGGGAACCCACGATCCATCCTTGATCCGCCCGCTTGAACAGCCCGATCTCAGTTTTCTTGTGGAACATGCGGGACGTTTTGGCGAGGCCCTCATCACGCTCGCTCCCGAAAGTGTTTCTCCTGGCGACGTCACAGCATTGGTTGAGGCAGGATATGTCGTCAGTCTCGGACATACCAATGCCAAGGCGCGCGACATTCTTCCCTATGTTTCGGCCGGGGCGTCGATGGCCACGCATCTCTTCAACGCTATGAGTCAGATGGAGAACCGCGAGCCGGGTCTCGTTGGCGTCGCGCTCGCCAATGGCCGCTTGTCCTGCGGCCTTATCGCCGACGGATTTCACGTGGATCCGATGGTCATGCAAGTTGCTCTGGCCGCAAAGAAGGGGCCGGCTCGGATATTCCTGGTGACCGACGCTATGTCGACCATCGGCACCGACGAGCAGGGCTTCCTGCTGAATGGCCGTGAGGTCTTTCGCAGGGGCGGACGATTGACCCTCGCTGATGGTACGCTTGCCGGTGCCGATATCGACATGCTGTCTTGTGTGCGCTTCGTTCATGAGCATCTTGGCCTGTCTTTGGCTGACGCTTTGAACATGGCCTCGCTTTATCCGGCCGAGGCCATCGGCTGCGCAACGAAAGGCACTCTCGCAGTGGGAATGGATGCGGATCTGCTCGTGCTGCAAGAGGACCTGACCCTGAGAGCGACTTTTATTGGCGGTAGATGCGCCTATGGCGAAGATTTTGCAAAAGGGGTTGCTGCGTGATCGTCTGCTTCGATATCGGCGGCACGGCCATCAAGGGCGCCGGCGCGTGGGCGGTTGACGATGTTCGTCCCGTGGCCCGGCGACAAACGCCAATCCATGATTTCGATGCCTTCATCGGCGTGTTGAAAGACGTGATCGACGAGATTGGCGAGACGCCGACCTGTGTGGCGCTTTCGATTGCGGGCATTATCGATCCCGATACTGATCGCGCCGTTATCGCCAATATTCCCTGCGCCCATGGGCGTCTTCTGCGAGCAGATCTGGAAGCCGCTCTTGGCCTTCCGGTTCTGATTGCTAATGATGCCGATTGCTGTGCGCTCGCCGAATACGGTGCGGGCGCCGGGCGCGGGCATCGGGTGGTTTTTGGCGCTATTCTGGGAACGGGCGTCGGCGGCGGTCTCGTTGTGGATGGCAAGCTTATCAATAGCGCAGGCGGCTTTGCCGGCGAATGGGGTCATGGCCCGGTTGCCGCCACCCGCGCTGGAAATCCGCCTGTGGAACTACCTCGCTTTGCTTGTGGATGCGGGCTTGATGGATGTGTGGACGCCATCGGTAGTGCTCGTGGCATGGAAAAGCTGCATCGTCATCTGGCGGGCTCCGAGTTGAAGGCGGAAGACATCCTCGACGCCTGGCAGACCGGCGATGTAGATGCAGCCCGCACGATAGACGTCTATATCGACATTCTTTCCGCGCCACTGGCGCTCGTCGTCAATATGACTGGCGCGACGATCGTTCCGGTCGGCGGCGGCCTGTCAAATTCAATGCCGCTGATCGAGGCTCTTGATCGCGCCGTGAAGGCCAGAATTCTCCGCAAGTTTCAGCGGCCGCTCGTGGTGCGCGCTGAATGTGCGATAGAGCCGGGCCTTGTCGGAGCCGCAGTCCTGGGGGCGGCCTTCGCTTCGTCTGAAGCGTAGTTCTCGGTTATTGTCATCGACAGCCGGTCTGTAAACGCTCCTTCACAAGGTAGCGGTCGCTGGTCGCGGCTGGGTGATGGTATTGTCGGCCACCCATCTGGCCGCAGGTTCGATGCCACCCAGTGGAAAGAGATGGAACTGGGATATCAGTGTCTGAGGATTGTCGCGGACATAGTCCGTCAGCGCGCCGACCATGTCGCCCGGCTCGTATGGAAGCATCAACCGCGTCACGTCCAGTGCTCGTTTTTGCAAGACCTTCAGCGAAGGGCCGACACCGCAGGAGAGCGCGAACTTGATCAGGGTCTGGAGTTTCGCTGGGCCCGCAATTCCCACATGAATGGGAAGTGTGATTCCTGCTTCGGCAACACGTTCAGCCCATGTTGTGATGACGGTCGGATCGAAGCCGAACTGCGTTACGATCGCCATGTGGGCGTCGGTCAGACCGGAAAAATCCGTCTTCCACTTTAATGCGCTGTCGACATTGCGCGTCGTTCCGTCCGGATCGATATCGCGGCTTCCTTCCGGGTGGCCTGCGACATGCAGGCGTTTGAATCCATATCTGTCGAACAGTCCGCTTTCCAGTAGCTGAATAGAACTCTCGACAGTGCCGACCGGACGCGTTTCTCCTCCACCCAGCAGAAGCGCCTCCGTCACATCGGCCTCGTTACGGTAGAGCGAGATCCAGCTTTCCAGTGTCGGCACGTCGGGAATGCTGCGTGCGGGAAAATGTGGCATGACGGCGAAGCCATCCTCACGCAGCCGCCTTGCGGTGGCGACCATGTCGCTGATCGATGTGCCAGCGATATGGGCGATGTACACGCGTGTTCCGGAGGGCAGAAGAGCTGAAAAATCGTCGATCTTTGCTGCGGTACGCGGTGTCACCTCAATGGAGTAAGGATGCAGAAGTGAGCTTGCGTATTTTGCGACCGCGCCACCATTGTTCTTCGATCGATCGATGAATTTCAATATTGCCATGTGCTGTTTTTTCCTGCCTGCCCAAAGGGCAGTCTCTTCTTGATCGCGGCCACCGTAACAGGGCTTTTAGATCCAACGACGCAACGAATAATCCATTCCGACCAAGCTGTTTTCTCTTTTTTAGCCATGCCGTCAAATCATGTCGGTGGATGGCAGGATATCTTTACTATCTTCGCCAACAGTGCGGCTCTCAACCTGCGACGTGTCGAGACGCTAGAAGATAAGTTGGCCCGGTTTATCCCTCGTAAGAGGACAACGTGAAAGTCAGAAGCCCTTGAGCGCCGAGAGTCCGCACCATTTCGAGGCAGTTGCTCCAGCACGACCGACCAGAATTGTCTGGTACCAGTCATTATTTTGGAAGATAACTCTTTTTCTCGTTTCCAGCGTCGTCCTCGCCTATCTTGTCGGCGCTGCTGTCGGCTGGATCATGGTCGAGAGAGACTCGCGCGATCAATGGCATCGACAGGCCGAGCTCAACGCGCAGGTGACGAGTTCGTCCATCCGCACGATCTACACGTTCATTTCCATAGAAAGCGACCAGGACGGGCAGATCGTCAAAATCATAAGTGACAGGCCGCTTGGTGACGAAGCGTCGATCCTCGACACGGGTTTTAATCCGGGCGATGTCCTTGCCCTCGCAGCCGCGCAAACCAAGAACAACATCTGGATTTTCCAGAATGACGCGGCAAGTCATGTTTTTGTCAGCTCTGCGGATGCGATGGGGGAAGCCAACAGAATACCGCTTACGTTGACCGAAGGCGCGACACTCAATCGTTTTTACGTCGGTTTCGCCGAACTGGGCGACGTTAAGTATTATATTGCCTATGTTCCGGTTGTCGATCAGGCGGGGCGCCTTCAGGGCGGAGTGGTAACAACCATCGGCAAAGCTTCCGATCTGTTCGAAACGCAAACGAAGCTTCTGCGTAACTCTCTCATTCTTTTAGTAACCATCCTTGTCGCTACAGGCGTAATCGTTACGGTTCTGATGCGTAAGGTCTTCATGCCGGTCCCCTCCTTGATCGAGGCTTTGACGAAAATCGCTCATGACGACACTCAGTCGGTCACGCCGTTTCAAGGACGCAATGACGAGATCGGTCGCGTTGCGGTGGCAATCGAGAAGGTGCGCGAGGCCGTTGTCGAGCGGGAAAATCTGCGCGTGATGCGCGATGTTGCAAGACAGATGGAGCATCTTGCCCATCATGATCCGCTGACAGGGCTGCCAAACCGGGCTTTCTTCAGCAAGCGCTTGGATGGCGATATCGGCGAACTGGGCAACGGCCTTCGTTTCAATCTCATGCTTCTTGATCTCGACCGCTTCAAGGCCGTTAATGACGTGATGGGGCATGCCAGTGGAGATGCCCTTTTAACGGCTTTCGCGGAGCGCCTGCTGCAACTGATCGGTCCGCAGGACATGGTGGCGCGCCTCGGCGGCGACGAGTTCGCGGTGATCCAGGTCGTGCGAAAAAATGCTGTGCGGGAGGCAAACCGGCTGGCGGAAGGCATCGTCGCGGCGGCATCACGTCCCTTTATCCTGTTCGGCAAGGAAGCCAGCGTCGGCACCAGCATCGGCATTTCCATGGCTCCTATTCATGGGACTGACAATTCCGAGCTTCTCAAGCATGCCGATGTGGCTCTCTATTGCGCAAAGTCTGAAGGGCGCGGCAACTTTCGCTTCTTCGAAAACGGCATGGAGATGTCCCCGGAACAGGATCACGAACTCCAGCAGGACGTGGATCTTGCGATCCAGCGCGACGAATTCGTTTTGCACTATCAGCCGATTTTTTCTTTCTCGGATTCGCAGCCAGTGACGTTCGAGGCTCTTGTCCGCTGGCGGCATCCCCTTCGCGGTTTGATCAATCCGGATCAGTTCATTCCTATTGCCGAGAAGACCGGTCAAATCTGCGCTATCGGCGAATGGGTTCTGCGCCGCGCATGCGTGGAAGCCATGCAGTTCTCCAATGATGCGGCGGTCGCGGTTAACATTTCAGCAATCGAACTTCAGCAAGGTAACCTTGTGGCCAAGGTGAAGCGGGCGCTCAAAGACAGCGGCTTGCCTCCTTCGAGGCTGGAGATTGAACTGACGGAGACTGTGCTTCTTTCCGATATGCAGTCGAAAAAATGCCTGGAGGACATCCGCGCGCTCGGCGTTAAAATCGCCCTCGACGATTTCGGCACTGGTTATTCAAGCCTTGCTTATCTGACCAAATTGCCGGTGAGCAAGATCAAGATCGATCGTAGTTTTGTTTCCGAAGCGATGACGAAGACCGAGAGTCTTGCGATCATTCAAGGGCTCATCCACATCGCTAAAGGCCTGGGGCTTAAGACAACGGCAGAAGGCGTCGAAACGCGAGAACAGCTTTCCCTGCTACGCGCCGCCGGTTGTGATCTGGTGCAGGGATACCATCTTGGCCGTCCCATGGCTCTCAAAGACATCGAAAGTTGGCAGCATTCCAGTGACGTAAAAATTGTCCACGGTTAGGAGTAACGATCGTGCAGCATAGTGATACCAGGCTCCGCCTGTCGAAGTGCTTCAGTCTTATTTCGATTCTATGTGCCGCGGTCATTTTCGCCCAAAGTGTTTCACATCCTGCCGCCGCTGAAGACCTGAAGAGTCCGACGCTCGAGAAGATCGTGCGGACAAAGACGATTACCATAGGTCATCGCCAGGACGAGTTGCCGTTTTCTTATGTGACGCCGGATGGCGTGGCGCGCGGATACTCGATCGATCTGTGCCGGGAGATTGCCGAACATGTCCGTCAAACGCTCAAGCTCGATACGATCAAGATAGATTATGTGGTAGCAACGGCGGCCACGCGGTTTCTGCTGGTCAAATCCGGCAAGATAGACATGGAGTGCAGCGCGACCACCAACAACGCCGAACGGCGTGAGCAGGTGGCCTTCTCCTATCCTCACTTCATCACCGCCACCCGTTTCGTGTCGAAAAAATCGAGCAGCCTCAACACCATCAGGGACCTTGCAGGTCGCACGGTCGCCTCAACGACAGGCACCATCAACATAGCGCAGCTGCAAAATCTCAACAGAGTGGAAAAGCTCAATATCTCAGTTTTGATCGCGAAACTGAATTCGGAAGCATTCGCGGCGGTAGAAAATAACCGAGCATCCGCCTTCGTCATGGATGATGTTCTACTGGCCGCCAACGTGGCATTCTCGAAGTCGCCCGAAGACTACGTGATTTCCAAAGACGCGTTCGGCCCGCCCGAGCCCTATGGCATTCTTTTGCCCAAGGACGACGAAGCGTTCAAAACTCTCGTCAATGAAGCCTTGTTCTCGATCTTTACCAACGGTGGGGCTGAAGCGATCTACAATAAGTGGTTCATGTCTCCCGTGCCGCCGGACAATCGCAATTTCAATCTTCCTCTCTCCCCGGAGTTGAAGGCTGTGTTCAAGGAGCCGAAGGAGTATCTGCAATGAAAATGCATATCGTCCGTTGTCTCTTGCTGGTTTCGTGCCTTGGTGTCGCTATTGGGGTAAAGGCTGAAGACAAGAAATTCGACACACCGACCCTCGACAGGATCGTCCAGACCGGCAAGATCAGGATCGGCTACGGGTCGACTGCGCCTTTCTCGTTTCTCAACGCGGATGGTCAGGTCGTAGGTTACTCGATCGATCTCTGCCGAGGGATTGTAGAAAAGCTGAAAGACCGTCTGAAACTACATTCTATCGATATCGAGTTCGTGCCGCGCACACCCAGCAATCGCGTGCAGTTGTTGAATGACGGTACAATGGACATAGAGTGTAATGCCAGCACCAACACCTCGGAACGGCGCAAGAGCGTCGCTTTCGCCTACAGCCACTTCTATGGTGCCACGCGCTACGTTTCCCTGCGCAAGAACAACCTCAAGCAGCTGGATGATCTGAAGGGACGGTCCGTCAGTGTGGCGCTGGGAACCGTCAATATCAACGAGATCAATGAGATCAGCCGCAAACGCAAGCTGAATATTTCAACCGTTCCGGTGGACAGTCTGCAAGCTGCCTTCGACATGGTGACGGACGGACGCGTTGCAGCCTTTGCGATGGATGAAGTTCTTTTGAAAACGATGATTGCCCGTACGCAGTCACCCTCCGATTACGTACTTTCCGAAGAGCAGGTGACGGAACTTCAGCCGCTTGGCTTCATGATGCGCCTGAACGACGAGGCTTTTGTTACAGCAGTCAACCAGGCCCTAAACGAAATCTACAAGTCAGAGGCGGTCAAGGGGATCTACAGCCGCTGGTTCGAGGAGCCGATGCCCGGGCTGAACATCAATCTTGAACTTCCCATGAGTCCATGGCTGATTGAGGCGCTGAGAAGCCCTCAAACGTTGAAATAATGCGACGTCGGAATGTCTAGAAGGACCGTTTGGCATCTCCTGTGACTGGTAATATTTGAGACGGCCCGGCTTGCGCTGAGCCGAGCATCATTTCCGGTCAAGAACACCAAAAGGTTTGGATCAATGACCGTACAGCAGTCACCGATGCCGTGCGACCGACGCCTAAACGGTAGTCGAATCGTCGCCACAGATCACGGCAGGTTTCATGGCCCTTTGTTCAAACGTGTTCGAAGGTGGCTCCGCAATCGGCGTTGCGTTCCGCGCGATGCACATGCGCATCGTAACATTGACGGGAGGCAATCCAGCCCAAGCATTCCGTGATGCGGGCTTGATCACGCATCTACCGAGGCCAAAAACTTTCCGCCGGGAAAAGATGATGCAATGAAATTGAGAGTGGCTGGGCTTTCGGTGAGCATGCAGCCATCGACACTGATCGCTGGCACGTAGTCTTGGGGACTAGTAGAGACAGTCTCATTTCCGTTGTTCGCCAGATGTGGGGTCGATGCGGACAGGCTCTAAAGGAGCGCCAGTTTCCGCCAGCACGATAGTTTGTGCAACAGAACAAGCGCCGACGCTACAAACCCACGCGTAGGGATGTCGGAAAGACTATCTTTCGCCTAGTTCAAGGCCTTATCGCTTGCTCGTGCTGACGGAGGCCGGGATCATTCGTCGGCGCTCAGCTCTGCTTGTTCCTGGCCATTTCACTTTAATTTTTCCGGAACCAATGCTGGAGGGCTACGTTCGAATTGGCAGGAGACGCGCCGTGTCAATCGGACGCGATGGTGCTGAAGGACATCGGGATTTTTCCGTTTTCTCTCGGTGGCCAACGAATGGGCAGACGAGCTTCTTATCCATCCGGCCGTCTCCGCTTCACTCTGCCAAGGAGGTTTGGACGTGGAAAAGACCGAAACGCGAAAGCTTGCGGAAGAATACATGCTCCTCGGTGGCACCCGCCAGGTCATGATCGACGACAACAAGACATTTGTCCGACAGTACGACCATGAACCGGTAGAGGCCGAACGCTTCTGGCAGGAGCGCATCGCGACGCTCGACAAAGAGCGGATTGCGGATGTCGAGTTCTTTCTGCCCTCGGTTAACTCCGATGTGGAGCCCTAATCACATCCCGTTGAAATCAGAAACTAGGAAGGAAATTCTTATGACTTCGATTAATTCTGCAAAAATCGTCATTCTTGCGACAGATGGTTACGAGCGCTCCGAGCTGCGTGTTCCATACGAGCAGCTGAAGAACAAGGGTGCAGACGTCAAGATCGCCTCCATCAAGGACGGTGACATCAAAAGCTGGGACGAGAAGGACTGGGGCGATTCCATCAAGGTCGATCTCCTTGCCAAGGACGTGCGTATCGAGGATTTCGATGCACTGGTGCTTCCCGGCGGTCAGATCAACCCGGACGTCCTGCGTACCAGCGACGACGCGATGCGAGTGGTTAAGGACTTCGTCAAGTCCGGCAAGGTCGTCGCGGCTATCTGCCACGCGCCATGGCTTCTGGTTGAGGCCGATGCCGTCCGTGGACGCGAGGTAACGTCTTACGGTTCGATCAAAACCGACGTGAAGAATGCTGGCGGCATCTGGAAGGACGAAAAGGTCGTTTGCGACAAGGGCATCGTTACATCTCGCAATCCAGATGACTTGGACGCTTTCGTTGCCAAAATCGTCGAGGAGGTCGAAGAGGGCCGCCACGATCGCCAGGCAGCATAAGCTATTCTTCATAGGTTGAAGAACACGAAGGGCTGGTGCGCCGTATGCGTGCCAGCCCTTTGCGTTGTGCGCTTTATGTGCGGCTGAGGTGAATAGGGATGCCAGAATAGGGAAGCGCACCACTCACGAGTCGGAAGGCCTCACCCACCCATGATCAATCGCGCCACATTTTTGCCTTATTTAGGCCACGCTTTGGTCTTGGAAACGTTTCAGGCGCGGTCAAAATTAATATTTCCCAATAAAAACGGTTTATTTTTAATTATTTTTTATGTGCGACGCCGTAAATTTGCTGCGCTGCATATAAGAAATATTATGTGCTTCTTATTCGCCTGTATCATACGAAGTTGATCCACCAGACATAGATGACCAGTAAACCGGAAGAACAGTTTTAATAAAGACGGCCGGGCAATACATGCAAATGTCGATCATGCGCAAATTGCATGGCACGGCCTCGTACTTGTTCCTTTTATAGGCGTTCACCAATAGTCTCAGTCAACATCATGTGAGGAATTTGGGGCGGCCGTTTTTGAGGTGCCGGGTCAGCGTGCCTCACAAAAAATTCAAAAGCACCAAATTCCGACCACAGACTTGTTATCTCATGAAGGCTCAATGACGCGCCCAACGGGTACCGACCTATCGCAAAACATAAATGGAGTTCTCTCTATGAAGTCCGCGACTCGATCGGCTGTTTCGCCGCTTAGTGGTTCTGAAGAGTCTGATGTGAGCTTTCCCATCGGGGGCATCGTGAAACGCAGTTTCGATGTGTCCTCGGCACTGCTCGCGCTTCTTGTCCTCAGCCCGATCTTTCTCATGATCGTGGTCTTGGTCAAACTATCCGACAAGGGACCTGCTTTTTACGGCCATCGCCGTATTGGCCATAATGGCCGTATGTTTCATTGCCTGAAGTTCCGCACGATGGTCGTGAATGGAGATGAGGTGCTGAAGCAATATCTGGCTTCCGATCCGCAAGCAGCGGAAGAATGGCGCCAGACCAGAAAACTGAAGAACGATCCGCGCGTGACTGCGGTCGGCAGCGTTCTTCGCAAGCTGAGCCTCGATGAACTGCCACAGCTCATCAACATCATTCGTGGTGAAATGAGTGTTGTCGGTCCTCGTCCTGTCGTGGACGAAGAGCTCAACTACTACGAAAGTGCCGCGCGCTACTATCTCAGCACGCGTCCTGGTCTCACCGGTCTCTGGCAGATTAGCGGTCGTAATGACGTTTCCTACAAGGAACGCGTGGATTACGACACGCAATATGTTCAGAACTGGTCGATGATGAAGGACATTTCCATCATCATGAAAACCGTGCCTGCTGTCTGTATGTCCCGCGGCAGCTATTGAAGCCAGAATAGACACTTGGCATGCCGCAGGACTCCCACCTGTGCCATGCCTTGCGGCTGCGACCGGACTAGCGCCGGTCGCGCATCCACTTTCAAGGCATCAACATGGAGTTTTACATGGTTGGCACTGCCGACGAAGCCCTCACTAAAACATTGCGCAAGGGTGCCGCTTTAGCTTTCGCTACGGCCCTGTTGCTAACCGCTCCGTTAGCTGCGTTCGCACAGGATGGACAATACCGCCTCGGAACCGCTGACAAGCTTCGCATCCGCGTGGCCGAATGGCAGCCGGCAGATGGCACCATCCGCAACTGGGATGTGATCAATGGCGATTACTCCGTTGGGCCGTCCGGCACGCTTTCTCTGCCTTTCATCGGCCAGTTGGACGTTGCCGGTAAAACCCCGGGGGAGGTTGGAGATGCGATTGGTGCGGGGCTTCAAAGCAAATTTGCGCTGCGCAACCTCCCGTCGGCTTCCGTTGAAGTTGCCCAATTCCGCCCGGTTTTCCTGACGGGTGACGTCCAGACGCCAGGCGAATATCCCTATGCCCCCAATATGACGGTTTTGAAGGCGGTCAGCCTTGCAGGGGGACTGCGCCGCTCGGATGCAGGTCAGCGTTTTGCGCGTGACTTCATTAACGCGCGCGGCGACGCTGCCGTCTATGACGATCAGCGTGGTCGCCTTCTTGCCCGGCAGGCACGCTTGCTCGCCGAAGTGAGCGGTGATCAGCAGATCAAGAAGACGCCAGAGATGGAGAAGGTCATCAATATCGACGCGCTCTTGGAAAGCGAAAGCGCGCTGATGAAGTCTCGCACAGAGCGCTATACGCTTCAGTTGAAGGCGTTGAAGGATCTGCGTGAGCTGCTGGATTCCGAAGTCGAGTCTCTGCGCAAAAAGGCAGAGAGCCAGCAACGTCAGTTGCAGTTGGCCAATGAAGACCGTGAGAAGGTCAACCGGCTCAACGAGCAGGGTCTTGCGCTTGCTCAACGCCGCATCTCTGCCGAAGAGCGCGCAGCCGAGGTCGAGGCAACGCTTCTTGATATCGATACCAATGCGCTGCGCGCCAAGCAGGACATCAACAAGGCGATCCAGGACGAAATCAATCTGCGAAACGACTGGGAAGCTCAGCGTTCCAAGGAATTGCAAGACACGCAGGCCGAATTGCAGAAGCTTAACCTGCAGCTCTCCACCAGCCGCGAACTCATGTCGGAGGCCCTCGCGCAGTCGGCGGAAGCTTTACGTTTCGATCCGTCCGGCAAGTCTGCCTCGATTTCCTATGTGGTCGTTCGTGAGGACAATGGACAGTCGAAGGAAATCAAGGTCGACGAAACCACGGCTCTCCAGCCGGGCGACGTCATCAAGGTTTCCTCGGAAGTGCTGATGCAGTGAGGCTGCGATGCGGATTGCGAAATCAGCACTGATCGATCCTGATAGAAGTGGGCTTTATGGAACGGCGGCGGTTGCGCTGTCGTTCTTTGTCTTCGCCTATTCCTCGAAATTCGGACAGATATCGATCCTTGCCTATTACGCCGTCTGGCTGCCACTGGTCGTGGTGGATTACCGCAGAGTACTCGGCAATTATGCGCGCTACTTCTGGATATTTGCCTTCGGAATTCTGGCCCTCATTTCGAGCTTCTGGTCGGATGCCATGTCGGTCAGCCTGCGGGCCTCGATCCAGTATATGACCCATATCGTCTGCGCGCTGATTGCCATGCGCGTCATTTCTATCCAAACGCTGACACGCGGCGCATTGATCGGCATAACTATTGTTTTGCTCTATTCGCTTCTCTTCGGTACCTATCTTTTTGATGCGCTGGATGGCACGACGAGCTTCGTTGGGGCCTTTTCTTCCAAGAACCAGTTGGGTTTCTATGCTTCGCTGGGCGTTCTCTTCGCCGCAGCGTCGGCGCTCGTCCTTCGCCAAAAAGGCTTGTGGTGGCCGGTTGCGGGCGTCGCAGGACTGATCTCGTCCTACAGCCTGCTTGCATCTCAATCGGCGACATCGGCCATCACCACGGCGGCTGTGGTCGTTCTGATGGCGGGTCTTCTGCTATTTTGGGTCTTGTCTCCCGGTAACCGAAAGACGCTCTTCTTCGCTGCCGTGGGTGTGGGTGGCCTGTTTGTGGTCGCAGCACTGCAATTCGGTCTGTTCGACGCGATTCTCGGCGCTTTTGGCAAGGACACCACGTTGACGGGACGCACCTATCTCTGGCAGCAAGGCATTGAGGCTGCAAAGCGCGCGCCGATTTTCGGTGTCGGTTATCAGGGTTTCTGGGTGCCGGGTTTTTCAGATGCCGAACGCCTCTGGGACGATTTCTTCATTACTGGTCGTAGCGGCTTCCATTTCCACAATACATATATCGAGGTGGTGGTGGAGAATGGCTTCGTCGGTCTTATTCTGCTGGCGATCCTGCTTTATGGAACACTGCTGGGTCACCTGCGCTCAATTCTCATGCGCAACCAAGATCCACAGGCGCTAATCCTGTTTTCCCTATGCGCCCTTTTTGTCGTCCGATCCTTCGTCGAAATCGACATCATTTTCCCCTATCAGGTAGGCTCCTTCTTGTTGTTCTTCGCGGCTGGAAAACTCTGCCTGCCGCGCCGTGCGCCGCTTCCCGCGTCGCCCTTTCTGGCAGGTATTCCGGTACGGCCAATCATTGGCGGATGAAGAATCTTCTCATCTCTCAACAGGAGTCTGTTGGACTCCTGTTGACTCTTTTGTGATGATAGAACAAAAAGTGAACATTAGTTTTTTAGCGTGGAATGCTCTGAGAAGTTTCGTGTCATGCAGAAGCGCGCAGAACAGCTTGTTGTGGAGGAATTGCGAGAAAGACTGGAGAGGATCACCCAAGGTCCTGCCAGACAGCAGCAGACTCTGCCTTTCAATATTCCTGCCATCGATGAGCGTCTTCCCGGTCAAGGCCTGAAGCTTGGCAGCTTACATGAGATAAGCGGTGGGGGAAATGGTGCCGTGGACGGTGCGGCTTCTGCGCTCTTCTGCGCAGGCATTGCGGCGCGCCTGAAGGGAAAGATTCTCTGGTGTGTGACACGGCCTGATCTTTTTATGCCGGCCCTCACCCAGGCAGGGCTTTCCCATAACCGGCTGATCATCGTCGAATGTCGTGACGAAAAAGGTGTTCTGGACTGTTTCGAGGAGGGGCTTCGCTGCAACGGCTTTGGTGCGGTGATCGGGGAAGTGTCTAAACTGCCTATGAATATGTCACGGCGGTTACAACTGACGGCGGAAGCCTCAGGCGTGGCAGCGATTGCGCTTCGCCGCTGGCGCCATGTGAGCGGTCTGGACGATTTCGGTCAGCCGACCGCCGCTGTCACCCGATGGCGCATTTCCATGCGCCCCTCCACACCGTTGCCCGTGCGCGGAGTAGGGCGGTCACGCTGGTTTCTGGAATTGTTGCGTGTCCGGGGTGGCGAACCTTTTGAACTGGAAGTGGAAGCCTGTGATGCAGAGGGTCGTCTCGCTATACCTGCCGACATGGCAGACGGATCGATACCGCAGAATGCTTGGGAACGAAGCGCCGCCGGTTGAGACCCCGGTCGTCATGATCGCCCGTCAGGCAAGCCGTCGCCTTGTGGCTGCTCTCGATAGCGCTGCGATGAAAGCGGGCTTGCGTCCGGGAATGCCAGCTAGCAAGGCGCAGGCCATTCTGCCGGGCCTGATCGTCGAAGACCTGAAGCCGCTGGAGGATGCAAAAGCTCTGGAGGATCTGGCCTTCTGGTTTCTGCGCATCTACGCCCCCATCGTTGCACCCGATGCGCCTGATGGGCTGGTACTCGATACAACCGGTGCCGATCATCTGCATGGCAATGAGAAGCTGATGCTGACCGGCATGATCAATCGCTTGCATGCGCTCGGGTTTAGGGCCCGTGCGGCAATTGCCGAAAGCTGGGGCGCGGCTCATGCACTTGCGCGTTTCGGGCGCGAGGCCGTCACCATTTTACCTGAAGGTAGCGTGAGAGAGGCTCTTGCCCCGCTGCCACTTTCCGCCTTACGGCTGGATGCACTTCTGGTCAATGAATTGAAGGTTTTAGGATTTCGCCGGATTGGAGAACTGGCAGCCGCCCCACGTGCGCCGATTACCTTGCGGTTTGGCCCTGAAGTGGGACGCAGGCTGGATCAGGCCTATGGCCTGCTTTCGGAACCGATAGAGCCTGTCCGCGTGGCGGAGCTGGTGACGGTAAAGCGCTTCTTTCCCGAACCCATCGGTGCTGCCGAGACCATCGCCAAATACACGAGACAGCTTGTGTCTGATCTTTGTCTGGATCTGGAGAAGCGCGGCTTAGGTGCGCGCCGTGTCGATCTTCTTTTCCATCGTGTCGATAGCAGTCTACAGGCCATCCGTGCAGGAACCTCGAGACCCGCACGTGATATCAAGCAATTGTCACGTCTTCTCACGGATCGTATCGAGACGATCGATCCGGGTTTCGGTATCGAAAAAATGATACTGACGGCAACCCATGCCGAGACGCTTCTTGCCGGACAGACACGCTCCATTCTTCTGGAAGATGCTGGAGGGGATATTGGCGAGGCTGTCGATATCATCCTCAACCGTGGTCACAGGGTTTATCGCTATGCTGCCGTTCAAAGCGATGTGCCGGAGCGTTCCGTTGCCAGAATTCCAGCGGAGACTGTGGAAGACGCGCCTGGCTGGCCGGAGTATTGGCCCCGCCCGGTGCGACTGCTGTTCAAGCCGGAGCCGATCCAGACCGTGGCGCTTCTGCCCGATCATCCTCCCAGAAATTTTACATGGCGGGGTGTGCGCCACATCGTGAAGCGGGCCGATGGGCCGGAACGTGTGTTCGGGGAATGGTGGAAGCGCGACCGTGAACTTTCGGCGGTGCGCGATTATTTCCGTGTGGAAAACGAGAGCGGCGAGCGCTTCTGGATATTCCGTTCCGGTGATGGCGAACACAGCGATACCGGCTCCCAGAACTGGTTCATGCATGGATTTTTCGCATGAGCGCGCGTGTCCGTTACGCCGAGCTTCAGGTGACGTCGCATTTTTCCTTTCTGCGGGGCGCGAGCTCCTGCGAGGAACTGTTTGCGCAGGCCAAGGCACTCGGCATAGAGGCGCTGGGCATTGTCGATCGCAACAGCCTTGCAGCCATTCCTCGGGCACACAAAATCGCTAAAGAGCTTGAGCTTCGGCTCGTGGTCGGCTGCAGGCTGGATCTCACGCAGGATGTCTCCGTGTTGGTCTATCCAACCGATAGGGAAGCCTATGGTCGGCTATGCCGCCTGCTGACATTCGGAAAGAGAGACGGCAAGGCGGGCAAGTGCTCGCTTACATGGAGCGATCTCGTCGCCTACGGCGAAGGGATGATCGTGGTTCTGCTGCCAGATGAGACGAGTGAAGGCCTCGCCAGTCATATGCGTAGGATAAAAGCGGATTTTGTCGATCGCGCCTATGTGGCGATGAGCCTGCGCCGACGGCCCAATGATGCACTGCGCCTTCATGAGCTTTCGCAGATGGCGCAACGCGCCGGTGTGGCAACAGTCGTCACCAATGACGTTCTGTTTCACGAGCCCGGTCGGCGCATGTTGCAGGATGTCGTCACCTGCATTCGCCACAACTGCACCATCGACGATGCCGGCTTTCGGCGCGAGCGGCATGCGGATCGTTATCTGAAGCCGCCGGAGGAAATGTATCGGCTTTTTTCCGCCTATCCGGATGCGCTGGAAAATACATTAAAGATCGTAAAAAAATGCCGATTTTCGCTTGCTGAATTGGAATATCAATATCCGGACGAGCAACAAGTCCCGGGGATTACGGCTCAGGAAGCACTGGAAAACTTCGTTTGGGAGGAGGCGCCGAAGCGCTATCCTGATGGTGTGCCGGAAAAGGTGGCAAAGACACTCCGGCATGAATTGGCCGTCATCGCCAAAAAGAAATACGCAGCCTACTTTCTGACCGTCAACAAGATCGTCCGGCGGGCGCGGGAGATGAAGATCCTCTGTCAGGGACGGGGATCTGCGGCCAACTCCGCCGTGTGTTTTGTTCTCGGCATTACCGCAATTGATCCAAAGGAAAGCGACCTTCTTTTCGAGCGCTTCGTTTCCGAAGACCGCGACGAGCCTCCGGATATCGATGTCGATTTCGAGCACCAGAGGCGAGAGGAGATCATTCAGTGGATTTAC
Source organism: Rhizobium sp. 22-785-1 (assembly GCF_053521965.1). Taxonomy (NCBI): domain Bacteria; kingdom Pseudomonadati; phylum Pseudomonadota; class Alphaproteobacteria; order Hyphomicrobiales; family Rhizobiaceae; genus Rhizobium; species Rhizobium sp. 22-785-1. Next base: position 282,139 of record NZ_JBNWDI010000003.1, on the reverse strand, counting down.
GATCACTATGGGTTTGACAAGGCAGCGCTTTGTTCTGTCGTCACCTGCTATCGCGGCAAGGGTGCAATCCGCGATGTGGGAAAGGTGCTTGGCCTTCCAGAAGACCTGACCAAGCTCATGTCCTCGCAGATATGGTGGTGGACAGAAGGGACGGGTGAGAAGCACGCCAAGGAGTTGAACATCAATCTGGAGGATCGGCGCGTCAGGCTCGCCTTTGATCTCGCGCGCCAGCTTATCGGCACGCCTCGCCATTTCAGTCAGCATCCGGGCGGCTTCGTATTGACCCACGACCGGCTGGACGAACTCGTTCCCATTCTTCCCGCGGCCATGAAGGACAGGCGGATAATCGAGTGGGACAAGGACGATATCGATATCGTCAAATTCATGAAGATGGATTGTCTCGCGCTTGGCATGCTCTCTTGTATGCGTAGAGCCTTCGAGATGCTGACCGAACGTACGGGGAAAGAGTTCGGGTTGACCAGCATCAAGAACGACGATGAGCCTACCTACGACATGATCTGCAGGGCTGATACGATCGGCACATTTCAAATCGAGAGCCGGGCGCAGATGTCGATGCTGCCCAGACTGAAGCCACGTAGACTTTACGATCTAGTCATACAGGTCGCAATCGTTCGCCCCGGACCGATCCAGGGTGACATGGTGCATCCTTATCTTCGGCGAAGAGAGGGAAAGGAGGAGGTGGTCTACGAGCGGCCTGAACTGGAGAACGTACTCAAAAAGACCCTCGGTGTTCCTCTCTTTCAGGAGCAGGCGATGCGTGTAGCAATCGAATGCGCCGGTTTTAGTGCCAATGACGCGGACCGTTTGCGAAGAGCCATGGCCACTTTTAAAAACGTAGGGACGATCAACGAGTTTCAAGAAAAGCTCGTTCAGGGCTTGGTGAAGAATAAATTCAGCGAAGACTTCGCTAAGCGTATCTTCAAGCAACTGGAAGGTTTCGGCAGCTATGGCTTTCCGGAAAGCCACGCGGCGTCCTTCGCATTGATTGCCTATGCATCGGCGTGGATGAAGTGTCACCATCCCGATATTTTTTGTGCAGCGCTTTTGAACTCTCAGCCCATGGGCTTCTATGCGCCTGCACAGCTTGTCCGCGACGCGCGTAATCATGGTGTCGTGGTCCGACCTGTCTGCATCAATGCCAGCCGCTGGGATTGCACGCTGGAGGAAGAGACCGGACCCGACCGCGAGGCCGTGCGGCTCGGCATGCGGCTGGTGAAGGGTCTTTCAAACAAACATGCCGGTGATATCATCGCCTGCCGCCAGGATAAGCCATTCCAGTCTATCGATGATCTCTGGAGGCGGGCAGGTGTGCCGGTTGCCGCGCTGGTTTGTCTTGCCGAGGCTGATGCGTTTTTGCCGTCTCTCGGACTTTCACGCCGTGAGGCGCTATGGGTCATAAAGGGATTGCGCGACGAGCCTTTGCCACTCTTTGCAGCGGCCGCAGCGAGAGAAAACGCCTTGATCGAGGAGTTGCAAGAGCCCGATGTAAACTTGCTGCCTATGACGGCAGGCGGAGAAGTGGTGCAGGATTACGGTCATATGGGCCTCACTCTTCGCGAACATCCGATGAGCTTTCTGCGCCAGGACCTTGCCCGAAGGCGGATCATCACATGTTCTGAGGCTTATAAATCCAATGATGGGCGCTGGCTGGAGGTCGCGGGCCTCGTCCTTATCCGTCAACGCCCCGGTTCGGCAAAGGGCGTCATCTTCATGACGCTTGAAGACGAGACTGGCATTGCCAATGCGATTGTCTGGGTCAAGACCTTCGAGAAGTATCGTCGCGTCGTCTTGTCGGCGAGCATGGTCGGAATTTACGGCAAGCTCCAACGTGAGGGCGAAGTTGTCCATATCGTCGCCCATCGCATAACCGATCTTTCCGATATTCTGAGAAGCGTGGGAGAGAGGGACAAGCCGTTTCCGCTACCGCATGGGCGTGGCGATGAATTCCATCACGGTAGTCCGCCGACAAGAGACAGGCGCGGCTTGCCGCCGAGATCAGTCCAGACAAGTGATGAAGACCACATCACCATCAAGGGCCGCAACTTCCATTAAAGAACCGCGGGTCTTATTGGACCCGGAGAAGACACTTTGTCTCTTCGTCTAAACCGGTCGTGTTCTTTCGAAAAATGGATTGCGATTTTCAGCACGGTCGCTGCATCGTTCTCGCCAGCGTTATAGAACAGCGCTTTTGATCCGGTCCTTGCCAACCTCGATGACGTGGCGCATGGCCTTCACGGCTGCGGCTTCATCGCGTGCAGCGATAGCGTGGACTATGCGAAGATGGTTGGCGGCGATCTCTGCGATGGTTGCTGGGGCAGAGGCGGGGGACGACAGTTTGAAGGAGATAGCGAGTGCCGCTTCGATCAAGCCGCTTGCCGAGCGCATGAAGGGATTGCCGGAAATGCTGGCGACCGCCAGATGAAACTCCAGGTCGATCTTGGCGATGCTTTCGGCAGTGTGGGCGGGATTGTCAAATTTCGCGGCGATCGCGTAGAGCGCGACGATGTCTTCGCTGGATGCATGCCGTGCTGCTGCGGCTGCTGCGGCAGGCTCAAGCGCGAGGCGAATTTCAGCCAGATGCTCGATGAATTCTGGATCCAGCCCCGCTTCGCAGCGCCAACCCAGAACATCGGGATCGAAGAAATTCCAGCTCGATTTGTCGAGAACGCGTGTGCCGACCTTTGCCTTCGCCTCGACAAGCCTTTTGGCAGCCAGCGTTTTCATCGTCTCTCGAAGTACCGTTCTCGATACGCCGAAGCGAAGGGAAAGCTCTGCGTCGTTGGGAAGAAGGGAACCCTCCGGTATCAGGCCCGAAACAATGGCGCTGCCGAGCTCCGCCACGACATGCGCATGGCTATTGCGTCGCTTTCGTCCCGATATGGTGTTTTCCAAAAGCCCCAAAAACTATCTCCTTCGCTGCTGCTATGCCGGGTGAGCCGCCGCCATTCTTCTGTTTGAGTACCAGATGATTGTGCGTTGCAAAACGATGAATATGAACAGAAGTATTCCGATGACAATTTTAGTCCACCAGGATGAAAGCGTGCCATCGAACACGATATACGTTTGAATAAGTCCCTGGATCATCAGGCCGATGAAGGTGCCGGCGACAAGACCTGTTCCGCCGGTCAAAAGCGTGCCACCGATGACCACGGCTGCGATCGCATCCAGTTCCACACCGACGGTCGCCAGAGAATAACCGGATGACGTGTAGAGCGTATAGACGATGCCTGCGAGACCGGAGAGAAAGCCCGATAGCGCGTAGATGCCGATCGTCGTCTTCGCCACCGGGACGCCCATCAGTTCAGCCGATTGCTGATTTCCGCCAAGCGCATAGACATTGGCGCCAAAGCGGGTGCGGGCTGCCACAAGCATTCCCACCGCAAAGACGATGAGCATGACGATGGCAAGCGCTGTCAACCGACCTCCGCCCGGAACACGAATGTAGAAGCCCTGGATGGCATCGATGACGGGATGCGAGATCGGCACGGAATCGGTTGAGATGAGATAGGCCGCTCCACGCGCCAGAAACATGCCTGCCAGGGTGACAACGAAGGGTGGAATGGACAGAAAGCGGATCATTGCCCCCATCAGACTGCCGAAAATAGTTGATATGACGAGCACCGCCAGGAAAGCGACGAGGGGGTGAACCCCATATCCATTGACCAGCACTGCAACGAAGACGCTGGAAAAAGCGATGACAGAGCCGATAGACAGATCGATGCCTCCCGACAGGATAACGAATGTCATGCCGACCGCGGCGATGCCGAGAAATGCATTATCCGTCAGAAGATTGCCGATGACCCGTGTGCTAAGGATCCCAGGATATTGGGACACGCAAAGAGCATAGGCGATGATGAAAATCGCCAGCGTGGTAAAAAAGGGAAGGTTGCGGGTGTGGATCATCGCGCTGCTTCTCCTTTGTTGGCGGTCGGCGCCGGCGTGACCGGACTTTGTTTTTTCGGTGTCTTGGCAAAGCCGAGCAAAGTAACGAGCGCCGGCGATTGAAGCGTCAGGACCACGATGATGATGCCTGCCTTAATGATCAGGTTGAATTCCGGCGGGAAGCCTGAGACGAGAATACCGGTATTGATCGTCTGGATGATCAGTGCGCCGATGAGCGACGCGGTGATCGAGAAGCGACCGCCATTGAGCGACGTGCCGCCGATGACCACTGCAAGGATCGCATCGAGTTCGAGCCAGAGTCCGGCATTGTTGGCATCTGCACCACGAATGTCAGCGGTCACGATCAGGCCGGCGATTGCCGCACACAGTCCAGAAATTGCGTAGACGAAGAACAGCAGGAAGCGGGCACGGACACCAGCAAGTGCTGCCGCGCGGCGATTGATACCGGTTGCCTCGATCAGGAAGCCGAGTGCGGACTTGCGCACCAGAAGACCGATCAGAACTGCGCTCACAACCCAGATGACGACGGGTAGCGGGACGCCTGCAAAGGAGCCAGAACCGAGAGCGGCGAAGCTGTCATTGTTGAAGGTCAGAATGACCCCTTCGGTAATCAACTGTGCAATACCGCGGCCTGCCACCATAAGGATGAGGGTTGCGATGATGGGCTGGATATCGAGAACTGCAACAAGAATACCGTTCCAGATGCCGCAGGCGATACCAACAGCCAGCGAAACTGCAATCACCACCGGAATGGAATGCCCGGCGCTGATCAGCGTTGCTGCAACAGCACCGCAGATCGCGATGACAGCGCCGATCGAAAGGTCGATACCTTTGGTGGCGATGACGAGTGTCATGCCGATTGTCAGTAGCGCTACAGGTGCGGCACGGACCAGAATGTCGATAAGGCTGCCGTAAAGACGGCCATTCTGCATGGAGACGTTGAGAAAGCCCGGTGAGATCACCGTGATCGCCGCAAGAATGATGAACAGCGCAATGAACTGCGGCGCCAATCTCTTTAATTTCAATGTCACGCTTTTCATCACGCGGCCTCCGTGCGAGCGGACGTAGCAATCGCCTTCATGATGTTTTCTGCAGTCACATCGGATCCCTTGAGTTCTTCAACATGGCGACGGTCCGACAGGACGATGACGCGATGGGCGACAGCCGCCAGTTCTTCCAGCTCCGAAGAGATGACGACAAGTGACATGCCTTCCTGGCAAAGCTTCTCAATCATCTTCAGGATTTCGGCATGCGCGCCGATATCGATACCGCGGGTCGGTTCATCGAGAATGAGAAGCCGAGGCTCGGTTGCCAGCCAGCGAGCAAGGATCGCCTTCTGCTGATTGCCACCGGAGAGAAACTTGATTGGACGTTCGCGGTCGGCGGGGCGAATGTCGAGCGACTTGATGAAGTCGTCGGCCAACGCTGCCTTCTGACGCTTGGATATGGGCCGCATCCAGCCTTGTCGGGCTTGCAAGGCGAGAGCGATATTATCGGCGACGGAAAAATCACCGATGATGCCATCCGTCTTGCGCTCTTCGGGACAGAAGCCGAAGCCTTGTTCGATTGCCGCTTCCGGCGACAGGATAGAAACCTCCTGGCCATCGATAGTGGCTGTGCCGCTTTCCGGCTTGTCGATGCCGAAGAGAAGGAATGCGGTCTCACTGCGACCAGAACCGAGAAGGCCTGCAATACCGACCACTTCTCCCGGTCGAATATCAAGATTGAAAGGCTCAACGCTCCCACGCTTGCCATATCCCTCGAAACGGATGGCGGGAGGACTGGCGACAACGTCGCTATCGGACGGCTGGCGGTTATGCGTGACATTCTGCAATTCGCGCCCGAGCATCATGGAAATGAGCTCACCTCTTGGCAGCTCCGAAATGGTGCGCGTTCCCACGAGCTTGCCATTGCGCAGAACGGTGACGCGGTCTGCAATGTCATAAACCTGGTTGAGGAAGTGCGTGATGATGACGATGCCGAGCCCTTCGGCGCGCAATTGTCTGAGCACCGTGAACAGCATCTCGACTTCGTGACTGTCGAGACTGGCCGTCGGTTCGTCGAGAACAAGAACCTTGCCGGAGAGATCGACAGCCCGGGCAATAGCAATGATCTGCCGAATGGCGACCGAATAGCTGGAGAGCAGCGCATTGACGTCAATATTCAGGCCATAGCGACCAAGCAGCTTCTGAGCCTCGTCGCGCATAGTGCGCTTGTCGATCAGGCCGAAGCGGCGCGGCTGGCGACCGAGGAAGAGATTTTCGGCAACGGTCAGATTCTCAAGGAGGTTGACCTCCTGATAGACGGTGCCGATACCGAGAGCCTGCGCTTCACCGACGTCGGCCGGGGAAATCTCGTCGCCGTCGAGGCGCACTGTTCCTTTGTCGCGTGTATAGACGCCGGTCAGGATTTTGATAAGCGTGGATTTACCGGCGCCATTCTCGCCGAGCAGCGCGTGGACTTCGCCCGCACGCAAGGTGAAGTCGACATTGTCGAGAGCGGTTATGCCGAGGAAGGACTTACCGATGGCACGTGCTTCCAGAAGGGACGGTTGTTCGGACATTCTGAAGCATTCCATTGAAGAAAGAGCGTGGATGGAAACGGTGCCGAAGCACCGTTCCGATCGCTGGCTTCTGTCGGACGGCATCCGAGGATATGGCCTGTGGCCTCACATGCGCGAAATGCGTCGTTACGGAAGCATGAGAGCATTTTGGGGTGAGCCGAAGTTCACCCCAATTGGCCTTAGTAGCCGAGGCCCTTCTTGGCTTCGTAGACCTTCATCGGATCGTCAGAGGCCGTATAGAGCTTGGATTCCGTCTGGATCCACTTCTTTGGCTCTTTCTTGTCCTTCAGGTAAGCATCGAGTACATCGAAAGCAGGACCAGCCATGTCAGGCGTCAGTTCGACGGTTGCGTTGGCTTCACCGGCAGCCATGGCCTTGAAGATATCCGGAACGGCGTCGATGGAGACAACCTTGATGTCTGTGCCGGGCTTCAGACCAGCTTCCTTGATGGCCTGGATCGCGCCGACAGCCATGTCGTCATTGTGGGCGTAGACAGCGCAGATGTTCTTGCCGCCGTTTTCAGCCTTGATGAAGCTTTCCATGACTTCCTTGCCCTTGGTGCGGGTAAAGTCGCCGGTCTGCGAGCGGGTGATCTTGATGTTCTTGTGCGAAGCGATGGCTTCTTCGAAGCCCTTCTTGCGGTTGATGGCAGGCGAAGAGCCGGTCGTGCCCTGAAGCTCGACGACGTTGCAGTCCTTTGAACCGACATCCTTGACCAGCCAGTCGCCCGCAACCTTGCCTTCGTGAACCTGGTCGGAGGTCACAGCGGTCAGGTAGAGGCTGTCTGGTGCTTCGATCTGGCGGTCGAGAAGAATAACAGGGATGTTTTCTTCCTTGGCTTCCTTCAGAACAGCATCCCAACCGGTGGCCACGACAGGTGCGATCAGAATGGCATCAACGCCCTGAGCGATGAATCCACGAACGGCCTTGATCTGGTTTTCCTGCTTCTGCTGCGCATCGGCGAATTTCAGAGTGATGCCACGCTTTTCAGCCTGCTGCTTGGTAACGGTGGTTTCGGCCGCGCGCCAACCCGATTCGGAGCCAATCTGCGAGAAGCCGACAGTGAGCGACTTTGCGGATACGCCGGAAGCGAGGCATACGGAGAGAGCGACGGTAACCGCCGCGAGTGCTTTTTTCATCTTCATTCCTCCCAGAGATGATGTCGGCTGACGAAGCGATATCAGCATATAGTAATATCTTTGGGAAGACACTTTTCACAAAATATCGCGCATTAGGCTAACTCAAGCAAAGCTACTCTAAAAAAGTGCTATTAGATTCAACGATTTAATTTAGTAATATTTTTTTCTTGAGCGAACGGGTAAGGCCGGGTCGTTCCTTGACAACTCCGCCGTTGCGGAAATAGTAATACGAATATAAAGAACAGATTGCGGCATTGACCGCATGCTTCAATTGCCGCACATCAGGCAAGGGAAGACAAAGATTGAGGCGGGAGAAATCGTGCGGCTCGTGAGCGGATTTTTGAGCGAACTGGAAGGATCGGACCAATGTTCGCCTTGCAAGACGCGTCGGTTTTCGCGAGACGTGGCGGTGGCCCAATTTTCGACGATTCAGCATGAATTCGTCACACTCCCATTGACCTACCCGTTCGCCACTTCCGGCTGGAGACCCTTATCATGACAGACTCTAAAAACCTGACCGCACCGCAAGCAAAGCTGCGCTCGCGCGCGTGGTTTGACAATCCGGCCAATGCCGACATGACCGCGCTTTATCTTGAGCGTTACATGAACTTCGGTCTGAGCCAGGCTGAGCTTCAGTCAGATCGTCCGATCATCGGTATTGCGCAGACGGGTTCCGACCTTTCCCCTTGCAACCGCCACCACCTGGAGCTGGCGAACCGCCTGCGCGAAGGTATCCGGGAAGCCGGCGGTATTGCTATCGAGTTTCCGGTTCATCCAATCCAGGAAACGGGCAAGCGCCCGACGGCTGGTCTCGACCGTAACCTTGCCTATCTCGGTCTCGTGGAAGTGCTGTATGGTTACCCGCTCGACGGCGTCGTTCTGACGATCGGCTGCGACAAGACCACGCCTGCCTGTCTCATGGCGGCGGCCACCGTCAATATTCCGTCGATTGCCCTTTCCGTCGGCCCGATGCTGAACGGCTGGTTCCGTGGCGAACGCACCGGTTCGGGCACCATCGTCTGGAAGGCTCGCGAACTTCTGGCGAAGGGCGAGATCGACTACCAGGGCTTCGTTAAGCTGGTTGCCTCCTCCGCGCCGTCCACCGGTTATTGCAACACGATGGGCACGGCAACCACGATGAACTCGTTGGCCGAAGCGCTCGGCATGCAGCTTCCGGGCTCTGCGGCTATCCCTGCGCCTTATCGCGACCGCCAGGAAATTTCCTATCTCACGGGTCTTCGCATCGTCGAGATGGTCAAGGAAGATCTGAAGCCGTCCGACATCATGACCAAGGATGCCTTCATCAACGCCATCCGCGTCAACTCGGCTATCGGCGGTTCCACCAACGCGCCGATCCATCTTAACGGCCTCGCTCGCCATGTCGGCGTCGAACTGACCGTCGATGACTGGCAGACCTACGGCGAAGAAGTCCCGCTTCTCGTCAACCTTCAGCCAGCTGGCGAATATCTTGGCGAAGACTACTATCATGCCGGCGGCGTGCCTGCGGTCGTCAACCAGCTTATGGAGCAAGGCCTCATCATGGAAGACGCCCTGACCGTCAACGGTAAGACGATCGGTGAGAACTGCCGTGGCGCGATCATCGAAGACGAAAAGGTCATCCGTCCTTACGATCGTCCGCTGAAGGAGCGGGCAGGCTTCCGTGTGCTGCGCGGCAACCTCTTCTCGTCCGCCATCATGAAGACCAGCGTGATCAGCCCGGAATTCCGTGAGCGCTATCTTTCCAATCCAAACGATCCGGAGGCTTTCGAAGGCCGTGCGGTCGTGTTCGACGGTCCGGAAGATTACCACCACCGCATCGACGATCCGTCGCTGGGTATCGATGCGCAGACAGTTCTCTTCATGCGCGGCGCTGGCCCTATCGGCTATCCGGGTGCTGCGGAAGTCGTCAACATGCGCGCGCCGGACTACCTGCTTAAGGAAGGTGTCAACTCGCTGCCTTGCATCGGTGACGGTCGTCAGTCCGGTACGTCGGGCAGCCCGTCTATCCTCAATGCCTCGCCTGAAGCGGCGGCAGGCGGCGGTCTTGCCATTCTGCAGACCGGCGACCGCGTTCGCATCGATGTGGGTCGCGGTACCGCCGATATCCTGATCTCGCCGGAAGAACTGGCCAAGCGCTACGAGGCGCTGAATGCCAATGGTGGTTACAAATATCCGGATCACCAGACGCCATGGCAGGAAATCCAGCGCGGCATCGTCGGCCAGATGGAAACGGGTGCCGTTCTCGAGCCCGCCATCAAGTATCAGCGCATCGCCCAGACCAAGGGCCTGCCGCGCGATAACCATTAAATCGTCGTTTGGGTATGCCGAGGCAATTCGGCATACACAGCCTGGCCGCCGGTTGATCTTTAGCCGGCGGCTCTTCTTTATCTGCTGTCTGACGTCATGACGGTAATCTCCCCGTCGCTTTTGATCTTCACTGCAGAAAGCCGTCGCGTCATGAACGCGCCCGTATCGACATTCACCCGGTTTTCAACCATCGCGACGTTGCGCACCGGCGTGTGACCGTGAACGGTCAGAAATGGGTTCGGTACCGACGGCGCTCCCTGCTGACTTGGCCTGATCCAGAGGAGGTTCTTATCCTCCTGCTGTTCGATGGGAACGTCGTTTAGTAGCCCTGCATGGACGAAGCACAGTCCGGGCACTGCGATGAGCGAAGGGAGGCTGGCGGCAAATGCGATGTGATGGGGCGGAATGGCTTGCTGTACTGCGGCCCGTAATTGTCGATTATCGTCTGGTAGCCAGGGAATGCCGTAGGATTGCAAGGTTTCAATACCACCAAACTCCAGCCAGCGATGATCCCGATGTGGATTGCGAATGAAATCCAGCATCGATTCCTCGTGGTTTCCTGCCAGGCAAAATCGCAGCATGCCGTCCGGCTTTGTCGTGATCAATTCTTCAAGGACGGCTGACGACTTCGGTCCGCGATCGACATAATCGCCGAGCATGACGATCCACTTCGCACCCGTCTCCTGTGCAGCATCGGCCTGTATCTTGTCCTGCAGGATGTGAAGAAGATCCAGGCAGCCGTGGACATCGCCCACTGCATAGATGACCTCCGGTCTTTCGGAGAAGAAAAGCTTCTGGCGCATGTGGAACCATATGATCTGAAGAAAGGGCGAGAGCCGCAATATCGATTTCAAGCCTTAGAGCACTTCGCGCCCAAAGGGAAACGCTCTGCCGGGCTTCATCGGGCCAAAGGCGGCAGTCCTTCCCGCGCTCGGATAAGCTCGATCAGATGACGCAGTGCGGGGTGGTTTTGTCGTCGGCTGGCGTAGTACATGTGAAAGCCCGCCCCCGTGGATGACCATTCAGGCAGGACGATCTCAAGTCGTTTCTCTCGCAGTTCAGCTTCAGCCCGCCGTTTCAAGACATAGCCAAGACCCAGACCGTCGGCGGCGGCATCGATCGTTGTTTGCGTATCGCTGATCGTGCAGTGACCTGGCACGTCGATCCGTAACATGGCGTCTCCATTGCCAAGCTCCCATCGGAAGGCGGAGTTGTCGCCCAGCAGCAGACGCAGGCAGGAATGCCGCTGAAGATCCTCGGGTCGTCTCGGTCGTCCATGCCTATCGAGATAGGTCGGCGCCCCGACGATCACCCACTCCAAGGGTTGGGTGAGGGCGACTGCTATCATATCTTCCGGAACAGTGTCTCCATATCGTATCCCGGCGTCGAACCCTTCGGCCACCATATCGACAGGTCGATTTTCCACAACGACCGTAAACCGGATGTCGGGCAACAGGTTGCGAAAACTTGGAAGGACCGGGCTTAACAGGAGGCGACTGGCGTCTGAGGGAATATTGAGGCGAAGCTCGCCGAACGCGCCGGCGTGCACGTCGTCCATCTCGGAGAGTGCCGAGCCGATCTCGTCGAAACCCGCCTCCAGTCGCGCGGCGAAGCGTAGACCCGCAGGCGTGGGAGCGACGCTTCGGCTGGTGCGATTGAGAAGCTTCGTGCCAAGACGCTCTTCCAGCCGGCGGATCGCGTGGCTGAGAGCAGACGCGGTGATTCCCAGTTCGATCGCTGCCGCCTTGAAGCTGCGACGCCTCACTACGATGGAAAAGGCAGCAAGGTCCGGCAGTTCGGACCGTAAAAACGGCGGCATGAAGTGAATTCCGTTCAGTGCATCGTTGAATGTTGTGCAAGGATAAGCACTTGCTTCTGGACCTGCAAGGCATAGGGTCGGGTTCAACGAAGCCGTGCGGAGGAGAACGTTATGTGGCATGAATTGAAGATCCCGGATTTGAGAGACAGAGCCATTCTCGTCACGGGTGCCTCGACGGGCATCGGCGCGGCCGTGGCCAAAGCCTTTGCTGCACAGGGTGCGAGGGTTGCCGTCCACTACAATGAAAGCGCCGCCGCCGCCGAGGCGGTTGTCGACGAGATAGCGCGTGGAGGTGGGGATGGAATCCTCATTCAGGGCGACGTGTCCAAGCCCGGCGAGAGCGAACGTGTTGTCGAGGCCGCAGCGGAAAATCTCGGTGGGCTTGATGGACTCGTCAACAATGCTGGCGGTATGCTCGGTCGCGTACCAACGACGGAAATGGATGATGCCCATTACGCCCGCGTCATGGACCTTAACGCCCGCTCGGTACTCGCCGCGACGCGCGCGGCCATTCCGTTTCTGAGGCGGCGACAGGGTTTCGTGATCAATACCACCTCGATTGCGGCCCGCAATGGCGGCGGTAATGGAGCAATCCTCTACGCTGCCGCCAAAGGTTTCGTCTCAACGATCACCCACGGCCATGCAAAGGAGTTCGTCGGTGATGGTATCCGCGTCAACGCCGTTGCACCCGGCATTATCTCGACGCCCTTTCACGATCGCTACACGAGCGCTGAAATGCTGGATACCCAGCGACAAAGCGTCCCGATGGCTCGTGTCGGCACACCGGATGAATGCGTCGGCGCCTATCTCTTCCTCGCCTCACCACTTCTGTCCGGCTACATCACAGGCCAGATTATCGAAGTGAACGGTGGGCAACTCATGCCGTAAAGGCACCTATGCTCCTCCCAATTCTTGTCATCAAATATTGCCGACTGGCGTCTCGCCAAGGTCGTCGATTTATCATTGGAGTAAATTCATGACTATTCAGACGCGCCGCCTCGGTCGCACCGGCTGGAATATTTCGGAAATCGGTTTTGGCGCCTGGGCCATCGGTGGTTCTTGGGGAGATGTGGATGAAGCTGACGCTAAGGCCAGCGTTCATGCAGCCCTTGATGCGGGAATGACCTTTATCGACACGGCCGATGTTTACGGTGACGGTCGCTCCGAGCGCATTATCCGTGACGTGTTGAAGGAGCGCGGCGGCGAGCGACCGATCGTTGCAACGAAGGCCGGACGCAGGCTTAACCCGCACGTGGCCGACGGATACACGAAGTCCAATCTTGAAGCCTTCGTGGATCGAAGCCTATCGAACCTCGGCGTAGAGGCGCTCGATCTGGTCCAGCTTCACTGCCCTCCGAGCGAAGTCTACTATCGTCCTGAGGTCTTCGGCGCGATGGACGATCTCGTGTCGGCAGGCAAAATCCGCTACTACGGCGTATCGGTGGAGAAGGTCGAAGAAGCGCTCAAAGCTATCGACTTTTCGAATGTTTCGACCGTTCAGATCATCTTCAACATGTTTCGCCATCGTCCCTCCGACCTGTTCTTCTCCGAGGCTTTGCGGCGCGATGTCGGCGTCATCGTGCGTGTGCCCCTGGCGAGCGGCATGCTGACGGGAAAAATGGGGAAGGACTCCAAATTTGCCGCTGATGATCACCGGAACTTCAATCGGCACGGTGAGGCATTTGATGTCGGCGAAACGTTCTCAGGTGTCCCGTATGATGTCGCTCTGGATGCGGTTGAGCAATTGCGGGTGCTTGTTCCCGATAACGCCACCATGGCTCAGTTTGCGCTGCGCTGGATATTGATGGAAGACGCCGTTTCGGTGGTTATTCCCGGCGCGAAGAACCGCGACCAAGCCATAGCAAATGCGGCGGCGAGCGGTGTAGCGGCAATACCTGCAGAGATTATGGACCAGGTGCGGACGCTTTATCGCGAGAAAATCGCTCCGCACGTTCATCAGCGCTGGTAGGCGATATGTGAGAATGAGAGTGCCGGTTCGTGTCGGATACATGGCGCTCTTCTTCTTTCAGCGGTGCATCGTGCAGAACTGGACGCTGGCTATTTCGCAGGTCGGCAGAGTGCCGCTCTGGTTTTGAACTCGTCTAATCTCCGAGAATAAGTAAGCGAACGCACCATATGTTTGTCTCGTTGCGGGTCCTGACCCTAAAACCGTCTACTTTCTGTAGACTGTTGTTGGTGATGCTTTGAGAGCAGGGGAGGAAGGACATGCCGCTTCAAAACCGTGTCGATCCGTTCGGGGATATTCTCGATCTACCATTGCGTGGTCTTTTTACCGGCAACCGCGGCATCATCCATGATCCCGCGTCAAAAACGCTGACCACCAAGCGATGGGCTTCGAAATCCTGGCTGATTTGCAGTTGCAGCTATAAGGACGTCCGCCGTGACGTCATGGCGTCACGAAGCTGGACTGAGCTGTTCTTTCTCGATGAAGCGACCGCGCTCGCTGCCGGACACAGACCCTGCTTTCAATGCAGGCGGGAAGAGGCTTCCAAGTTTATGGTTGCTTGGGTCAAGGGCAATGGTTCTCCGGCAAGTTCCATCCGCGATATTGACGCAACGCTGCATCGCGAGCGGCTGCAGATGAAGCGAAAACGCGTCAATGTCCTGCTCACGCCTGTGGAGGAACTGCCGGATGGAACAATGCTTGCAGCCCAAGGCGAAGCCTATCTCGTGGCGGGTGGCGATACATACCGGTGGAGCCCTGAAGGCTATCGTCAGACGTCTACGCTCCCTTTCGTCGATGGGCTGCTGACGCCGCCCTCGACATTGAAGACGCTGGAGGCAGGCTATCGGCCCGTCCTGCACTCGTCGCTTGAAACCTCCGACCTGGATGCTGCGTGATGATGAATGATCTTTTCGCCGGGCTCGAACCACAGGCGGCTAGGCAGGATATGACAGAGGGTGCCGTGCTGATGCGCGCACGTGCGCTTCCGCAGGCAGACCAGCTACTTGCCGATATCCAGCGTATTTCATCATTGGCACCCTTCCGTCACATGGTGACGCCAGGTGGTTTTGCGATGTCCGTCGCCATGACGAACTGCGGCACCTATGGCTGGATCACGGATAGGCGTGGCTATCGTTATGAGGAACAGGACCCTTTGACCGGGCGGGACTGGAGCCCCATGCCGCAGAGCTTTCTGTCGCTTGCGACAACGGCTGCTGAGGAAGCGGGCTACCCCGACTTCCTTCCCAATGCCTGCCTGATAAACCGGTATGAGCCTGGCGCGAAAATGGCGCTGCACCAGGATAAGGATGAAAAAGATTTCTCCATGCCGATCGTCTCGGTATCACTGGGCTTGCCTGTCGCTTTCCAGTTCGGCGGGGCGAAACGGACCGATCCCGTCGTGAAGCATCAGCTTCAGCACGGCGATGTCGTGGTTTGGGGAGGGCCGTCGCGGCTCTTCTTTCATGGCGTGTTGACGCTGAGAAACGGCGTGCATGAGAAGGCAGGATCCTACCGCTACAATCTTACCTTTCGTCACGTGGTCCTGTGAGCTGACGCTGTTTTATGCTTGCGGTACGTCTTGAAGACGATCGGTGACCAAAACCATTCTAATGAGGCTGTTAACTCTAAAATCGATCTTTCCGGCGTCGCATGCGCGCATTTACCGGTCGTTTCATTATTCCCGTTTAGCGTGAAAGCATAACAAGAGATCGGGAAACGACGATGAACGCGATGCTCAAAGCGAACAGGGCTTACGATACGGATCGCCAGATTGAGTTCAATAGCAAACTCACGGCTGCGCATGCACGCATTGAGAAGCGATTTCTTGATGGCGGTGCGGTGCTCGTTTCCGTCATGGAGATGCTCAACGATCTCATCGGTATTCTCGACGGGATCACGGGGACGCTCGATCAGGGAACGACCGAGGATACGGTGGCTGGTCTGCGCAGGACGATCAAGGATCTAGCGCATTTGCCCGAAATCGAGAGCGATCGAAAAGCCGGCTTCGAGCAGTTGTCAACCATGTGTAGTTCGACCCGTGGCCACATCGAGGATATTCACGAGACCATTCGCTATCTCAAGACCTTTGCGGTTACGGTCAAAATTGCGGGTGCTGGCCTTGCGGAGTTTTCCGGTTTCGCTGATGAAATTCGCGAACGCATCCAGTCAGGCGCCGACGAAGTCAGTCGTTTCGGCGCCAATCTAGAGGCAATGCGCCTTCAGCTGACGGATGCCCGGACATTTTCGTCGAAAACTCTGAGTGACTTCGGATCGACCATTCCATCCATCATCAAGGGCCTGAACGAGAATTCCGCTCGTATCGTTGAGCAGCATCGGGAAATGGCCGAGATAGCGGGGCAGGTCAAAAAGATTGCTCAGGGCGTGCAGGGCAAGATTGCCTCCACACTGTCCAACCTGCAGATCGGCGACATCACCCGACAGCGCATCGAGCATATCCAGAGCACGCTTCAGCTTCTCAACGAGTTCGTTACCTCACCAGAAGGCGAAGCCCTCGATCACGATGAACAGGCTGTGCTGCGCGAGGCCGTCCTTCAGCTCATTAGCGCGCAGATGGATGAAACGGCCGCAGACTTCCAGCGCGATTGTGCCAAGATTTTCAACAGTATTTCCAGCTTCACCGATGATGCGGCTCGCATTCTCTCGCTTCGCGACGAGCTGGTCGATCGCAGCTCGAATGGGGATAAAAATGTCCTTTCACTGATGGAAAAGGATATTGTCGAAGCCTGCAAACTGGCGGAACGAGTTCAGGGAAGCAGCGGCGAGGCGGACAGCGTCGTCTCCTCGGTTGCCGAGAGCGCCAAGGAACTGCTGCGGGGGATCGAGGTTCTGCGCTCGATCAAGATTGATATCCATTACATGGCGTTGAATTCGAACCTGCGCTGCTCAAAGCTTGGCGAGGCTGGCCGTTCCGTCAACGTCGTTAGCGGCGAAATGCGTATCTTTGCCGGTAAGCTCGAGACGCCCGCAGATGCGATTGTCGAAGAGTTGCGCGGCGTTGAGGTCGCAACGCAGGCCCTGGTGGAGCAGGGGCAGGGCCTTTCCAAAAATTTCAGCGCACCCTTGAACGAAGCACTGGAGTCGATCCAGAACGCAAAATCCCGTATGGAGCACGGAACGCAGGCTCTGGCGGAAGAGGGACAGGCGGTCTTTACCCGCATCAGTGCAGCTGTCGTCAACCTCGATTTCGAAAGCGAACTCGGCGCGACGTTCAACGATTGCTGCAATATTGCAGCTCAGCTTTCTGAAGGCTTCCAGGCAGACGTGTCCGGCTTTGCGGACAAGATCGAGGGGTTCGCTTCGCGCGTCTACAAGCTCTATACGATGGCGCATGAGCGCGAGATTCACGTCCGTTATCTTCCAGCAAACAACTCGTCGAGCCAGGCATCCGCACCGGCAGCCGCGTCGGCTCAAGCCGATGACGACGATCTTTTCGCTGACGCGCTGTTCTGATTGCTGCAGGGACTGTTTCGAATTGATGGGAAAGCTAGTCACGGAGCAATCGAAGCATGTCGCACAAAGCCCGTGCGGTGGCTTTGCCACGACGACACGTTTTAGGCCTTGCAAAACGGAGCGGGATGTCCGATCCATCCCGTGGTTGCGTTCCTAAGGGAGAACGCGTTTGGTATCACGCTCGGTATCTCCGGTGGCAAAGCTGTCGTGAGCGAGTCAGTGTTCGCAATATCGGTGAGAAGCATGACACATTCTTTAGAAGCCAGGCCGCTCTTTGGCATTAGTCTGGCTGCTATGGGCTATGCCTGCTTTGCCATGCAGGACGCTGTGGTGAAGTACCTTGTGGAAACCTATTACGTTCCGCAAATTTTGTTCATCCGTAGTGCCGTGATTGTCGCCATTACCGGGACGCTGGCTTATTTCTACCGTCACCCATCTATTCTGAAAAGCAAATATCGGGGAACGCTCGTCCTGCGCGCTACTCTGATGCTGATCGCGTGGATGCTGTTTTACAGCTCGTCGCTTTATCTCGGTCTGGCGGAATTGACGACGCTGTATTTCTCGGCACCCATCATGGTCGTCGTCCTCTCCATTTTCGTTCTCAAGGAGAATGTCGGCTTCGGTCGCTGGATCGCATGTGCCTTCGGATTTATCGGGGTTCTCATCGCTGCCAATCCTACCCATTCACCCAATTGGCTTCCCTCGCTTCTATGCATTGTGGCTGGCTTCTGCTGGGCGTGGAGCACGATTATCGTCCGTATTGTCAGCAAAACGGAAACCACGCTGACGCAGATGTATTCGACAAGCGCACTCTTCGGTATTGCCTGCGCCCTGTCGTTGCCATGGTTGTGGAAGAGCCCTGATAGCCAAGGATGGGCTCTGATGATCGGTGTCGGCCTTGTCTCCACGCTTGGTCAGTTCCTTCTCTACGAGGGGTTCAGGCATGCGGAGGCCTCGTCTCTCGCGTCCGTCGAGTATACTGGCCTCATCTGGGCGTTCCTTTATGGCTATCTCATCTGGTCTGAGATCCCGGCCATCAATGTCTTCATCGGCGCCGCCATCATCGTGACCGCCAGCCTCGTCCTCGTCGGGTGGGAGCGGCGGGCAGTGAGATTGCCAAAAGAACGTGTTCCTTAAGCAGACCCGCTGAAGGTATCGAGGGCGCGGGAACATCTGTGTCGCCGCAACGTTTGAGAAAGCCTGCAAAAGGAGACTCACATGGCAGTAACTTATCACGTCGACGAACATGATGGCGGCTTCGCATACCGGGTTGACGATGTTTGGTCAGAAACCTTTCCCGACCATGATACGGCCTTGGAGGCAGCGAAGGATGCAGCGCGCCGACAGCAGATCGGCGGAGAAGAAGTGGAAATCGCGTATCAGTTGGCTGATGGGCGTTGGCAGTCGCAGCATGTCAGTGGTGGAGACAGGCCGGAAACCGATGTCGTAGACGATACCGCAGACCGGTAACATGTCCTTGCCACCCATCATCGTTACGGCGCACGCCTCATCGGATGATATGGACTATTTCGACCTGCTGAGGCGGGAGCATTTCCCGCCCCACCGAAACTTCCTCGATGCCCACATCACGATGTTCCATCATCTTCCGGGCAGAGTATTCTGCGATATTTTGACGGCAGCCGACGAGGTCATGGCGCAGCGTGATCCATTCGTTGCGTCCATATCCGGTCTAAGACACCTGGGCGGCGGCGTTGCTTTCGATATTGACAGCCCGGAACTGAAAAACCTGCGTGCGGACCTCTTCAAATCGTTTGGCTCATGGCCGGGGCCGCAGGATCGGCAGAAATTCAAGCCGCACATCACCGTCCAGAATAAGGTGGAGAAGGCGTCGGCGGACAGGCTGTATGATGATCTCCGTACTCATTTTCAGCCGCGTGAGATAACCATTCTTGGAATTGACCTATGGGACTATCTTGGTGGGCCATGGGAGCATCGCGCGTTTCTCTCTTTTGGCCAAAACACATAGCCCGTATGGGCTGAAACAGAGCAACCATCACAGAGATCCATCCAGACATGCTTCTAACCCTCTCCAATGTCAGCAAATCCTACCGAACGGTAGAAGGGTCAGTGGCGGTATTGAAGGGGATCGACCTCTCGGTCGATGCTGGCGAGAGCGTCGCATTGACTGGGGAATCAGGCAGCGGCAAAAGCACACTGTTGCATCTGTCGGGCGGGCTTGATCGGGCGGATAGCGGCTCTATCGTCGTCGACGGTCGGGATATCACCGCGTTGGACGAAGCTGGACGGGCGCATTACCGGCGTGAGGTGGTCGGTCTCGTATTCCAGCAGTTCAACCTCATTCCCTCCCTCGATGTTGCAGATAACATTGCGTTTCACGCAAAGCTCGCGGGGCGTCACGATGCGACATGGGAGCGTGAACTGGCCGAGACTTTGGGGATCGGCACTCTACTCAACCGTTACCCAGAGCAATTGTCCGGCGGCCAGCAGCAGCGTGTTGCGATCGCTCGAACGCTGGCAGCGCGACCGGCCCTGGTTCTCGCCGATGAGCCAACGGGCAACCTCGATGAGGCGACCAGCGAAATCGTCCTCGATCTGATGATATCGCTCAGCCGAAGCGCCGGCTCTGCGCTGTTGCTTGTCACTCATTCGAGCCGGATGGCCGAGAAGCTGGACCGGCGGGTGATGTTGCGCGGCGGAAAGATCGCCGCATGATGTGGGTGGTGTTTCATGCGCTGCTCTCGCATTGGCGGCACAGGCCGCTCCAGTTCGTGACATTGGTGCTCGGGATCGGCCTTGCGACAGCGCTCTGGTCCGGTGTTCAAGCGATCAATGCGGAAGCGCGGGCGAGCTATGCCCGCTCCGCGTCGATTATCGAACAAAGTAGCCTCGCTCGTCTCGTTGCAAAGAATGGCGGACTTATCGCTCCCGAAAGCTTTGCGGCATTGCGGCGGGCCGGATGGAATGTCTCGCCGGTCATCGAAGGCGATTATCGGTTCAATACCGCTCGGATCAGATTGATCGGTATCGATCCTCTGAGCATGTCCGGCGGAAACGGACCGGTCAGAATTTCGAGTTCATCCGATCTGGTGGACTTCATGGGCGGTAAAGGCCTGTTGATGGTTTCGCCAGCGACGGCAGCCCGGCTCGAAGGCCAGACACGGATACCAATAAGAATTTCGCCGGATGTGCCGGACGATACCGGCTTTGTCGACATTGGGCTTGCCGACCGGCTGCTGCGCCGAGACGGGCGATTGAGCCGCATCATGGTGGCTGAGACCCAGCGTCCAGACATCGCGGATGTGACAAGCGTTGCGCCAGAGCTTCACATCCAGCCAATGGAAGACCGGGCGGATATGGCACGCCTGACGGACAGCTTTCACCTGAACCTCACCGCCTTCGGTTTTCTGGCCTTTATCGTTGGTCTCTTCATCGTTTATTCGGCGACGGGTCTCTCCTTCGAACAACGGCGGGCGAGCTTTCGCACCATTCGTGGGCTCGGTGTTTCCTTGCAGATGCTGACGGCACTGTTGCTGTTGGAAATCCTTGCTCTTGCTCTGCTCTCCGGCATGATCGGCGTTGGCTTTGGCTATGTCATCGCATCGGCACTGCTGCCAGGCGTCTCGTCCACCCTGCGTGGCCTTTATGGCGCTGCTGTACCCGGAAGCCTTCAGTTCCGCCCGGAGTGGTGGGCGGCGGGAATGGCCATGGCACTTGCGGGAACACTGCTTTCCTCCGCGCAGAGCCTTTGGCGTGTGCGCAATTTGCCGCTTCTGGCCTCTTCACAACCGCAAGTATGGGGGTTGTCATCCGCGCGTTCTCTGCGCATCCAAGCCTTGGCTGGCGCTCTCCTTCTCCTCGTCGCCATATTTGTCGCTTGGTGGGGGGCGGGCTTGGTCGCCGGTTTTACGGTGCTCGGTGCGTTACTGCTGGGTGCTGCCTTGCTCTTGCCAGCCTTCCTGTCGAAGGCGCTGACATTGGCTCAGAATAAATCGAAGACCACGCTGACGGTCTGGTTTTGGGCAGACACGCGTCTGCAACTGCCGGGCCTGTCGCTCGCTCTCATGGCGCTTCTCTTAGCACTTTCGGCCAATATTGGCGTTGGCACCATGGTGTCGAGCTTCAGAATGACCTTCATAGGATGGCTAGACCAGCGTCTGGTTGCGGAGCTTTACGTCACCGCTCGAGACGATAACGAAGCCGCTCGACTGAGGGCATGGTTGCCGCAGCACGCCGATGCCACCCTGCCGATCTTTGGCACGGAAGGCGAAGTCAACGGCGAGCTGGTGCAGATCTCAGGGGTTGCGGACCACTCAACCTATCGTGATCACTGGCCGTTATTGTCGCAGGAGCCTGATGCTTGGAACGCGGTCAGCAGAGGCGACGGGGCACTGATCAACGAACAGCTTTGGCGCCGAGATCATTTAGCGCTGGGAGAGCCGTTGCGTCTTGCCGATGGCTGGACGCTCAGGATTGTCGGGGTGTATTCCGACTACGGCAATCCTCGCGGTCAGATCATGGTCGGCGCAGATGCCCTGACACAGCATTACCCGCAAGCGTCCCGGCTGAGATACGGAATACGTGTCGATCCCTCTTTGGCCCAGAGACTCAAGAAAAAAATGGTCGACGAGCTCGGCTTACCGGAAGGCAATATCCTCGATCAGGCGGCCATCAAACGCCAGTCGCTCGACATATTCGAACAGACCTTCACCGTGACGGGCGCCCTCAATATATTGACACTGGGTGTGGCAGGCTTTGCCATGTTCGCCAGCCTTCTGACGCTTTCCGGCGCAAGGCTCTCGCAATTGGCACCAATCTGGGCGATGGGGATCAGACGGCGTGACCTTGCGTATTTCGAGGTGTGGCGAACGCTCGCCCTGTGGTGCATCACTTTCGTTGCCGCCATTCCGATCGGGCTTGCGCTGGCCTGGGTGCTGCTTTCCGTTGTCAATGTCGAAGCATTCGGCTGGAAACTTCCCATGATGATCTTCCCGCTGGATTGGTTGCGTCTTGGTGCCATCGCGCTCGTGGCGGCGCTTCTATCGGTGTTGCTGCCCGTTCGTCGGCTAGCTTCAATCGATCCAGCCGATCTTCTCAGGGTGTTTGCCGATGAGCGTTAAACTGTTCCTATATACGCTTTCTCTGGGCCTTGCGCTTTGGCAGCCGGTGGCTGCGCAAGGCTTTGCCGGTCTCGGTTCGGAGGCTCAAGACTTCGCTATTCCACAGCGTGGTGTCGCACTTACATTTCCCAAGGATCACGGCGCTCATGCGGATTATCGCATTGAATGGTGGTACGTCACCGCCAATCTGACGACGGAGGATGGTCAAACCCTCGGTGCGCAATGGACACTCTTTCGGTCAGCGCTGGCACCCAACGACACACAAGGCTGGTCCAGTCCGCAAATATGGATTGGACATGCTGCCATCACCACGCGCGAAACTCATGTCGTCGCCGAGCGTTTTGCGCGTGGAGGCGTCGGTCAAGCGGGCGTTACTGCCATGCCGTTCGATGCCTGGATCGACGACTGGCAGATGAGGGGGGAACCCGCAGTCTCTGAAGACACACTGGACGATCTGACCCTCAATGCAAATGGCGCTGATTTTTCCTATCAATTGAAACTGGACGCCGAAGGGCCTCTCGCGCTACAGGGTGACCAGGGTTTTTCGATCAAATCGCTGGCGGGGCAGGCCAGCTATTACTACTCGCAGCCTTTCTATCACGTCACAGGCAGCGTTGTGCTGAATGGAAAATCCGTGAAGGTTAACGGGCGCGCGTGGCTCGACAGGGAATGGTCGTCCCAGCCCCTCGCATCCGATCAGATGGGGTGGGACTGGTTCTCGCTCCACCTTGCAAATGGCGACAAGGTTATGGCGTTTCGGCTGCGGGACACAAAGGGCGGCTACACCTCCGCCAACTGGATTTCTGCTGACGGCCAGACCACGCCGCTTGCCTCGCAGGACGTCGTTCTGGAGCCATTGCGTATGGCAAAGGTCAACGGTCGGAATATTCCCGTCGAATGGCGGGTGAGAATTCCCGTTAAAGGTCTCGACATTACAACACGTCCCCTCAATGACCAGTCGTGGATGGCTGTTTCCACGCCCTACTGGGAGGGTCCGATTTCCTTTACGGGCAGTAGCGGCGGTGTGGGCTACCTGGAAATGACCGGCTATTGAACATGACCGCCAAGAGCCATATGTTGACGCCAACAGATGATTGATGTGGCAGGGGCGGTTGTCGCGATGGCGACAACTGAAAATGATTGAAAGCAGACAACCCCGCGACCAAGCTCTTTTCGGCCACCGGTCTTTACAGCAATATCCATCGAGCAACGTTCGACTATTTCTGCTCGGGCGCGCATCAGACGACGGGCTTGCCCTTCGACAGGTTGACGGCTGAGGGAAAGCCGATCAACGATATTGTGTCGATATCGGGCGTTGGCTTTGGCCTCATGGCTGTCCTCGTCGGTGCCGAACAGGGCTGGATCAGTAGAGAACAAGCCCTTGAGCGGGCCTCGCTCATGGTCCGGTCGCTGTCTTCGGTCGAGCGTTTTCACGGTGCGTTGCCCCATTTCATTCATGCGCAAACGCTTGAGATTCTGCCTTTCGGCCGCAGAG
The DNA here is from genome assembly GCF_053521965.1 of Rhizobium sp. 22-785-1. Taxonomy (NCBI): domain Bacteria; kingdom Pseudomonadati; phylum Pseudomonadota; class Alphaproteobacteria; order Hyphomicrobiales; family Rhizobiaceae; genus Rhizobium; species Rhizobium sp. 22-785-1. Next base: position 258,356 of record NZ_JBNWDI010000003.1, on the reverse strand, counting down.
ACGATGGGGCCGATCTGGTGGAAACCACACTGTTTCTCCAGGGTCTGATCTGCGCAAGGGAGTATTTTGCGACCGACATTGCTGCGGAAGTGGATTTTAGAGCCTTGGCTGAACGGTTCGTTCAGGGCGTGGAATGGTCATGGTTCACGCGCAGAAAGCCCGGGCCACTCTACTGGCACTGGAGCCCGAACCACCACTGGGCACGCAATGTTCCGATTACCGGTTGGAACGAAGCACTGGTGACGTACGTCCTCGCGGCGGGATCGGAAAAACATGCGATCAAGCCGGAGAGCTACCATGACGGATGGGCGCGTGGCGGCGAAATGGTCAATGGCAATAGTTATCTTGGGACGGTACTGCCGTTGGGGGAGCCATTCGGCGGACCACTTTTCCTGTCGCAATATTCCTTCTGTGGGCTCAATCCTTTCGAGCTTCGCGATCGGTATTGCGATTATCGGCAACAGGTGATCGCGCATGCTCGGATCAATCATGATTACTGCAAGGCACAGTTCGGCAGCGAGGCGCCGTGGGGCATGAGTGCTTGTGACGGCCCGAAAGGATATCGTGCCTTCTCGCCGACGGTGGATGGCGGTGTCATCGCTCCGACCGCCGCCCTTTCCAGTTTTGCTTATCTGCCGGATGAAGCGGAAGACGCGCTGAATAGCTTTGCCTCCCACCAGTCCGGTGCGCTGATCGGCAAGTTCGGATTCATCGACGCATTTTCGCCTGTCACCGGCTGGGCGGCACGAACGCATCTGGCCACAAATCAGGGCCCGATCGTCGCGATGATGGAGAATCATCGCACTGGCCTTCTCTGGCGATTGTTCATGCAGGCGCCGGAGGTGCAGCGCGGGCTGGACAGGCTTGGTTTCGAGCAAGCGGCCTAAAAACTCACCTCGTGCTCGATCTCAGTCTTCGATAAAGACGTCCATTCCGACCTGTAGAATGCCGGGATCGGTCACGTCGCAATAGACGCCGAGGCAGCGGTGATTTGTCCGCAGGATCGTTCGTAGAACCTCTGGTTGCTCGGGCAGGTCGGGCTGAGGGATCAGCGTCACGCCACAGCGCTTGGTTCTCTCGATGACGATGGCGCGGACGCTACCGATATGAAGGATTGCGCCAATCCAACCGTCTTCCGGAAAATCGTCGGTCGGAGCTGTATCGAGAAGAAGTGATGGCCTGAAGCGCCGGCGATCTGCCTCCTGCGTAACCAGTCTGCCCTCGATCTGCCTCACAGACGAAGAGCTGAGAAGATGCAAAGGGCTCGCCTTATACGCTCTCCCGATGACAGGGAGCCTCGGCGATATCTCTTCGGCCACATCTGGATACTTGCCGAGCGATACGCCAAACCCGAAATGAGCCGACAGTCGCTCGACAATATGACGGTCTTCGATGGAGAGTTCCTGGTCGTCGGGGAAGCGGATCAGTGTTTCACCAGTCTCCCCAACGCGGCTGCCGAGTAAGAGTGCGGGGCGCCAGCGCGGATCTTTCTCCGGCGTGGCGATAGCGCCAGTTTCCGTCTCGAAAAGGCCGAAGCGTCGATCGCCTTCAAGGCCGCGTTCGTCAATTGAAAGTGCATTGCACATTTCGCCCCCGGTTGAGCTGACCGGGTAGCGCCAAAGTTCCTGAATGTGGCCGACTTTGTTCATATGGGACATTCCGACGAAGATTACGCCGTAAGACGCTCATGAAAGTCGGCTCTTGCCATATCCGCGATGATGGACGCTGCTACGGCCTCACCGATCTCCGCTGCGCTGGTAATACCCTGGATAAAAGGGTGTTTGTGCAACAGATAAGGTATGGCGGCGCAATAAAGTGCGGTTTGAAGGGCGCCTCCCGAAATGACGCGGTAATCCTCATCGACATCGATGCCGCCAAGATACTCGACTTCGCCCACGTGATCTTCGGGCAGTACGCTCAACTCCCGCAGGGTGGGTGCCTCGCGCACGACATTTGCATTCACCAGGCTTGGAAAAGGAATATCCTTGGCAGAATGAGCGCTCTGGCCTGTCGCATCGATAAAGGTATCGAATTCTAGTCTCTCGGATTCTGTTTTGACCGTCGCCCCCCTTTTGCCCGGCGCCGTTTCGATCTCGTAGTCGTTTCCAAGCTTCTGAATCGATAGGACTCCCGCATTGTGAAGCGCCAGAAGGCGCTGGATGGAAAGGTGGGGAACAGTCGCATATTCGTCGATGAAGATGCTTTTGAAGGATTTTCCGAAACGTCGGAAATCGTTCAAGTCGAGATGCGGGACGATCCTGGCAATGATCTCGTGGGTGATCATGATGGCGTTGCGCCAAGGCACGGTAACCTTCTGGATCATGTTGCCTTGTGCTTCTGCCAGATTGCGTGCGGCCCAGGCGAAGGCATCGATGCCGGATCGCTGGGCATAATAGGCATCGGCAAAACTGTCTGCATCGAGATCCGACAAGCCGATCTTCATGGCATATTCCGGGTCGCGAAGCGCGAGCTCCTGGCTAAAAAGCGTAAAAGTCGCGTCGAGAAGACCGCTGGAACCCTTGGCGATCAATGCATCCACCGCTTCTTCCGTGCAGATGGTGGGCGTCTCGTAGGGGATTGGAAAATAAAAATCGGCTTCCGGCAAAAGCCCTTTTCGCGACATCATCGTGGCGTGGAAGTCACCTGAACTGGCTGCAGGCTTGTAGATCAGGGCGCCCGCTTCATCGTATAAGAACGAGCCGTGTGCTGTCGATACCGTCATCAGCGCATCGATAGCGCTAAGAGACGTTCCGAGAATTCCAAGCGAGCCGCTGGGTATGCCTTCCAAGGCTGAAGCGGGCCAAGGCGAGACGAAGTAACCTGGCTTTGTTTCGGTCGTCTCGGGCCAGTCATGCCCGGTAGCGATCACGACATAGCTGAACGAACTGCCGAGATCCTCTCCTTGCCCGGTCTTTACCTGTATGGCCGTCTCACCGACGACGATATCGGTGACGCGGTGGGCGGGTTTTACCAGCACGGCGTGTCCCTTTTCCTTTGCTACCGTCAAGAGGAATTGGAACTGCGTATGTAAATAATCGCCCAAGACAACGCGGGGGTAGAACTGCCGCTCGTCTATTTCACTTTTGACGATGCCGAAGCGCTGGAGATAGGCATCCGGCTGCTTCGCCAGCCAGTCCATCAAAGTCTGACCGATGAAAGGAATTTCGATGCTGGGAATGTTGCAGAGCATTACCGGATCGTTGATGCTTGGCAGATAGGGAGTCCCTTTGCCCGCCTCGCTCTCGGCTTCGTAGATGGTAATATCGAGAGGCGTAGGTGACGCGATCAGGTTCTTCAGCGTGTAAATGCCGGTCGGACCCGATCCGATGATACAGATTCTGTTCTTCACGTAAGTTTCGCCCATTCAAAATGGTGATGCCGATCATGTTAAAGAACAGGATCAGTAAGTTGTTCCGTCGATCTTTCGGAGCGTCCGGTAACGGACGTTGTTTGTATCGTGCTGGACTGCTTCTTGGACGCGCAGGGGGAGGTTCGGAAGAGCCGAACAGTGGATTTTTGTCGGAACGAAATAGCGCCCGGCTCATTTTCTGAGCGTCAACGAATACCGACAGGAGGAAATATCCAATGATCTCTGCAGACAACATTCGCGAGCATATGGAAGTCAAGGCAGCCGATGGCAGCCACGTGGGAACCGTCGATCACCTCGAAGGTCAGAGCCGCATCAAGCTGACAAAGAACGATGCCGACGACGGCAAGCACCACCTGATCCCGCTGGACTGGGTCGATCACGTCGATTCCCATGTGCATCTCAGCAAGTCGGCTTCCGACGTGCGTGAGAACTGGGAAACGCTCAACTGAGCAACCAGCCCTGTGCGTGAAAAAATGCGGCTATTGAGCCGCATTTTTTTTGCCTATCATCTCGGACGACGGCTTTTTAGGCGGCGCGTTCCAGGCCGGGGGCTTCCACTCCGGTCCTCTCGACATATTCGGTATATCCGCCGTCATATTGGTGGATACCATCGGGCGTCAATTCGAGAACACGATTGGAGAGAGCGCCAAGGAAGTGGCGGTCGTGCGAGACAAACAGCATCGTGCCCTCATATTCCGAAAGCGCCTTGATCAGCATCTCCTTGGTGTCGAGATCAAGATGGTTGGTAGGCTCGTCCAGAACGAGGAAATTCGGTGGATCGAACAGCATGGCGGCCATCACGAGCCGCGCCTTCTCGCCACCTGACAGGACACGGCATTTCTTTTCCACATCGTCACCTGTGAAGCCGAAGCAACCGCTGAGCGCGCGAAGCGGGGCCTGACCAGCTTTGGGGAAACGTTGTTCCAGCCATTGAAGAATGGTGGCGTCCCCATCAAGAAGATCCATGGAATGCTGGGCGAAATAGCCGAGCTTGACGCTGGCGCCAATCGTGACGCTGCCATGATCCGGTTCTGTACTGCCGGTCACAAGCTTCAGCAGGGTCGATTTACCCGCGCCGTTCACACCCATCAGGCACCAGCGTTCCTTGCGACGGATCATGAAGTCCAGGCCGTCGTAGATCGTGCGACTGCCATACGCTTTCTTGACCTTCTTTAGGGAAACAACATCTTCGCCGGAGCGAGGAGCAGGAAGGAATTCGAAGGCCACGGTCTGGCGGCGCCGTGGCGGTTCGACGCGCTCGATCTTGTCTAGTTTCTTCACCCGGCTCTGCACCTGGGCGGCATGAGACGCACGTGCCTTGAAGCGTTCGATGAATTTCAACTCCTTGGCAAGCATTGCCTGCTGGCGTTCGAATTGCGCCTGCTGCTGCTTTTCGTTCTGCGCCCGCTGTTGCTCGTAAAAACCGTAGTCGCCGGAGTAGGTTGTCAGCGAGCCGCCATCGATCTCGATGATCTTGTTGACGATGCGGTTCATGAACTCACGGTCGTGAGACGTCATCAACAATGCGCCGTCATAGGTCTTCAGGAAATTCTCAAGCCAGATCAGGCTTTCGATGTCGAGGTGGTTGCTCGGTTCATCGAGAAGCATCACGTCAGGTCGCATCAAGAGGATACGAGCAAGGGCCACGCGCATCTTCCAGCCGCCCGAAAGCTTGCCAACGTCGCCGTCCATCATTTCCTGGCTGAAGCTCAGCCCCGCCAGCACTTCGCGAGCGCGGCCCTCCAGCGAGTAACCATCCAACTCCTCATAGCGGGCCTGAACTTCGCCATAACGTTCGATGATTTCGTCCATCTGGTCCAGTTGATCGGGGTCGACCATGCGCGACTCCAGTTCGCGCAGTTCGGCTGCGATCACGCTGACAGGGCCGGCACCTTCCATCGCTTCCGCGACCGCGCTGCGGCCTGCCATTTCGCCGACATCCTGGTTGAAATAGCCGATCGTGATATTCTTCTCGGCAGCGACCTGTCCCTCGTCTGGCAGTTCCTCGCCGGTGATCATACGAAACAACGTCGTCTTGCCAGCGCCGTTAGGCCCCACCAGACCGACCTTTTCGCCGCGATTAAGGGCGGCAGATGCCTCGATATAGAGAATGCGATGGCTGGCAGACTTGCTGATATTTTCAATGCGGATCATGGGGAGCGGACCAAACTGTCAAAACGTTGCGCCCCTATGCCATGGCGCGCCGCCGGTGTCATCCGCTGAATGGTCGGGAAGGGCAGGAAGGGCAGCAAAGCAGTGGTGTAAAGCAAAAAGCGACCCCGTAAGGATCGCTTTTTGGTCTTTCGCCTTGGGAGGCCGGTTTATGCCTGTGGCTGCTTGGTCTTGCGCAAGTAGGGCAAAACCGTATCGAAGGAACCGAAACGCTTCACTGCGTCTTCGTTGGACACTGCGGCGGTGATGATGACGTCGTCGCCCTGCTTCCAGTTGGCGGGCGTCGCGACCTGATGCTTCGCCGTCAACTGAATGGAGTCGATGGTACGCAGGATTTCATCGAAGTTGCGGCCAGTCGTCATCGGGTACGTGAGGATCAGCTTGATCTTCTTGTCCGGGCCGATCACGTAGACGGAGCGCACGGTCGCGTTGTCGGCAGGCGTGCGGCCTTCGGAACTGTCGCCGGCATCGTCAGGAAGCATGTCGTAAAGCTTGGCGACCTTGAGTTCCTTGTCCCCGATCAACGGATACTCGACATTAAAGCCCGTCGCGGTCTTGATGTCCTGCTTCCACTGCGCATGGCTCTCTACCGGATCAACAGAAATGCCGATGACCTTGACGTTGCGCTTTTTGAATTCCTCGTCGAGGCCCGCCATCGCGCCGAGTTCGGTGGTGCAGACAGGCGTGAAATTCTTAGGGTGAGAGAAGAGAACGGCCCAGCTATCGCCGATCCAGTCATGAAAGCTGATCTGGCCCTGGGTCGTGGCAGCGGTAAAGTCCGGTGCGGTCTGGTTGATGCGCAATGTCATTGTCTGCTCCCATTCACATGCTGACGGAATAGTGCCGTGAAACCAGCCACATGTCGCCGCAGATTTGTGCTTGCGGGGAAGCTTCAAAGGAAAATGAGTCTGAATTTGGAGTATCAGCGCAAAATTTATCCTCAGGCAACATGATGGCCGAACGGCTTGTTCGGCCATCATGCAATAGTTGAGGTTACGAAATGACCGGATCGAGCGAGCCGGAGGCGTAACGCTTTGCCATATCGCGCAAGGCGATCGGCTTGATCTTGGCTGCCTGACCTGCGGTATTGAACAGTTCGAAACGTTCCTTGCAGAGCTTGGTCATCGCTTCTCGCGCTGGCTTCAGATATTTGCGCAGATCGAATTCAGCAGGCTCTTCGACGAGGACCTTACGGATCTGGCCGGTGATCGCCATGCGGCAATCGGTGTCGATATTGATCTTGCGAACGCCGTTCTTGATGCCGCGCTGGATTTCTTCGATCGGAACGCCGAACGTAGGCTTGATCGCGCCACCATAGGCATTGATAATGTCCTGCAGATCCTGCGGAACAGTCGAGGAACCGTGCATCACGAGATGCGTGTTCGGCAGCTTGCGATGGATTTCCTCGATGACGTTCATTGCCAGAACGCTGCCGTCAGGCTTGCGCGTGAACTTGTATGCACCGTGGCTGGTGCCCATGGCGACGGCCAGCGCGTCCACCTTGGTCTCGCGAACGAATTTTACCGCTTCGTTCGGATCGGTCAGAAGCTGGTCGTGCGACAGAACGCCCTCCGCGCCATGTCCGTCTTCAGCCTCGCCCATACCGGTTTCGAGAGAACCGAGAACTCCGAGTTCGCCTTCGACCGAGATGCCGCCGTAATGCGCCATGTTGGTGACCTGGCGCGTCACACCGACATTGTAATCCCAATCGCCCGGCGTCTTGCCATCAGCCTTCAGCGAGCCGTCCATCATGACCGAAGTGAAGCCAGCCTGGATGGCCGTCATACAGTTGGCAGGCTCGTTGCCGTGGTCGAGGTGAACGCAGACGGGGATGTCGGGATAGATTTCCACCACGGCGTCCATCATGTGCTTGAGCATGATGTCATGCGCATAGGCACGAGCGCCGCGCGAAGCCTGCATGATGACCGGCGAATTGGTTTCGCTGGCGGCATCCATGATGGCCAGTGCCTGTTCCATATTGTTGATGTTGAAGGCGGGCACGCCATAATCGTGTTCAGCTGCATGATCGAGCAGTTGGCGGAGCGTAATTCGAGCCAAGGTTTCTCCCCTTAATTGAAGGTCACCGTCAGGTGCGGGACCATTTGAACCGAGTGTGTGACCGATTTTTCATCACGGGAAACACTCTTGTCTTGAAGGGGATAACTCGCCAAGCACTTTTTGAAGGCACGAGTTTTTCAAACGATTTGGTTCGAATCTTTTTTTTGGACGGCTTGTCAAAGCGGCATTTTACGCGCTGATTTCAACCACTGCGAGAACCGAATCGGAAACTTCAATGAACTATTCAAAAGAAATTAACCTGTCGTAGTTGGGCGAAAACCCGTCGCTTTCTGCGCAGGCTGTTTGCGGTCTTCACGCCATCATCCATTCAAGCTTGCAAAAGACAAGAACTGAGCCTGGTGCCAGCGGCGCACCTGCGCTTTCGTAGATGCCGCCAACAAAGGGAACATAACAGATATGAACAAACTGCTTGCATCGACCTGTCTCCTATTCGGACTGCTGGGCGGCGCTGCTGCCGCCAATGCTGCCGATTGCGGTAGCCCGACCATCGCCAGCATGAACTGGCAGAGTGCCGAAGTGCTTTCCAACATCGATAAGATCATCTTGAACGAAGGCTATGGCTGCACCGCTGACATCACGGTGGGCGATACTGTTCCGACCATCACCTCGATGGCTGAAAAGGGTCAGCCGGATATCGCGCCGGAAGCTTGGGTGGATCTGCTTCCCGATGTCGTGAAACGCGGCGTAGATGAAGGCAAGCTTGTTATTGCTGCCAAGGCCCTGAAGGACGGCGGCGTCCAGAGCTGGTGGATACCGAAGTATTTCGCCGACGCCCATCCTGAAATCAAGACTTTCGCGGACGTCTTCAAGAACCCGAAATTGTTCCCTGCTCCTGAAGATCCAAGCAAGGGTGCCGTCGTCAACGGCCCGCAGGGCTGGGGCGGTACGGTCGTCACCGCGCAGCTTTTCAAGGCCTATGGCGGCGAGAAGGCTGGCTTCACCCTGGTCGACAGCGGTTCTGCTGCCGGTCTAGACGGCTCGATTGCCAAGGCTTACGAGCGCAAGCAGCCCTGGGTCGGCTATTACTGGGCGCCGACCGCAATCCTCGGCAAGTATGAAATGGTGAAGTTGACGCAGGACGTTGCGAACGATCCAGCGGAATGGAAGCGCTGCAACACGGTTGCCGATTGCCCCGATCCCAAGCCGAATGCATGGCCGGTCGATCAGGTCGTGACGCTCGTCGCTAAGCCATTTTCCGAAAAGGCCGGCCCTGATGTGATGGCCTATCTCAACAAGCGGTCCTGGGACAACGCCACCGTCAACAAGTTGATGGCTTGGATGACAGATAACCAGGCCACTGGCGAAGACGGTGCAAAGCATTTCCTTAAGGAAAACGCCGATGTCTGGACGACGTGGGTGTCGCCAGAAGCGGCCGAGAAGATCAAGGCGTCTCTCTAACTACTCCCCCTCGCCACGCCGTTCTCTTCAAGAACGCGCGGCACGCGAAACGACATGCGGCGCCCATCTGCCGCGTGTCAACGCCGTGGGTGACGATACGTCACTGTTCGACCGTTCCCCCCAAAGGGGTAACGCTCACAGGGGATGACTATGGATTGGTTTTACACATTTCCGCACATGAATGATGAGGCTCTTCGGAACCTCAAGAAGGTGATCGACGACGGCTTCCGCGGCTTTACCCGAGAATGGGGTGGCACGATTGAAACGTTCTTTTCGCCGCTTCAGCATTTTCTGATCTCGGCCGAACGCTTCATGACACAGACACCGTGGCCGATCATCATCCTGATCATTATGGCAATCGCCTGGTTCGCCAGCCGCAGCCTCAAGATCGTTTTCGGCTGTCTGATCACGCTTCTCCTCATCGGTTACTTCGACATGTGGACCGACACGATGCGGACGATCTCGATGATCTTTGTCTGTACGGTGCTTTCCATCGCTATTGGCCTACCGCTCGGTATCGCCATGTCGCGGTCCGACCGCTTTCAGCGGATCGTCAATCCCGTGCTGGACGTGATGCAGACGATGCCAAGCTTCGTTTATCTGATCCCTGTCGTCATGCTGCTTGGCATCGGCAAGGTGCCAGGCCTGATCGCCGTCGTTATCTACGCCATCCCGCCGATGATCCGCCTGACCGATCTCGGCATCCGACTGGTTGACAAGGACGTGCTGGAGGCAGCTGATGCCTTTGGATCGTCCGGTTGGCAGAAGCTCTTCAAGGTACAGTTGCCGCTTGCCTTGCCGACGATCATGGCCGGTATAAACCAGACGATCATGATGGCACTTGCCATGGTGGTGGTTGCCTCGATGATTGGTGTACAGGGACTGGGACAGCCGGTGCTGAAAGCCATCGCCAACCAGTATTTCACGCTCGGCATCTTCAACGGTCTTGCCATTGTCGGCATTGCCATCATCTTCGACCGAATTAGCCAGGCCTATGGCAAGCGGCTCCAGAAGCACCAGGAGGTCGCCCATGGCTGATGATTTCGGCGGTATTGAAATCCGCAATCTCTACAAGATTTTCGGTTCCAACCCTGCGTCCCATGTGGAGGCCGTGCGCAACGGTCTGACGAAGCAAGAGTTGAACGAAAAGTATGGCCATGTGCTCGGGCTTCGCGATATCAACATCACCATTCCGTCGGGCTGCATTCAGGTCATCATGGGGCTGTCCGGCTCCGGCAAATCTACGCTGATCCGCCACATCAACCGGCTGATCGACCCGACCGCCGGAGAGGTGCTGGTGGATGGCGTGGATGTCGTGAAGATGTCAGCGACTGAACTTCGCGAGTTTCGTCGCCACCAGACCGCTATGGTGTTCCAGAAGTTCGCACTTCTGCCGCATCGCAACGTGCTGGACAACACGATCTACGGGCTCGAAGTGCAAGGCGTTGCGCGTGACAAGAGCATCGATACGGCGATGCGCTGGCTGGAGCGCGTTGGTCTGAAGGGCTTTGAGCAGCGCTACCCCAACCAGCTTTCGGGTGGCATGCAGCAGCGCGTCGGTCTTGCGCGGGCTCTCTCAAACGACGCGCCCGTGCTGCTAATGGATGAGGCCTACTCGGCGCTCGATCCGCTGATCCGCACGGACATGCAGACCGTGCTTCTCGATATTCAGAGCGAGATCAAGAAAACCATTGTCTTCATCACGCATGATCTGGATGAGGCGCTGCGGCTAGGCGACCAGATCGCCATCCTGCGCGATGGCGAGGTTATCCAGCAGGGTGACAGGCAGGATATCGTGCTTCGTCCGGCCGACGCTTACATTGAAAGCTTCGTCAAGGAAGTGAACCGCGGTCGCGTCGTCAATGTCGAAGCCGTCATGACGCCGGTCCGCAGCACTGTCGTTGCTGATGCGCCGCCCGTTCCTGCTGGCACAAGCATTGAGGAAGCCATGCGTCTGCTTGCCATTGGCGGGCATGAGGTTGCGACAGTGGTTGGCAAACAGGCCGAGCCGCTCGGCATCGTGACCTTCCGTCAACTGGCAGGTGCCATGGTCAATGCACCTGGCTCCGCAGAGCACTCCCATGGAGATAATGTCGTTCGTGCACAGGCCTGAACGGACTGTTCACTAATCGCTTCGGTACATCCTGCTGGCGGCTCACTATATGTGGGACAACCACAGTCATTAAGCCAGCAGGTTTTATCTCATGAAGAAGATCGGTTTTCTGTCCTTCGGCCATTGGAGCCCCGGACCGCATTCGCAGGCACGCACCGCCAAGGACGTTTTGCAACAATCCATCGACCTTTCCGTCGCCGCCGAGGAAATCGGCGTCGATGGTGCATATTTCCGCGTGCATCACTTTGCTCGCCAGCTCGCTTCGCCTTTTCCTCTGCTCGCGGCAGTCGGCGCGCGCACCAAGTCGATCGAGATCGGCACGGCCGTCATCGATATGCGCTACGAGAACCCGCTTTACATGGCGGAAGATGCCGGCTCTGCGGATCTGATATCGAACGGGCGTCTGCAATTGGGCCTGAGCCGAGGATCGCCTGAACAGGTGATCGACGGATGGCGCTATTTTGGCTATCGCCCCGCGGAGGGAGAAAGCGACGCCGACATGGGCCGTCGCAACACCGAGATATTGCTAGAGGTTCTCAAAGGCCAAGGCTTTGCCGAACCAAATCCGCAGCCGATGTTCCCCAATCCTCCTGGCCCTTTGCGGCTGGAGCCACATTCGGAAGGCTTGCGCGAACGCCTATGGTGGGGTGCAGGCTCCAACGCCACGGCCCAGTGGGCGGCAAAGCTTGGCATGAATTTGCAAAGCTCGACACTGAAGGATGATGAGACAGGCGAACCCTTCCACGTTCAGCAGGCGGCGCAGATCCGGGCCTATCGCGATGCATGGAAGGAAGCGGGTCATGAACGGACGCCACGCGTATCGGTTAGCCGCAGCATTTTCGCACTCGTTGACGATCGCGACTGCGCCTATTTCGGCCGAGGTTCGAAGGAAAGCGACAGCATCGGTTACATCGACGCCAATACGCGTGCGATCTTCGGTCGCTCTTATGCGGCCGAGCCGGATGTGCTCGTCAAGGAACTCGCAAAGGATGAGGCGGTGGCGGAAGCCGATACCTTGCTCTTGACGATCCCGAACCAGCTTGGCGTGGACTATAACGTCCATGCGCTGGAGGCGATCTTGAAATATGTTGCGCCGGAACTCGGCTGGCGCTGACGATATTACAGCGTCGTCTGCGATTAGGATCAGAAAAGACGCTCTAACTCTCTGGATGCAATATTAAATAAGCCGGAGCGAATATCGCCCCGGCTTTCTCTTATCAGATGAGTAGACTTACTTCTGCCAGCTCTTCACCAGTTCGTCGTAGTTAACGGTAACCGGCTTTTCCTTCTCGTTGTCGACCTTCAGCTGCGGTGCCAGATTGCCCTTGGCGACCGCGTCCTTGTGCCAGTATTCGAGATCGTGCTCTTCCGCGAGCTTCGGTCCCTTGTCTCCCTGAACGCCTGCGCGTTCCAGGCGTGCCATGACCTTTTCTTGTTCGGCGCAAAGCGAGTCCATGGCTTCCTGTGCGGTCTTCGCCCCGGAGGAGGCGTCACCCACCGCCTGCCACCACAGCTGAGCCAGCTTCGGATAGTCAGGAACGTTGGTACCAGTCGGCGACCACTGAACGCGGGCAGGCGAGCGGTAGAATTCGATCAGACCGCCGAGATCCTTGGCGCGCTTGGTGAAGCTCTCGTGGTTGATCGTCGATTCACGGATGAGCGTGAGGCCGACATGCGCCTTCTTCACATCCACCGTCTTGGAGGTGACGAACTGCGCGTAGAGCCAAGCGGCTTTGGCGCGGTCCGTCGGGGTAGACTTCATCAGCGTCCAGGAACCCACGTCCTGATAGCCGAGCTTCATGCCGTCTTTCCAGTAGACGCCATGCGGGGAGGGGGCCATACGCCACTTCGGCGTGCCGTCCTCGTTGACGACCGGCAGACCCTTCTTGACCGCATCCGCGGTGAAGGCGGTGTACCAGAAGATCTGCTGAGCGACTTCACCCTGCGCCGGTACCGGACCGGATTCGGAGAAGTTCATGCCCTGCGCTGCCGGAGGTGCGTAAGCCTTCAGCCAGTCGAGATATTTCTGGATGGCATAGACGGAAGCAGGGCCATTGGTGTCACCACCGCGCGCCACGCAGGAGCCGACCGGCTGGGATTTTTCGTTGACCTTGATACCCCATTCGTCAACAGGCAGACCGTTTGGCAGGCCCTTGTCGCCGTTGCCGGCCATCGAAAGCCAGGCGTCGGTGAAGCGCCAGCCGAGCGACGGGTCCTTCTTGCCATAATCCATATGGCCGTAGACCTTCTTGCCGTCGATTTCGCGACCGGTGAAGAACTCGGCGATATCCTCATAGGCCGACCAGTTGACCGGAACGCCGAGATCGTAACCGTACTTGGCCTTGAAATCGGCCTTGTTCTTGGCGTCGTTGAACCAATCGTAGCGGAACCAGTAGAGGTTGGCGAACTGCTGGTCGGGAAGCTGGTAGAGCTTGCCGTCCGGCGCGGTGGTGAATTTCGTGCCGATGAAGTCGGGAAGATCGAGACCAGGATTGGTGACGTCCTTGCCTTCGCCAGCCATCCAGTCGGTCAGGTTGCGCACCTGCTGGTAGCGCCAATGCGTGCCGATGAGGTCGCTGTCGTTAACGAAGGCGTCGTAGATATTTTCGCCGGACTGCATTTGCGTCTGCAGCTTTTCGACGACGTCGCCTTCGCCGATCAGGTCGTGGGTGATCTTGATGCCGGTGATGTCCGAGAAGGCCTTGGCCAGCACCTTGGATTCATATTCATGCGTCGTCAGCGTTTCGGAGACGACCTTGATGTCCATGCCTGCAAATGGCTTTGCAGCGTCGATAAACCATTGCATTTCCTTTTCCTGGTCCGCACGGGAAAGGGAAGAAAGGTCGCCGACTTCTTTGTCGAGAAAGGCTTTGGCTTCATTCATTCCGGCATGAGCCACGCCGGTGATTGCCAGCAGCACTGCTGCCGTGGTGGTAAGAAGATGCATTCGCATAAGAGGTCCTCCCAAGGTTTTGCGATTGCGTCATGTAGAGAAGTGCCGGGTCGTCCTCCGCCCCGGTATGTTGTCGGCGGCTATACGAAGCGGAACACCCCGATCGCATAGACAACCGAAAGAGCGAGCGCCCACCAGAGGCCTGGGCCGACTAAGCCGAGCCAAGCGAGGTTGATGAACGCAGAGCCGAGCAGCGAGACGAAGAGCCTGTCCCCGCGCGTCGTCTCGAAGCGAAGAATGCCGACGCGCGGATTGCCGCCGGGTGAAAAATATTCCCACACCGCCATGCCGATCAGCAGCATAAGGATCGTCAGAAAAAACAGGGCTGTCGGCAGCGTCCAGGCCATCCAGGAAAAATTCATGTGAGATCTCCTTTCTCAGACGCGGCCGAGGGCAAAGCCCTTGGCGATGTAGTTTCGGACGAAATAGATGACGAGCGCTCCGGGGATGATCGTCAGCACGCCAGCAGCCGCCAGAACACCCCAATCCATCCCCGAAGCAGAAACTGTGCGTGTCATGGTCGCGGCAATCGGCTTTGCCGCCGTGGTGGTCAGGGTTCTGGCGAGCAGTAGCTCGACCCATGAGAACATGAAGCAGAAGAAGGCCGCTACGCCGATGCCGCTCGCGATCAGAGGCATGAAGATCTTCACGAAAAAGCGCGGGAAAGAGTATCCGTCGATATAGGCGGTCTCGTCGATTTCCTTCGGAACGCCGGACATGAAGCCTTCCAAAATCCACACCGCCAGCGGCACGTTGAACAGGCAGTGGGCGATTGCGACTGCGATATGCGTGTCGATCAGACCGAAGGCGGAATAAAGCTGGAAGAAAGGCAGAGCGAAGACGGCCGGGGGTGCCATGCGGTTGGTGAGCAGCCAAAAGAACAGATGCTTGTCGCCCAGGAACCGATAGCGGGAGAAGGCATAGGCCGCTGGCAGGGCCGCTGCGACCGAGATGACGGTGTTCAGCGCGACATAGATGATCGAGTTGATGTAACCGTTATACCAGGACGGGTCGGTAAAGATGATCGTGTAGTTACGCAGCGTCGGGTTTTGCGGCCAGAGCGAGAAGGCACCGAGGATTTCGGCATTCTCCTTGAAACTCATATTCACTAGCCAGTAGATCGGCAGCAGGAGGAAGATGATGTAGATCGTCGGTATCAAAAAGGAAAACCGGCTCATGGTGGAATTGCTCATATTGGTCTCCTTTCTCACGCATCCGCGTCGCTGTTGGTCATGACGGTGTAGAAGATCCAGGACAGTGCCAGGATGATCAGGAAGTAGATGATCGACATTGCCGCAGCAGGACCCAGATCGAACTGACCGACAGCCATCTTCACGAGGTCGATCGAGAGGAATGTCGTGGAGTTGCCGGGACCGCCGCCGGTGACGACAAACGGTTCGGTGTAGATCATGAAACTGTCCATGAAGCGTAGCAGCACGGCGATCAGCAACACGCGCTTCATCTTCGGCAGTTGAATGAAGCGGAAGACGGACCAACGCGAGGCGCCATCGATGCGGGCGG
Organism: Rhizobium sp. 22-785-1; assembly: GCF_053521965.1. Lineage (NCBI taxonomy): Bacteria > Pseudomonadati > Pseudomonadota > Alphaproteobacteria > Hyphomicrobiales > Rhizobiaceae > Rhizobium > Rhizobium sp. 22-785-1. The sequence goes on along the minus strand of NZ_JBNWDI010000003.1, from coordinate 242,750 downwards.
CCTGATAATAGGCATCCGGAATAGAGACAAGACCGGCATAGCAGAGCAGCACGACAAGGCTTGTCCAGTGCCAGACGTCCATAACGATGACGGTCGCCCAGGCATCCACTGGATCCTGCGTATAGTTATAGTCGATGCCGAGCATCGAGAGGTAATGGCCAAGGAAGCCGATATCGACGCGACCGAAAACCTGCCAGATGGTGCCGACGACGTTCCATGGGATGAGGAGTGGCAGCGCCATCAGCACGAGGCAGACCGGAACGCCTAACCCCTTTTTCGGCATGTTCAGCGCAATCAGGATTCCAAGCGGAATTTCAATGGCCAGGATGACCAGCGAGAAAATCAGGTTGCGGATGAGCGCATCCCAGAAGCGAGGGGAATGCAGCATCTGCACGAACCAGTCGGTACCCGCCCAGAAGAACTCATTATTGCCGAACGTGTCCTGCACCGAGTAGTTGACGACCGTCATCAGCGGGATGACGGCTGAAAAGGCGACGAGCACCAGAACCGGAATGACGAGGAACCAGGCCTTGTTGTTGACTGTCTTGTCCATGGCTCAGGCTCCTGTTCCGACGCGCCAGCTATCGGCGTAAATGCCGATCGCTTTTGGATCGAAAGTCACGCGCGGGTCTGCGGGAATCTCACCATCTTCCGGCACCACGATGGTCAACGGCTGGCCGGCAAAGCTGGAGCGTACGACCTTCTGCCGACCGATGTCCTCCACCTTGTTGATTGAGACCGGCATGCCGTCGCGACCAAGCGAGATGAACTCGGGACGGATGCCGAGTTCCGTTTTTGCACCCGCGCTGACGTTTGGCGCAGAGGACAGTGCAATTGTCTGGTCGCCGACCGTTGCCTGTGCGCCGTTCAGAGAAACCGGCATCACATTCATGCCAGGCGAGCCAATGAAGTAACCGACGAAAGTGTGGCTTGGCTTCTCGAAGAGCTCCGCAGGCGTCCCGATCTGGACAATCTGGCCGTCATACATGACGACGACCTTGTCCGCGAATGTCAGGGCTTCGGTCTGATCGTGCGTGACATAGACCATTGTGAAGCCGAACTGGCGGTGCAGTCGCTTCAACTGCGAGCGCAGCACCCACTTCATATGCGGATCGATGACCGTCAGCGGCTCGTCGAAGAGGATGGCGTTCACATCATTGCGCACCAGCCCGCGCCCGAGTGAGATCTTCTGCTTCTGGTCGGCCGTCAAGCCTCGCGCACGGCGCTTCGCCATCGCGGCAAGATCGATCATCTCTAGAATTTCCTTGACGCGACGATCAACATCCGGCTCGGCCACGCCGCGATTGCGCAAAGGAAAGGCGAGATTGTCATAGACCGTCATCGTGTCGTAGATGACCGGGAACTGGAAAACCTGCGCGATGTTGCGCTGCTCTGTCGGCAGGGTAGTAACGTCCTTGCCATCGAAGAGAATGCGACCATCCGACGGGTGGATCAATCCGGAAATGATGTTGAGCAAGGTCGTCTTGCCGCAACCGGACGGCCCGAGAAGCGCATAGGCCCCGCCATCGCTCCATTCGTGATGCACTTCTTTCAGAGCGTAATCGTTAGCTGCTTTGGCCTTGGCGTTGTAGGCGTGGCGGATATGGTCGAGACTGATACGTGCCATGTCTCTATCTCCTCACGCGGCAGCAAGCTTAGGAGCGGCAAGGGAACGGCCATTCACGTCGAAGGCCATCAGGTGACGGGTATCGAGATAGATATCGATCTGCCGGTCCGGCTCGATATCGAGAATGCCGCGTGTCAGCATGACCCATCGGTGGCCGGCAAAATCCAGATGGATGAAGCTTTCCGAACCGGCAATTTCAGACACCAGCGTCTTTGCCTGAAGTTTCACGGCATTGATGTTGGTCGGCTCGGGATAAAGGTGGTGTGGATGAAATGCTGCCGTCATCGGCCCGTCAGCAATTCCGGAAAGATGAGCGGGCACGGCGAAAGCCGGCTGGCCATTTTGCAAGAAGGAGCCGCCTGCTTTCGTCAGTTCGACGATGTTCAAGGGCGGATCGGCAAAGGTTCTGGCGGAGATAAGATCCACCGGATTACGATACATATCGATGGTCGGGCCATATTGGGTGATACGGCCTTGGCTCAGCGTTGCCGTATTGCCGCCGAGCAGGAGTGCCTCGGAAGGCTCGGTGGTTGCGTAGACAAAGATCGCGCCGGACGAGGCGAAGATCTTGGGCAACTCCTCGCGTAGTTCTTCGCGCAGCTTGTAATCGAGGTTGGCAAGCGGCTCGTCCAGAAGAACGAGGCTGGCATTCTTGACGATGGCGCGAGCAAGGGCGGTGCGCTGCTGCTGGCCACCGGAAAGATTGAGTGGCGTGCGCTCCAGATAGGGCGTCAGCTTCAACAGGTCTGCGGCCTTGCGCACCTCGCGATCGATCGTGGCACTATCCTTTTTGGCGATCCGCATCGGGGAGGCGATGTTTTCGTAAACGGAAAGCGAGGGATAGTTGATGAACTGCTGATAGACCATGGCAACGCTGCGATCCTGCACGCGTTTGCCTGTCACGTCAGTGCCATCGAACATCAGCGAGCCTTCGGTCGGCTTGTCGAGGCCGGCCATCAGCCGCATCAGGGATGTCTTGCCGGACAAGGTCGGGCCGAGCAGGACGTTCAGCGTGCCCCGCTTGAGTGTGAGATTGGTTGGGTAGATATGATAATTCCCACCCACCATCTTCGCGATATTGCGCAATTCAAGCATTCTGTCCCGCGGCCTCCTCCACCAGCAAGATGTCTGCAATCAATATGCTTTATGTAGCGCCGTTACGGCGCGTATAAATCAGTCGTTTCAAGCAGCCTTCGTCATCATGTAATCGTTAAGGGCTGCGGCTTCCTCCCTGGAAAAATGCAAGCCCTGTTTCGTTCTGCGCCAGAGCACATCCTCGCTCGTTCTGGCCCATTCCTTTTCCATGAGCCATGCGACTTCGCGCTCGTAAAGGTCGCCGCCGAAACGCCTGCCCAGTGCCTCCACACTGGCCGCCTCTCCCAAGATCACTGCAGCCTTCGTTCCGTAGAGCCGGACAAGACGACGCGCGTGGCGGTCCGAGAGAAAGCCGTAGCTGGCCTTCAGTTTTGCCACTTCGGCCTCGTATCCCGTCGGTGCAAAATCGCCGCCCGGCAGTGAGCTTTTTGCCGTCCAGGGCGAACCCTTGGCGCCGATCGCTTCGGTGATTTTTTCCAGCGCATGCTCGGCCAGACGACGATAGGTCGTGAGTTTGCCGCCGAAGACGTTGAGCAGTGGCGGTTCGCCGGTGTTCTGCTCCAGCTTCAAGACGTAGTCGCGCGTGGCTTCCTGCGCCTTGGATGCGCCGTCATCATAGAGCGGACGAACGGCGGAATAGGTCCAGACGATATCGTCCTTCGTTACCGGCTCGGCGAAATATTCGCTTGCCGCCTTGCAGAGATAATCCGTCTCCTCGTCGCTGATCCGCACCTGCGAAGGATCGCCGTCATAATCGCGGTCGGTCGTGCCAATCAGAGTGAAGTCGGTTTCGTAGGGAATGGCGAAAATGATACGGTTGTCGGGGTTCTGGAAGAAATAGGCACGTGGGTCGTTGAACTTCTTCTTCACGACGATGTGGCTGCCCTGAACGAGGCGGACATTATGAACCTGGTTCTTTCCGGCGGCATTGGACAACACCTGATCCACCCAAGGACCGGCGGCGTTGACCAGCATTCGTGCCTGCACGGTTTTCAACTCGCCGCTTTGAATGTCCTGAACGTTGATGGTCCAAAGACCGTTCTCGCGGCGGACGGAGGTGACTTTCGAGCGGTTCATGATGTCTGCGCCGCGATCAGCCGCATCACGTGCGTTCAGCACCACGAGGCGGGCGTCATCCACCCATCCATCGGAATATTCGAAGGCCTTGGTGAAAAGCGGCTTCAACGGCTTGCCGGCTGGATCGCGTCGCATGTCGAGCGACTTTGTCGCAGGCAGCAATTTGCGGCCGCCAAGGTGATCGTAGAGAAAGAGACCGAGCCGGATCAGCCAGGCAGGGCGAATGCCGCCCTTATGGAAGGGCAGAACGAAGCGCATCGGCCAGATTATATGCGGGGCCATGGCCCAGAGAACTTCACGTTCCATCAGCGCTTCACGCACGAGACGGAATTCATAGTGTTCCAGATAGCGCAACCCGCCGTGGATCAATTTCGTGGCGCCGGAGGATGTGCCTGAAGCAAAGTCCTTCATCTCGGCAAGCGTTACGGAATATCCCCGACCGGCCGCATCACGCGCAATGCCGCAGCCATTAATGCCACCGCCGATCACGAAGATGTCGCGAACCGCCTCTTGAGCCACCTGTCCCACTCCCTGATGTTGCGCGTGCAAGCCGAACGATTTTTTTGTTAAAGAGAAAATAAAAGGAACTCAAAGTGAATGTCAAACGAAACTATTGTCTATAGCGTCGCCATTCAGTGGAGCTGTTTCGACCAGCTCTACGCCTGCTTCGCGGCAGATCTCTCTAATGGCATCTGATGGACAGTGATCGGTGATAAAAGTCTGAACCTGCGACAGATGGCCTATTCTGACCGGGGCAGTGCGTTCGAATTTGCTTGAGTCGCTGGCAAGAATCACATGGCGAGCATTGGCGATGATGGCTTGGGCCACTTTCACCTCTCGAAAGTCGTAGTCGAGCAGCGCGCCGTCCGGATCTATGGCGGAAACGCCGATCACCGCATAATCGACCTTGAACTGACGGATAAAATCAACCGCCGCCTCACCGACAATGCCACCATCGGTGCCGCGCACCACGCCGCCAGCTATGATGACTTCGATAGAGGGGAAGATCCGCAGCCGGTTCGCGACATTGATGTTGTTGGTAATGACCATCAGTTCCTGATGGTCGAGGAGCGCATCCCCCACTGCCTCTGTCGTAGTGCCGATGTTGATGAAAAGCGAGGACTTGTTCGGTATCATGGTCGCCGCAGCCTTCCCGATCCCCTGCTTCTCAGTCGCCGCGATCGAGCGGCGTGCCTCATAGCGCATATTTTCCGTACCGTTGGGGAAAATCGCACCGCCGTGGATGCGGTTCAGCGTGCGGTTCTCACAAAGCTCGTTTAAGTCCTTGCGGATCGTTTGCGGGGTAACGGAAAAGCGTGTTGCGAGGTCTTCGACGAGCACACGTCCCTCGGCTTTGGCAAGCTCTATTATCTCAGTTTGACGTGTGCTGAGAAACATTCGATGACCCCCTAAATCTTTTCGTTTTGGTTCAGTTTAACCGAAAACGAAAGGCGCTCAAGCGTCCTTCGACGCTATTTACGACCCGTCTGTCAGAAGCGGATTCTTCTGAAGATTAGACTTATCTGAACTTTCAGGTTCATCCTTTTCCACAGCCGGTTACGAAATTGGGGGCAAATTTGTCAGTCAGCATGACCGATTACAGCGCCTCGTATCCCGATATTTTTTCAGCATATTTTCCGTTGCCGCATTGTTGCGCAGCCACGCCGCGTGCCTGTTCGAGGGGCAAGTTTGACGTGGCTGCAAATATTGGGGGTTGCGCGTCAAGCCAATATGGCCTTGTTTTAGGCCTCTCAACTGTCTGGGAGCATAAAAAAATGATTTCGTTTAAAACGACAACACGGGCCGCACTTCTTCTTGGCTCGCTTCTGATTGGCGCCAGTTCCGCTCTTGCTGAAACCGTTCTGCATCGCGGTAATTCCGGGGAACCTCAAACCCTCGATCAGGCACAGACCTCGATCAATATCGAAGCTTTCATTCTGAAGGACCTCTATGAGGGTCTGACGATCTATGACGCGGCCGGCAAGATCATTCCCGGCACGGCCGAAAGCTGGAAGCTGTCGGATGACGGCACCGTCTACACGTTCAAGCTGCGCGACAATGCCAAGTGGTCGGATGGTTCTCCGGTGACGGCGGAGGACTTCGTGTTCTCCTACAAGCGCGTGCAGGACCCGAAGACGGCTTCGAAATACGCCAATATCCTCTATCCCATCAAGAATGCCGAAAAGATCAACAAGGGCGAATTGCCTGTTGATCAGCTCGGCGTGAAGGCCGTGGACGACAAGACGCTGGAAGTTACGCTCGAGCGGCCGACTCCTTTCTTCCTTGAGCTGCTCGCTCACCAGACCGCGCTTCCCATTTCCAAGGCGAGCTATGAGAAGAACGGCAATGACTTCGTCAAACCCGGCGTCATGGTTTCGAACGGCGCCTATACGCTGCAGTCTCATGTTCCCAATGACAGCCTGACGGTGGTGAAGAACGCCAATTTCTGGGACGCAGCCAATACCAAAATTGACAAGGTGATTTTCTACCCGATCGACGACCAGGCCGCATCGGTGCGTCGCTTTGAAGCAAAGGAAATGGATCTCGCCTACAACTTCTCGGCCGATCAGCTCGATCGTCTGCGCAAGTCCTATGGCGAACAGGTTCACGTGTCGCCGACACTTGCGACCTATTACTACACGTTCGATACGCGCGAGGCGCCTTATAGCGACGTTCGCGTTCGCCGGGCTCTTTCCATGGCGGTCGATCGCGACTTCCTCGCAAAGGAAATCTATAGTGGTTCGCAGGTTCCGGCCTACTCGATGGTGCCGCCCGGCATGGACTCCTATGGCGAGCCCGCAAAGGCCGATTTCGCCGCCATGTCGCAGCTTGATCGTGAAGACGAAGCGCTCAAGCTGATGAAGGAAGCCGGTTACGGTGAAGGCGGCAAGCCGCTCTCCATCGAAATCCGCTACAACACCAACCCGAACCACGAGCGCGTGGCAACCGCCATTGCCGATATGTGGAAGAACACTTTCGGTGCCAAGGTTTCGCTCGTGAACCTCGACGTGGCGTCGCATTATGGCTACCTGCAGGAAGGCGGCAAGTACAATGTCGCGCGTGCCGGCTGGGTTGCTGACTATGCGGACGCCGAAAACTTCCTGGCGCTTTCCATCTCTTCCAACAAGACCTTCAACTATGCGAAGTTCAACAATGCCGACTATGACGCATTGATGCAGAAGTCTTACGAGGAAAAGGACCCGGCAGCCCGCTCCAAGCTGCTGCATGAGGCTGAAACCATTCTGATGAAGGAACAGCCGGTGGCACCGTTTCTGACCCAGGCCGACCTTTGGCTGGTATCGGATCGCGTCAAGGGTTGGCACGACAACGCTGCCAATGAACATTTGAGCCGCTTTCTGAGCGTTTCCGAATAAGCAGCGCTGGCGCGGCGGTTCATAGGGTCCGCCGTGCCTTGCCCGGAGCCTGAAGATCCATGATTTCATTTGTTCTGCGCCGTTTGGCGAGCGCGGTGCCGACGCTGTTCATCGTCGTCACCATTTCTTTTTTCCTGATGCGTTTTGCGCCGGGCGGTCCGTTTAACCTCGAACGGCCGCTACCGCCACAAACGATGGAAAACCTGATGAGGACTTATCATCTGGATGAACCATTGTGGCGTCAGTATCTAATTTATCTGCGCAATGCGGTGACCGGAGATTTCGGCCCGAGTTATATTTATAAGGACAACACTGTCGCTCAGTTGATCGGCAAGGGCCTGCCTTATTCGCTGGAGCTTGGCTGCTACGCGCTGCTTTTGGCGCTGATCGGCGGCGTGACAGCTGGCACCTTCGCCGCCCTTCGACAAAACAGCGCTTTCGATTTCTCCATCATGTCGATTTCGACAGTTGGCGTGACAGTGCCGAACTTCGTCGTTGCACCCGTTCTGACGCTCGTCTTCGCGGTTTTCCTCGGCCTGTTGCCCGCCGGTAGCTGGGGTGATGGATCGCTGCGCTATCTCATTTTGCCAATGATTGCGCTGGCCCTGCCGCAGCTTGCGGTGATTGCCCGCCTGACCCGTGGTGCGATGATCGAGGCTTTGCGGATGGACCATATCCGGACCGCCAAGGCTTACGGGCTTCCGGCCAAAAGCGTCGTGGTGTTTCATGCGATGCGCGCCGCCATGCTGCCGGTCGTTTCCTATCTGGCGCCTTGTGCAGCGGCACTTCTCACCGGTTCCGCGGTGATCGAAACCATCTTCACGATCCCGGGGGTCGGCCGGTACTTCGTTCTCGGCGCCATCAACCGCGACTACACGCTGGTCATGGGAACCGTCGTTCTCGTCGCCATCTTCGTCATCCTGTTCAATCTCGTGGTCGATATTCTCTACGGCCTGCTCGATCCGAGGGTCCGACATGACTGATATCGCAACCAATCCTCCAACGGCGTCCACTGTGGAGAGCCGAAGCCTCTTCCAGCTGGCGGCTATGCGCTTCCGGCGCAACAAGGCAGCGATGGCGGGTTCCGTCATGCTGGTGCTGATCACGCTTTTTTCCTTCATCGGTCCACATTTCCTGACCCACACCTACGATCAGGTGTTCTCTTCCTACGTCTCTGTGCCGCCAAGCCTGGAACCGCGTCCGGACGTGAACAATCTGCAGGAGGTGATGAAAGGCGTCGCAAGCCGGGCGCGTGTTGACTTGAAGGAGTTTGCTGTCAGCGGACAGACCTTTACGGCGACCGTGACCTCCAGCTCCGCCATCGATCCGCGCACGACACGCTATTTCGACCGTGCCAACGAGTTCGAAAACACCAAAGTTGTTGCCACCGAAGACGATGGGCGGACACTGAAGCTGGAAGGCGAGGTGAACCGCGAATACTTCTTCTTCGGCACCGATACCAACGGACGTGACATGCTGGCCCGCGTCATGCTGGGCGGGCAGATCTCGATTGCGGTCGGCGTTCTGGCGAGCCTCGTGTCGCTTGGCATTGGCGTCGTCTATGGCGCGACAGCCGGTTACATCGGTGGACGCGTCGACAATGTGATGATGCGCTTTGTCGAAATCCTCTATTCGTTGCCCTTCGTCTTCCTGGTCGTGGTGCTCGTCGTCTTCTTTGGCCGAAGCTTCATCCTGATCTTTCTGGTGATCGGGGCGGTGGAGTGGCTGGATATGGCGCGTATCGTCCGAGGCCAGACGCTTGCACTCAAGCGACGGGAATTCGTCGGTGCAGCACAGGCGCTGGGCTTGAGCGATTGGCAGATCATCCGCCGTCACATCATTCCCAATACCATTGGCCCGGTCGTCGTTTTCGTCACTGTGGTCGTGCCGAAGGTCATTTTGCTGGAAAGTTTCCTCTCCTTCCTCGGCCTTGGCGTTCAGGCGCCGTTGACGAGTTGGGGTGCGTTGATCTCGGAAGGCGCCAACAACATGCAGTCGGCACCTTGGCTTCTGATTTTCCCGGCGCTGTTCTTCGTGTTGACCCTGTTCTCTCTCAACTTTGTGGGTGACGGGTTGCGTGACGCACTCGATCCAAAGGATCGCTGATATGACGACATCTGAAACCATTCTTTCGGTTCGCAATCTCAAGGTCGATTTCACCACGCCGGACGGCATGGTCAATGCCGTCAAAGGCATCGACCTCGATGTTCGCCAGGGTGAGACCATTGCTGTCGTCGGTGAATCCGGTTCCGGCAAGAGCCAGACGATGATGGGCATTATGGGGCTTCTCGCCTCCAATGGTGTCATCCAGGGATCGGCGAAATATCGTGGCCGCGAGCTTGTCGGTCTTCCGGTCGATGAGCTCAACACCATCCGTGGCGCGAAGATCACCATGATCTTTCAGGAGCCGATGACCTCGCTCGATCCGCTTTACCGGATCGGCGCGCAGATCGCCGAGCCGATCCTGCACCATCGTGGCGGCAGCAAGAGCGAGGCGCGCGCGCGCGTTCTCGAACTGCTGAAGCTGGTCGGCATTCCCGACCCTGAGCGCCGCATCGACAGTTACCCACATGAGCTTTCCGGCGGGCAACGTCAGCGCGTGATGATTGCCATGGCGCTGGCAAACGAGCCGGATATCCTGATTGCGGATGAGCCGACGACGGCGCTCGACGTCACGATCCAGGCGCAGATCCTCGATCTGTTGAAGTCCTTGCAGCAGCGCTTCGGCATGGCGGTGGTGCTGATCACCCACGATCTTGGTGTGGTGCGCCATTTTGCCGACCGCGTCACGGTGATGCGGCGCGGGGAGGTGGTCGAGGCAGGCACGATGGAGGATATTTTCGAGCGCCCGCAAGCGGATTACACAAAGATGCTGCTCGATGCCGAGCCGAGCGGCCACAAGCCGCCGGTGGCAGATGGCACGCCCGTCGTCCTGTCGGGCCAGAATGTCACCGTCGATTACGATATTCCTGGTGGCTTCCTGTCGAAGGCCAGCGTGTTTCGTGCGGTCGATGGCGTGACCATCAATCTGCGCCAGGGCCAGACCATTGGTATCGTCGGTGAATCCGGTTCAGGCAAATCGACGCTTGGCCGCGCGCTTCTGAGGCTGACCAACGCCAACGGACGCATCACTTTCGAGAAGAAGGAGATTACGGGGCTGGACCGCAAGGCAATGCGCCCCCTGCGTCGTCGGCTGCAACTCGTGTTCCAGGATCCCTATGGATCACTTTCGCCCCGCCAGACAGTGGGCGAGATCATAACCGAAGGTCTTTTCGTTCACGAACCGCAACTGACCCGCGCCGAGCGGGATAAGCGCGCCATCGAAGCGCTGAAGGAAGTCGGCCTCGATCCCGCAGCCAGAAACCGCTATCCGCACGAATTCTCCGGCGGCCAGCGCCAGCGTATTGCGATTGCCAGAGCCATCATCCTGAAGCCCGACGTCGTCGTGCTGGACGAGCCGACATCGGCACTCGACCGCTCGGTGCAGGGCCAAGTGATCGATCTGCTGCGCGAGCTGCAGAAGACCCATGGCCTGTCCTACATTTTCATCAGCCACGACCTTTCGGTCATCAAGGCGATTTCGGACTACGTGATCGTGATGAAGGACGGGAAGATCGTGGAAGAGGGGGAGACGGATGCAATCTTCAACGCGCCCGCTGCCGATTATACAAAGACGCTGATCAAGTCTGCTTTCACGGCGGATGTCGCGGCCTGACGCGGCGACCATAAAGGCGCATAGTCACTCTTCATGCCCCGCGTTTGCGGGGCTTTTTTTTTGATCTACCACCCATTCCAAGATCATCACGAAACAACCGTGAAGGAACCAGCGAGACGTTTCAACGTTATAGCGCGGTGAACATTTATGCGTGCCGAAGTAATGGCACTGAGGAGGCAACATGCGGAAGATTATTCAAGTTGCAGGACTTGCTGTTACTATGGCAGTTTCGAGCGTCGCCGTGTCCGGCGTCGCACAGGCGCAGGATGTGGAACTGCGCATTGGCCCAGACGGCGTCCGCCCCGTTATCCGTGATCGCGACCGCGACCGTCGCGACATGGAGCGCCGCAGCGCGATGAGGGGATGCAGCGAACGTGAAGCTCGCGCAGCCGCTCGCGCCTCGGGCTTGCGTGATCCGGAAGTCGTCCGCGTGACCCCGCGCCGCGTGGTCGTCGAAGGCGACACCCGCCGCGGCACCGACACCATCACATTCGCCAACCAGCGCGGTTGCCCGGAAATTTGATTGAAGGTTTTCGGAAGAGGTTGGAAAGGCTCGCTTAGGCGGGCCTTTTTTGTGTCGCTGTTCTGATTGAAGGGGCAACCACGATGCCCCGCCACTTTACATGGAACTACTCAATCTCTAATTTCTTGTCTGCGTTGTATTTTCTGATGTTTCGATTCAGCAGGTTTAAATTTTGGCATTTAAATACTGCGGAATTGAGAGGATCCACCGTTGCATTGCGTGAATTGAGCGCAGCGGGATAAACGGAATAGGAAGGTCATGAGCAGAATTGAAGATACTGTGGGTCGCGCTCGGTATGAGAGAGACCCGTATTATTCATATCGCTATGATGCTGAGACGGTAGATGCCATTGAGGCGCTGGTCGGTCAGCCTCTCCCAGAAGACATCCGGTGGTACCTCCTGAATATCGGGTCCTGGAAGTTCGAGTATGATTACAGTGCCGTGCTTGTCGCACGGGGCGACGCTCTTCTCAATTTGAGGTTCAAAGGCGTAGAAGATCAGGTTTTCTTCAAGAGCCGATACGAGCATTATCTGGATCGCAGAGAGGGCGCACGACTACCAGGCAATCCAGCCCTTTATTATCCGCTTTGTGAAATAAGCGGAGAGTTCAGGCCGAGTGTAACGCTTCGGTTGCTCGTTGATTTAAATGAAGGAGAGGACTTCGGTTCGATTTGGGGTGTCCGACCCATTGGCTATCATGACGATCAAACACCTTCTAAGCCCATACGCCTTGCGGATGATTTTGCAACATTCATTGAACAGGTGGGGTCCGAGAGAAACCTCCAGGCAAAAGCGGAGAAAAACAATGAGGCTCTTTTTAAGCGGTTATTCGCAAGTGAAATAAAAAAACCGAGCGTAATTGCCTCCTCTGCATCAACACCGGAAATTTTGTTGCAAGGCTACTTCGACCGGCGCGAGGAGACCCTCTTTGATGGCGTTAGAAACGTAGAGTTCGACCATTACGTTAGCGGGCGAAGATTTGAGACATCGGAGGATATCAAAAAAAGTGCGATAGCCAGCGGTCATGAAATGCCAGCGAACGCCTTTCAGAGTTCAACTGCTGTCGTGCGACGCGCCATTCGGTTTGGGGTGCCCACTCCCTATGACGGCGGATTTGTCGGACAGAAGCTCTCCAAGGGCTTCATGACGATGACCGTGAAGAGCACGATAGGGGACAACCTGACTTTCGATGAGCAATATCTGCTGTATTATGATGCGAAATCAGGACTTTGGACAATCGTTCGGCGTCTTGAGGGAACGATTAAGGATGTGCGTGTGAATGGCGTCGGCACCTTCGGTTTCGACACAACGTATAAATGGCACCTCAAGAAGAAGGTCGCTCCAGTCTGGGCAGAGTTCAAATGTGAGCTTCACGTCGGTGGTGAAGAGGATGCGCTGACTGCTGAAGTGATAGAATTGATAACGGAAATCCTCAATAAGGCATCCTTCCGAAAAATTTTCGAGGATCACGTCTTTCATATTTACAGAGAACGATATTATCCCGAGTTTGAGGCCATGGATGCGGAGGAAAAGAAGGACTGGATCAAGGACTTTCCGCAGATCAGCTCAAGCCAAGAAATTTGGCCGTTACTTGGGCGAAAGGCATCAATCCAGGTTTATGGAGGAAGGTCGTTTACGATACAGGTCGAGGCCGGATTTGATCCGGAGCATGGACTCAATATTAGAGTTGAGAACTGGAAGATCGTGTAACTCACGTTTTCCGGTGCATTCTGCGACCCGCTTTGCTCTGCTTCCTCTGATCTGCCTTGAGGATTCGAGAGGTACGACCTCCCAAGACATCAAAGGAACAGGCCGTTACGTTCATTCGAGCGTAACGGCCTAAAAAGAAGCGTTAGTTCTGAAGCGAGGTCACGTTTGAATCTCGTGAATAAACGGACGCAACACCAGGGCTTCTCTGGACTTTGGTGCCCCACTTTATGACGTTTAAGTGGGGCAATTCAGTCATCAGCTGCAGCCGCTGGTCGCACCGCACGTGTCGCACTTCTCGCACGTCCCGTTCCGGACCATCGTGAAGTTCTGGCACTCGGAGCACATGTTGCCCGTATAACCTTGAGCGATCGAGCGCATGCGGCGTTCGTTTTCCACCTTCTTGGCGTCGGCCTTGGCAGAGGCTGCATCGGCAGCGGCCTTGTCCGAGAAGAGGGCGGTTGCACTCTGTTCGGTTTCGGTGACTTCTTCTGCAATCTCTTCGGCCAGTTCGCGGGCGCGCTCCTCATAGTCACGCTTGAAGGCGACGACTTCCGAGGTGGCGACTGAGACTGTTGCTTCCAGCTTGCGGGCTGCGTTGCCGGAAATTGCCGTCACATTGGCCGAGGCGCGGGCAGGGGCGGCCGTTGCCGAGCCCTTGATTTCCGCCGAGCCGCGTTCGCTTCCATTGTTGGAGACGAGTGTTGGCTTGTAGCCGCGGGTCAGGCCCTTGGAGACGACATCTGCCTTGCCTTCGGACACGCCGCGACCAAGTGCGGTGTTGGAGAAGTCCGACGTATCGACATGCGCCAGATCGTGGCGGCCGAGATAGGAGATGGCGAGTTCGCGGAACACGTAGTCGAGGATCGAAGTGGCGTTCTTGATCGCGTCATTGCCCGTCACCATGCCGGCAGGCTCGAACTTGGTGAAGGTGAAGGCATCGACATATTCTTCCAGCGGCACGCCATATTGCAGGCCGAGCGACACGGAAATCGCGAAGTTGTTGATGAAGGCGCGCAGTGCCGAGCCTTCCTTGTTCATATCAAGGAAGATTTCGCCAAGACGGCCATCGTCATATTCGCCGGTGCGAAGGAAGATGGTGTGACCACCGATCTTGGCCTTCTGGGTGTAGCCCTTGCGGCGGGTCGGCAGCTTTTCCTGGCTGCGAACGACGCGCTCGATGATGCGCTCGACGATCTTTTCGGTGATGGTGACGGCCTGCGCTGCCTGTGGCTGAGCCAGCAGCTCTTCCATGGCGTCCTCGTCATCCTCATCTTCCACCAGCGAAGCGTTGAGCGGCTGGGAAAGCTTGGAGCCATCGCGGTAAAGGGCGTTGGCCTTGAGCGCCAGCTTCCAGGACAGCATATAGGCTGCGCCGCAATCTTCCACCGTCGCATCGTTCGGCATGTTGATGGTCTTGGAGATCGCGCCTGAGATGAAGGGCTGTGCCGCCGCCATCATGCGGATGTGGGATTCGACCGAGAGATAACGCTTGCCGATCTTGCCGCAGGGATTGGCGCAATCGAAGACCGAGAGATGCTCGTCCTTGAGGAACGGCGCGCCTTCCAGCGTCATCGCACCGCAGACGTGTACGTTTGCCGCTTCGATGTCCTTCTTCGCAAAGCCGAGATGTTCCAGAAGGTTGAAGCTCATGTCCGTGAGCTGCTCGTCGGAAACCTTCAGCGTGTTCTTGAGGAAGTCGGCGCCGAGCGTCCATTGGTTGAAGACGAACTTGATGTCGAAGGCGCTCTTCAGCGCGCCGTTGACGGCTTCAATCTTCTCATCGGTGAAGCCCTTGGCCTTCAGCGAGCCGGGGTTGATGCCGGGCGCCTGGTTCAGGTTGCCGTGGCCGACAGCATAGGCTTCGATCTCGGCGATCTGGCTTTCGGAGTAGCCGAGCGAACGCAGCGATTCCGGAACCGCACGGTTGATGATCTTGAAGTAGCCGCCGCCTGCGAGCTTCTTGAACTTTACGAGAGCAAAGTCAGGCTCGATACCGGTCGTGTCGCAATCCATGACGAGGCCGATCGTACCAGTTGGCGCGATAACGGTGGTCTGGGCGTTGCGGTAACCGTTCTGCTCGCCAAGTTCCAGCGCCTTGTCCCAGGCAGCAACGGCGTGCTTGATCAGCTCCTGATCGGTGCAATCGGCATGGATCAGCGGAACCGGGTTTACCGACAGGCCTTCATAGCCATAGGCGAGGCCCTGGGCTGCACGGCGGTGGTTGCGGATGACGCGCAGCATGTTGTCGCGGTTCGGCGCAAAGCCTGGGAATGGGCCAAGCTCGCCTGCCATTTCGGCAGAGGTCGCGTAGGACACGCCGGTCATGATGGCGGTCAGGGCGCCTGCAATCGCACGGCCTTCGTCGCTGTCATAAGGAATGCCCGACGACATCAGCAGTCCGCCGATGTTAGCGTAGCCAAGACCGAGCGTGCGGTATTCGTAAGAGCGTTCGGCAATCTGACGCGATGGGAACTGCGCCATCATTACCGAGACCTCGAGAACGACGGTCCACAGGCGAACGGCGTGCTCGTAATCGGCAATGTTGATCTTCTTGGTAGCGGCGTCCTTGAACTGAAGGAGGTTCAGCGAAGCAAGGTTGCAGGCCGTATCGTCCAGGAACATGTATTCCGAGCATGGGTTGGATGCACGGATGGAACCGGCGGCAGGCGAGGTGTGCCAGTCGTTCATGGTGGTGTTGAAGTGCAGGCCCGGATCGGCAGAGGCCCAGGCGGCATGCGAGATCTTTTCCCACAGGTCGCGTGCCTTCAGCGTCTTCATCACCTTGCCGTCGCGGCGGGCGGTGAGGTTCCAGTCGCCGTCGCTTTCGACAGCGCGCAGGAAATCGTCCTTCAACGAAACGGAGTTGTTGGAGTTCTGGCCAGACACAGTCAGGTAGGCTTCCGAATCCCAGTCCGTATCATAGGTCTTGAATTCGATATCCTTATAACCCTGCTGGGCGAACTGGATGACGCGCTTGATGTAGTTTTCCGGAACCTGATCCTTCTTGGCAGCGCGGATTTCGCGCTTCAGGGCAGGGTTCTTGGCAGGATCGAAGCAATCGCCGTTATCGCCTTCGCAGTTGATGCAGGCCTTCATGATGGCCTTTAGGTGCTTGGCGACGATCTTGGAGCCGGTGACGAGGGCAGCAACCTTCTGCTCTTCGTTCACCTTCCAGTCGATATAGGCTTCGATATCCGGGTGATCGGCATCGACGACGACCATCTTGGCCGCACGACGGGTGGTGCCGCCGGACTTGATGGCGCCAGCTGCGCGGTCGCCGATCTTGAGGAAGCTCATCAGGCCGGAGGACTTGCCGCCGCCGGAAAGCTTTTCGCCTTCGCCACGCAGATAGGAGAAGTTGGAGCCCGTGCCGGAGCCGTATTTGAACAGACGAGCTTCGCGAACCCAAAGGTCCATGATGCCGCCTTCGTTGACGAGATCGTCTTCAACGGACTGGATGAAGCAGGCATGCGGCTGGGGATGCTCGTAAGCAGACTTGGACTTGGTCAGCTTGCCGGTGAAAGGGTCGACATAGAAGTGGCCCTGGCCCGGACCGTCGATACCATAGGCCCAATGCAGGCCAGTGTTGAACCACTGCGGCGAGTTCGGCGCAACGCGCTGGGTGGCGAGCATGTAGGCGAGCTCGTCGCGGAAGGCGAGAGCATCTTCTTCGGATGAGAAATACTTGCCCTTCCAGCCCCAATAGGCCCAAGTGCCGGCGAGGCGATCGAAAACCTGACGCGCGTCGATTTCCGAGCCGTAGCGCTCGGCTTCAGGCAGATCCTTCATGGCAGCCGTATCGGCAACGGAACGCCACAGGAAGGATGGAACGTCGTTCTCTTCGACCTTCTTCAGGACCTTGGGAACGCCAGCCTTGCGGAAATACTTCTGCGCCAGAACGTCGGTCGCCACCTGGCTGAACTGAGCCGGCACATCAATATCCGCAAGACGGAACACGACGGAACCGTCCGGATTCTTGATTTCGCTGATGGCCTTGCGGAATTCGATTTCCGCGTAAGGCGACTGGCCGGGCTTCGTAAAGCGGCGTTCGATGCGCATCGTTGGTGTCCTTGTCCGTTGGCGCCTGGTCGGGCGCAAAATATCGTTCCGGTGTCGCATGGGCCATGCGCCACCAGTTGTTCGCCGATGAGTTGGAAACGTTCATCTTTGGATGTCGTTCCCTTATGTCGTGGTTATTATGGCCGCAAGCATACTATATGTAGTATTAACAGTTTCTTGTTGCCAGACCCCGCCGCACGTTTTGGCAGCATCCCCGACACATGGACACGCCCTCACGTTCCTCACCCCTCATGGTTGGAACGCAAGACAACGCGTGAACAGATACAGGAAAGAACCGCAGATGAACCTGCCGATTCCGTTGCCGCCGCAACGTGGGGCTACTTTTAGAAAACGAGCCGATTCCGTCAAGTGCTAGTTTGTAAGTGTTTATTTACTACAAGATATGGTGTGGATAGGTTGTGGAAAACGGGGAAAGAAAAACCCTCTATAGATTTCAGTGACTTGCGCAGAATGAGAGCTTTGCCCTTACCTTGCGTGAAGCTTGCCTGTCGCAGCGCAGGGCATGAAATCGAGCATTTCCGGGAAGATTCTCGATGTTGCCAAGCGGCAACATGAGATGTCCTTCTACAGCCAATTGTAGCGTGAGCGGCCTTTATGCACAGGCCTACGACTACATCTAGCGGTCTGTGCAGCTCTTTCCTCAAAGCATTTAAGTCGATGGCACCTTACGGTCGCAGGCGCGACGGCATGTAGGTTCTCCTTGGACGGTTGATCGCCATATGGTAATTCCTCAAGTAAAGTTGAGGTCAGCAAACATGACGAGAAAACTTCAGCAGATTCCGCTGGTGCACGATCTATCTGTCGGGGACGTTGCCGAGCGGGCTGGGGTGGCGGTTTCGACGCTTCACTTTTACGAGGCCGAAGGGCTGATAAAAGGCTGGCGCAACAGCTCCAATCACCGTCGCTATGGGCGCGATGTGCTGAGACGCATCGCCATCATCAAGGTGGCCCAGAGGGCGGGGATTCCGCTCAAGGAAATTCAGCAGGCCTTGAACACTCTGCCGGATGGACGCACGCCAACGGGAAAGGACTGGCAGAGGCTTGCCACCCATTGGCAGGCCGGACTGGACGACCGTATTGCGCATCTTACACGGCTGCGCAATCATCTGACCGGCTGCATCGGCTGTGGCTGTCTTTCGACGGATGAGTGTCCGCTGCGCAATCCGGCAGATATACTGGGTAATAAGGGTGCCGGGCCGGTGCTGCTGGAGCCGGAGCCGGGGCCGTAAGGGGAGATGCGCTCTGACAGCGCGATGAGACCATATCGCGCCAAACCTCACAGGATTCGACGCGACATGATTTATCTGGGGTGATCAGCCGGGCGCGCCCTTGGCGATTGGCTCCTGATAGGTGAAGCCCATGTCCCATGGGAAGTAGATCCAGGTATCCTGGCTGACCTCGGTCACAAAGGTGTCGATGGTGGGAACGCCGGTTGGCTTGGCATAGACGCAGGCAAAATGTGCCTTTGGCAGCATCTCGCGCACTTCCAATGCTGTCTTGCCCGTATCTGTCAGATCGTCGACGACCAGAATGCCCTCGCCGGACTTTTCCAACAGTTCGGGGGAGATGCCCTTTAGCAGAACGGTATCGCCCTGGTTCAAGTAGTCGTGACGGGTGGCGATGCAGACCGTGTCGATGAGGCGGATGTTAAGCTCGCGGGAGATGATCGCCGCTGGAACGAGGCCGCCGCGGGTGATGCAGACGATGGCCTTGAACTCCTGGTTCAGGCCGGCAAGACGCCACGCCAGCGCGCGGGCATCGCGGTGAAACTGATCCCAGGACACTGGGAAGGCTTTATCGGGAAGGGACATGGGTGTCTGCCATCTCATTCAATTGCTGATGGCTTTGGCTAATAGCGGCAAGAAACGGCAAAAAGCAAGTCTGTGCGTTTGCGGCGATCGTGATCTTGCTCAAGCTGCCTGTGGAGAGGCGGAAATAGAATTTCCGACCTGCTCCCTATCAACGTTACAAGAGGCCGTATCCAGCCTATGGAAGATCAGCAGCCCTTGCCACCATTGGCCCATCGCTTGATGTCTGCGGAGATGCGCGGTGCGTGACCGTCATTCATCACCGGACCGAAAGCCTGAAGATTGGCCGGATTGCCTTCGGCTTGTACCACCAGCATTGGACGCGATTCAGGGCTGTTGCGTGGAACCAGCAGAATGCGAGGACGGCCAGAGAAAGAGTTGAGTTCCGGTGCAAGGCGGTAGGCCTTGAAAGCTGGATCGCCGGACTTGAACCAGCAGGCATTGGCGCCAAGCGCGATGCGCTCCATCACAGGAAGGGCAGCCTGCGACGCAGCCTTCGGTGGCTCAGGCTTCGGCTGGCATGCAGCAAGTGCGATTGCTGCGAAGCCAAGAGCGACAATGCCGACGGAACGTGTGGGAGCGGTGCGGTTCATTCTTCAATCCAGCATGAGCGGCAAAAAGAAAGCCGGGCTGATCCGCCCGGCTCGATGCTTGCGATATCAGGCGGCAATAACGCCAAGCGCCGAGGCAAATATGCCGCGCCCATCCTTGCCGCCATGGGCAGCTTCGATGAGGTTTTCCGGATGCGGCATCATGCCGAGAACATTGCCCTTGGCGTTGATGACGCCGGCAATATCGTTCAGCGAGCCGTTCGGGTTAGTGCCTTCAGCGTAACGGAAGACGACCTGGCCATTGTCTTCCATCGCCTTCAATTCGTCAGCTTCGACGAAATAGTTGCCGTCGTGATGAGCAACGGGCGAGCGGATGATCTGGCCCTTGTCATAGGTGCGGGTGAACTCGGTATCGTTGTTGACGACCTCGAGCTTGACTTCGCGGCAGACGAATTTGAGCGAGGCGTTGCGTATCAAGGCGCCTGGCAGCATCCCGGCTTCGACCAGAATCTGGAAGCCGTTGCAAACACCCAGAACTTTCACACCCTGTTCTGCCTTCTCGCGGATCGCCTGCATGACCGGCATGCGGGCGGCGATCGCGCCGCAACGCAGATAATCGCCATAGGAGAAGCCGCCGGGGATCACGATCAGATCGACATCCGGAATTTGCGTTTCCGTCTGCCAGATGGTGACGGGCGCCTGACCCGAAATCTTCGTCAAGGCCGCGATCATGTCACGGTCGCGATTGAGGCCAGGAAGCTGGACGACTGCGGATTTCATGGGCCTTGGCTCCGAAATTCAGAGCATTTCCAGCAGAAGCGCCTGCGATCTTGCATGTGGAAATGCGTCAAACAAAGAGTTGAGAGCTATAAAGGTGAACACTGTTCACGCAAATTGCTCTAGAGGATGGCGATCGCGTAGTTTTCGATGACGGTGTTGGCGAGAAGCTTCTCGCACATCGCCTTCAGGTTTTCTTCGGCCTTCGCCTTGTCGGTGGCGTCCAGTTCAAGATCGAAGACCTTGCCCTGACGGACCTGACCGACGCCATCGAAACCGAGGCTGCCCAGCGCGCCTTCGATTGCTTTACCCTGCGGATCGAGAACGCCGTTCTTCAGCGTAACAGTCACCCGTGCCTTGATCACCTGATGGTCTCCTGATGTTACTTGACGAGAACCGGGCCCGTGCCGCGGATCGGTTCATTTTCATTGATGATGCCGAGACGCCGCGCGACTTCCGAGTAGGCTTCCAGCAGTCCACCCATATCGCGGCGAAAGCGATCCTTGTCCATCTTTTCCTGCGTCTCGATATCCCACAGGCGGCAGCTATCCGGAGAAATTTCGTCCGCAAGGATAATGCGCATCATATCGCCTTCAAACAGGCGTCCGCATTCGATCTTGAAATCGACGAGCTGAATGCCAACCCCGAGGAAAAGGCCGGAGAGGAAGTCGTTGACGCGAATGGCGAGCGCCATGATGTCGTCAAGTTCGGCAGGGTTGGCCCAGCCGAACGCCGTGATGTGCTCTTCCGAGACCATAGGGTCTTCCAGCGCATCCGACTTGTAATAGAACTCGATGATCGAGCGTGGCAGCACGACGCCTTCGTCGATGCCGAGGCGCTTCGAAAGCGAGCCGGCGGCGACGTTGCGCACGACGACCTCAAGGGGGATCATCTCGACTTCCTTGATCAACTGCTCGCGCATATTCAGCCGACGGATGAAGTGTGTCGGAATGCCGATCTTGTTCAGATGCGTGAAGACATATTCCGAGATGCGATTGTTCAGAACGCCCTTGCCGTCGATGACTTCATGCTTCTTCTTGTTGAAAGCGGTCGCGTCGTCCTTGAAGAACTGGATGAGCGTTCCCGGCTCCGGACCTTCATAAAGGATCTTGGCCTTGCCTTCATAGATTCGGCGGCGACGGTTCATAGCGACATATCTCTTGTTTTAGCGCCGGTGCGGGTGGCGGTCGTTTCGTTTCTTGAAGCGGTCCCATAACGGAAAAGAAGCGACTTCACAATGCGACGGCACGCGGTTGTTTGCAATTCTTCAACCCTGTTTTTGGCTCTTCCAAGGCATCATTCCAAAGTTACGCTTTTTCAACAGTTGTATTGTAGAACAGTGTTGTCCCGACCAAGAGGACGCAAATAACGATACAAGTAAAACGGGGTATAGTCATGGGTCTGAGAACGCGCGGTAAAGCACTTGAGAATCTTTATTTTCACGAAGAAGAACTAAGCTTCCGCCTTCACGGGCTGCGCAGCAGGTTGATGGGGCTGTGGGCCGCCTCCCTGATGCACAAGGAAGACGCGAACTCCTATGCAACAGAGATCGTTGCCACTTCCATCGGTAGCGAAGGTGATGAAGCTGTGTTCAACAAGCTGCATGACGATTTCATCGCAGCCGGTGTCGGCGTTACCGACGACGCGATCCATGACCAGATGAGTAGCCTGCTACGCTGTGCCGCCGATGAGTTGCGTGATGGGATCTCGCAATTCGGCAACAAGCGCGTTGCCTGACGTTATCGGTCTTGATCACACATATCGACAGATTAAATCCGCGCGAGATTTGCTTGCGCGGATTTTTCGTTTTACTCTCAATCCATGAAATTTCTGGGTAAAAACAGGTGATTTCGTTCACTGTTACTCAGCGGTGACGAAGCCAGGAGGCGGTTTGAGCCTGCTCAGAAACTGGGCGAAAACCATGGTGCCTTCAGGCCATGGGCCATGGCCCGATTCCGTATTGATATGTCCCGACATGCCGGCATCGATCAGAAGCGAGCCCCAGGCTGCGGCGATGTCGTCGGCATGCTCATATGTTCCGAACGGATCATTGCGGCTGGCGATCGTGATTGCCGGAAAGGGAAGCGGATCGCGCGGATAAGGTCCGAACGTCATCAGATGCTTTGGCCGAATGTCCGGATTCGCGACGTCTGGCGGTGCCACGAGCATCGCACCCGCCACTTTCGAGCCGATGTTTGGCAGCGCATGGATCACCGTGGGCACGCCGAGCGAGTGCGCGACGAGGACCACTGGCTTCGTCGAGGCGTTCACTTCCTCCACGAGGCGGGCCACCCAGTCTTCACGCACCGGCTTCGACCACTCCGCCTGCTCAACGCGGCGCGCCGTCGACAGCTTCTCCTGCCAGCGACTTTGCCAGTGATCAGGACCGGAATTGGTATATCCGGGAACGATGAGGATATCTGCTTCTGATGCTTTCATACCGCTTATCTTGGTGTGTTGGCTGGCGTTATCAAGATGCTGAGACCCGGAAATGCCCATAGGACGAACTCTTGCACGCCTGACGCTCACCTCGGTCCTGGCCGAAGTGAGCGATGATCTTTAAGTGACGCGAAGCGCCGATTTTGTCTTCGGCTTGAGGATCAAGCCTCGCCGAACACCCGCTTGAAGATCGTATCGACGTGCTTGGTGTGGTAGCCTAGGTCAAACTTTTCGCGGATCGTCTCTTCCGGAAGCGCTGCGCGCACTTCCTCATCCGCCAGCAGTTCTTCGAGGAAGTCCTTGCCTTCCTCCCAGACCTTCATCGCATTACGCTGAACGAGACGGTAGGAATCTTCGCGCGAAACGCCGGCCTGCGTCAGAGCCAGCAGCACACGCTGCGAATGGACGAGGCCACGGAATTTGTTCATGTTCTTCAACATGTTTTCCGGATAGATCACCAGCTTCTCGATCACGCCGGCAAGGCGGTTGAGAGCGAAATCCAGCGTGATGGTCGTATCCGGGCCAATGCCGCGCTCGACGGATGAGTGGCTGATATCGCGCTCATGCCACAGAGCGACGTTTTCCAGGGCGGGAACCACAGCCATGCGCACCAGACGGGCAAGACCGGTCAGGTTTTCGGTCAGAACAGGGTTGCGCTTGTGCGGCATGGCCGACGAGCCCTTCTGGCCGGGGGAGAAGAACTCTTCCGCTTCCAGAACTTCGGTGCGCTGCATATGACGGATTTCGATGGCAACGTTCTCGATCGACGAGGCGATGACGCCGAGTGTAGCAAAGAACATGGCGTGGCGGTCACGCGGGATGACCTGAGTGGAAACGGGCTCCGGCGACAGGCCAAGCGCCTTGCAAACACGCTCTTCAACCGACGGATCGATATTGGCGAAGGTGCCGACAGCGCCGGAGATCGCACCAGTTGCGATTTCCGCACGGGCATTGACGAGGCGGTTGCGGTTGCGGTCCATCTCGGCATAGAAACGGGCAAATGTCAGGCCCATCGTGGTCGGCTCGGCATGAATGCCATGGCTTCTGCCGATGCGAACGGTGTTCTTGTGCTCGAAAGCGCGGGTCTTCAGTGCGGTCAAAACGCGGTCCATGCCGGCGATCAGCAGGTCGGCGGCGCGGACCAACTGAATGTTCAGCGTGGTATCGAGCACGTCGGACGAGGTCATGCCCTGGTGGATGAAGCGCGAGTCAGGACCGACGAACTCCGCAAGATGGGTCAGGAAGGCGATGACGTCATGTTTGGTGACGGCTTCGATCTCATCGATGCGGGCAACATCGAACTCTGCAGCGCCGCCCTTTTCCCAGATGGTCTTTGCCGATTCCTTGGGGATCACCCCGATCTCGGCCAGCGCGTCGCACGCATGCGCCTCGATTTCGAACCAGATGCGAAACTTGGTTTCCGGCGACCAGATAGCGACCATTTCCGGCCGGGAATAACGAGGGATCATGGCAAAGCCTTTTTGAACTGAGAAATCTGATGCCGTTTAGCAAAGTGTTCCGGCAATCTCAACGCATTCGGCGCGGCAGGGTAAATCCCGACGCGTGGAGTGATCACACTCAGGTCCTGCCACTTTCGGCGGATGCCCGCAGCGCCGAAACGGTTTTCCTGTAGTCATCTACGCCATCGCCCTTGAAGATGGCAGAACCAGCGACGAGTGCATTGGCGCCAGCGGCAATGGCGCTGCCTGCTGTTTCGATGGTGATCCCGCCATCAACTTCGAGTTCGATCGGCCGGTCGCCGATAAGCGACTTTGCAGCGCGAATTTTGTCCAGCATCGCCGGAATGAACTTCTGGCCGCCAAAGCCCGGGTTGACGCTCATGATGAGGATGAGGTCGACATCGTCCAGCACGTTTTCGAGCACCGAAAGCGGTGTCGCGGGATTAAGCGTGACGCCAACCTTTTTGCCAAGCGAACGGATGGTTTGCAGAGAGCGATGCAGGTGAGGTCCGGCTTCCGCGTGAACCGTGATGCCGTCGCAGCCAGCCTTGGCGAAAGCCTCAAGATAAGGATCGGCTGGCGCAATCATCAAATGGCAGTCGAAAAAGGCGTTGCTGTGCGGGCGTAGCGCCTTGATGACATCCGGTCCGAACGAGATATTCGGCACGAAATGACCATCCATGACGTCCAGGTGGATCCAGTCGGCTCCAGCCGCCGTTACGTCGGCAACCTCTTGCCCGAGCTTTGCGAAATTTGCGGCGAGAATGGAGGGGGCGATCCTGACGGGCAGTGTCATTGGCAAATGCTCCTGAGTGGCAAGGCGTTGCTGCCCCTTATCATCGGATGTCCGGCACAACAAGATTGGCTAAGGATAGGACCAGTCTCCAGTCGATTGGGTCGGAAGACAATCAAGCATGACGGTAACGTTTCCATACGGCTGGCAAACGCTTTAATTTATCGCCTTATCGACAGGCGTAAACTCAGTCCCTGTCCAGCGTTGTAACCGATAGGGATTATCCTGCAACTCGTGGCGATCAGTGAAGGTGATGGGGCCGATCACCGTAGTGAAGGTGTTTCCGATCATGATCGCAGGCGTTGGCTTCGATTGTTCCGCAGCCATTTCGAGCGCTTCGGCGGAGAGTTGCGTCGCTGCATAGGCTGGCAGGACATAACCGTCTGGCTCGATATGGGCGGTGCGCAATTGTTGTACGGCTTCGTTTGCGGATGGCAGTGTCGCATAATCCGGTAGCGCCATAGCCAGAACGCCTGACTGAAGCGGAACGGGTGTGTTTGCCGCTCGCAGTGCATCGCCTCCCAACAGCACCAGCGATATTTTTTCTGCCGTTGCATCCCGCGCGATAATCGATACGTCATTTCGTTCGGCAGCAGCAAAGACATGTGTCACACCCGTACGGCTGAGACGTCGAACAAGAGAGATTTGTTGTTCCTGCGACGGGCGCAGCGTATCGGTGAATGTCGGTTTCAGCCCGGCTTCTTCCAGCCGCGCACGAACCCGATCCACCAGCTCGCGGCTATAGATCGTGCCGTCATCGAGAAGGGCGAAGGACAGGCCTTTCCAGTCGCGCAACATGACATCAGCGATGGCAGATGATTCTGCGGTCTCCGAAGCGGCCATACGGAACAGAGGCCAGCCACGCTTCAACGAATCTTCCATGACGATCGGTGCCCGGCTGGACAGCGTGATTGCTGGAATGGCTGCGCCCTTCAGGGTTGGCAAGGCATCCGCAAGCGTTTCTGTGCAGAGGAAGCCAACCACGACAGAGACTTTGGATGCGACAAGGCCATCAGCTATCGCGCCGCCGCTACCATCTTCGCAGCTTTCATGGATCTCCATCACATCGAGCCCGACCTTCGCCGCTGCCGCCTTCACACCCTGCCGGATTTGTGAACCCAATATCTCGTACGGGCCGCTTTGCGGCGCAACAACGGCTATAGTCGCCGAATGTGCGACGCTGGCCACGCTGAGGCTAAAGGCAAAACTGAGCAGGCGGAGTGAATTCATGGACGGCATTATCCTGTGCGATTGTCCAATGTTATCGAGGCTGAGCAGGATGCAAAAGGCTAAATGCCGAGAAAAAACGTCTTATGGCTAAGAATGATTGCTTAGCGCGCGATGGGTATAGCGCCGCGGATCGTTCAGTCTTGACCCTGCCAGGATCCAAGATGACGAAACGCGTCCTGAGCGAAAAGGGAAAGCGGGGAGGGTGGGTCGTTTATATCGAACCAGCCCATTTCTGAAAGCTTATCCGGCTCCGTCAATTGCGCCGTTCCCGTCGCATCGTCGGTTACGTAGATGAGCGAGAGCCAATGTTGACCGTCCGCAGGAATGATTTGCTCACTGATGCACAAGAAGCGGACGTTACCGATCGTCAGCCCGCTTTCTTCTTCAGCCTCCCGCCGGGCAGCATCGAGAGCGTGCTCCATATGGTCGACTTTACCGCCCACTATGCTCCAGTGACCGGCTTCAGGTGGCTTCACGCGCTTATATAGAAGAACTGTGCCGGCTCGTCTAATGACGAGCCCGCATCCTACACCGGGAAAATCGATGCCCGGTCGTGCCATCAGCCTTTGGCGTTTGCGACGATCAGCATAAAGGCCGGAATGTCATCTCCGAATCCGACAGGTGTCGGGCCGTCGTCATGGTCGCGATAGTGGCGGCGACGGTCACGGTTGTCGTCATTGGCGTGGGAAGCACCGTGGCTCCGCTCAAAATTGCGAGGTGCCTTCTCGTGCTTGCGCTCTGCCTTCACCTTGTCGCCTCCATTTGCCGCAACATGCGTGTTGTCAGCCGGTTTTACATTCGGGATTTCTGCCTCGACCTGCTGCGGCGCGTCGCGGCGGTTCCGGTCGCGACCACGGCCACGATCCTTGTCTTTGTCCTTGCCACGGCGCGGACGGTCGGTAGCAAAACTTTCCATGGGGGCGGGAAGTTCCGAAAGGTCGCCGTTCAGCCACTCGATTTTCTCGCCGATCAACTTTTCGATGGCGTCGAGATACTTGGTGTCGCGGCGATTGACGAGCGTGAAGGCGGCACCCGAACGGCCAGCGCGACCGGTACGGCCGATGCGATGAACATAATCTTCCGCATGGATCGGAACGTCGAAGTTGAAGACGTGGCTGACATCTGGAATGTCGAGACCGCGCGCGGCAACGTCGGACGCGACCAGCAGCGTGATCTGATTGTCCTTGAAGCCGGCAAGCATCTTGGTGCGTGAGGTCTGGTCCATGTCGCCATGCAGAGCACCGACGGAGAAGCCGTGACGTTCAAGCGAACGATAGAGATCGGCGACATCCTTCTTGCGGTTGCAGAAAATAATCGCGTTCTTGAGCTCGGTCTGCGCCTTGATGAGATCACGAAGCACGGCGCGCTTCTCATAATCCTTATCATGCGTTGCGACGATGCGCTGCGTGACCGTCTTTGCCGTCGAAGAAGGCTTTGCAACCTCAATGCGGACCGGGTTCTGCAGGAAGCGATCGGCGAGCTTCTGAATTTCCGGCGGCATGGTGGCCGAGAAGAACAGTGTCTGGCGCGTGAAGGGGATCATCTTCGCGATGCGTTCGATATCGGGGATGAAGCCCATGTCGAGCATGCGGTCGGCTTCGTCAATGACAAGGATTTCCACGCCCGTCATCAAAAGCTTGCCGCGCTCGCAATGGTCGAGCAGGCGACCGGGGGTGCAGATCAGGACATCCGCGCCACGCTCCAGCTTGCGATCCTGCTCTTCGAACGAAACGCCGCCGATGAGCAGCGCGACATTGAGCTTGTGATTCTTGCCATACTTCTCGAAATTCTCGGCAACCTGGGCGGCGAGTTCGCGCGTCGGTTCCAGAATGAGTGTCCGGGGCATTCGTGCGCGCGCTCGACCCTTTTCCAGCAGGGTGAGCATCGGCAGCACGAAGGAGGCGGTCTTACCGGTTCCCGTCTGTGCAATGCCGCAAATGTCGCGTCTTTCCAGCGCCGGGGGAATGGCGCCCGCCTGGATAGGTGTCGGCGTGTTGTAGCCGGCATCGGCAATAGCGGAAAGGACTTTTTGGCTCAGGCCAAGATCAGAGAATGTTGTCAAAGGAAAAACTGTTTCCGTTCTGGTTCGAAGAACAAACGACTGTCGTAGCGTTAGTGCCGCAGATCGTGGTCCGCGACTTAGGCTTAAATCGTCGAAAAGTCAAGGAAACAGGGATTTGTGCCAAAACGACACATGAAATCGTAGCCGGGGAAGAAAAACCGGTCTGAATTCTGCCGAGGGGCGTCTGCGTTACTGTAGATAGGTCTTCAATTCCGTGCCCGCCACGAGAAACCGCATCGGATCGACAGCCTCGTCGTGCAGCCGCACTTCGTAATGGACATGCGGACCGGTTGAGCGGCCCGTGCTGCCTGCCTTGCCGATGACGTCGGAAAGTTCGATTTTCTCACCGGTTCTAACCAGAATCTGGGAAAGGTGGCCGTAGCGGGTGCTCACACCCTTGCCGTGATCGATTTCCACCATATTGCCATAACCGCCCGAATAACCTGCAAAAGAAACGGTGCCCGCACCGGTGGCGCGCACATCCGCGCCTGTTTCCGCACGAAAATCTATGCCGGTATGTAATGCAAGCCGACCTAAAAAGGGGTCCATGCGGTTGCCGAAGCGGCTGGTGATATCGCGACCCGGTGCCGGATTGCCAAGCGGCAAACGCTCGGCGGCGCCACGGACGGTTTCCAGCCGGTCCAGCGCATTGTCGAGATCGGCAAGTGAGGACTGGAAAGGATTGGTGGAGACTTCGACATAGGGGCCGCCAATTGCATCGTCCGCTTTGTCATCGATCTTGATGCCGGTGCTGCGAATGATATCGGCCATGGCGTCTGCGCGGTTGTTTGCGCCTATCGTTAGCGAAGCGATTCGCCCGAGCTGTTCCGATTCGATTCGATTGAGCGATGCCAGCATACGGGTCAGCGCCCGGCCGGAAATAGCATCCTTGTTATCAAGGTATGTCAGGCTTCCCTTAAGGCCCGGTCCCTTTCCCGGCCCGCGGAGCGCGTGATCGATGGCGGACGCAGCTCCCGAAAGGCTTGCCCTCTTCTGAGGCGCAAATGCATTTGCCGATGGAGCAACGCTTTCCTGTTCGCGTGAGGCGGGTTCATCGTTCTCATTCAAAAGATCGTTCACCCGACCATGACGCGAGGAAAGGGCGTTCTGTTGAGCCAGAAGCTTTTCTACCTTCTTTTCAACCGCTTGCTGATCGAGAAGCTGACGCGAGGTGATCTGGTCTACTTGTGAACGTAACGCGGCGATGCGGTCCTCGTAGTCCTTCTGCATACGAGACTGGCGCGCGATCATCGCTCCAAGCATATCATCGCGGAATATCAGGTAGGCGGTGGAGCCGACAAAGCCGAGTGTCATGACCAGGATAATGACAAGAGTGGGGACGACCAGCAGAGGCCGGATCGTGACATGGCGAACTCTTTCGCCGCTCGCCAGAATGAGGACGTGCTGTTTGCGCTTCTTGCCAAAGGCCAGGTTTGTCCTCGCTTCCGTCATTGCAGCTCCAGCGGCTTCTGAAGCATGTCGTGCAAAGACGTGAAGCGGTCTTGCAATGACGACATGCGATCAACATCAAGTCCGAGCGTGAGGCACGAATCCGGGCGATCGCGGCACGCTTCAGCTCGCTGAAAAACATACTTTGTTAAGGTTAACGAAGCTTTTACAAACGCAGTCAGCTCTGGCTGACGGCGGTAAGCGACCGATAGAACGAGGGCGTCAGACCAGCCTCCGCGCGCGCAAGGTCATTGAAGGGGGGCTTCAAAGGGCCACGGAAGTTGACGCGGACAAGATGCTTGAAGGTTTCCGCTGGATCCTTCTTTTCTCGAGCACACAGAAATCGAAACCATTTCGCGCCGATGGCAACGTGGCCCTTTTCGTCATTATAGATCACATCGAGGACGGACGCACTTTCCAGGTCTCCTGTCTCTCGCATCTTCGCCTGAAGCTGGGGCGTGACATCGAGACCGCGCGCTTCGAGAATCAGGGGAACGACGGCAAGCCGCGCCGTTAGATCGTTGCGGGTGGCGTGCGCTGCCTGCCACAGACCGTCATGGGCGGGGAGGTCGCCATAATCGGCACCTAAGGCGCGCAACCTGTCCCGCACCAGCTTGAAGTGCTTCGCCTCTTCGAAGGCCACCTGCATCCAGCCATCGAAAAACGAGTGCGGGACGGGCTCGCTGGCATATCGGGCAACGATGTCGAGAGCGAGATCGACCGCGTTGAGTTCAATATGCGCGATGGCGTGCAAAAGGGCTATGCGTCCCTTCACGCTGTGAAGCGAACGCCGCTTCACAGCGGTGGGTGGAACGAGTTCCGGTTTCTCAGGGCGTCCAGGACGTTCGGGCAATTTTGGATCGAGCGGCGAGCGTAAAGAAAGACGCCGCTCGAGCCAGCGCGTTGCCGTCTCCTGCGTAAGCGCGGTTTTTCGATCGAGATCGGCTGAGGCAATGGCGTCAATTGCCCCGCCGCGTAGCGATGTCACGGTAAATGTCATGGTTCCGCGATCAGCTTTTTGCCGGTCAAAGGGCCTTCACTTCGTCGAGGACCGCTTGTGCGTGACCTTGAACCTTCACTTTGTTCCAGATTTTCGCGATCTTGCCCTGCGGAGAAATCAGATAGGTCGTGCGCTCGACGCCCATGTATTTCTTTCCGTACATGCTCTTCTCTTTCCAGACCCCGTAGGCTTCCAGGGCGGTCTTATCCTCATCGGCGGCCAACATGACGCTCAGTGAATGTTTCGCAGCGAACTTGTCATGGCTTTTCACCGAATCAGGCGATATGCCGATGACGACGCTATTGGCCTTCTCGAATTCTCCACCCAGCGCACTGAAATCGATAGCTTCTGCCGTGCAACCGGATGTGTCGTCCTTGGGGTAGAAATAAAGGACGACCGCTTTGCCCCTCAAATCGGAGAGAGAAATGTCACCACCGCCATTTCTGGGAAGACGGAAATCGGGTGCTTCGTCGCCAATCGTCAATTCTGCCATGGTTCACCTTTCTTTTGCCCGGATTGTTGAGCATGGGGGCTGCTACTCGATATAGTGCGAATAACAGCTTCGTCCAGTCTTGTTGCGTTTGAAGCGGAATGGCAGGGTGACACCGCCAAACTGATGTAGTGCTAGTGGTCTGATTTTGACGCTTGTTGCCGCCTGCGAAGGCCTCAAGAGCAAACGTCAAGATTATGAAAGTCGCTAGTAAGTTTTTGTTTCCAGTGGAATTTTCGAAGCAGACATTTGATCTTCAAGATGGCCGTGTATGGGTATCAAATGTCAAATTCATTCCATTGGCTTTGGGTTCATGATGTTTCCGGGAGCGGGCAGGACGGATGGCGGAAATTCGAGGGGAGAAGGTCAATTTCAGCAAGCGAGACATCGTGCCCCTTCACGATTTGCCGTCTGCGCAAGCCGAAGACCCGATCATCGTCCACTGCCCTCCGCCGCGCTCCATGCTGCGCGCTTTCACCCAGGTTTTCTTCGCTCTCTTCATCCTCGCTTTCCTGTCCATTGGCGGCATCATACTATCGGTGGAAACCGGCTCTGTGGACAACGCCCTGTCCAGCCAGGCTCAGCAGGCGCTTGAGAGGGCGCTCGGTTCTCGGTACGAGGCCCGCATAGGCTCCACGGCTATTCGCTTTTCTTCCGGGCTGAAGCTGGCGCTCGTGGCGCAGGATGTTGACATCATCGATAGCGAGTCGGGTCAGCATCTCAGTCGGGCGCGTTCCATCGGGATGGCGCTCGATCCTTTGGCGCTGCTGACAGGTCGTGTATCGATCGCCGCCCTTGAAGCCAACGGAATGGAACTCGATACGTCCCTCTTGCCGAAGGGGGAGGGCTTCGACTTCTCGCAGCTACGTGTCGATACCCTGCCGGGTCTTCTGGAAAATGCGTTCGCCCATCTCGACCGGCTGTCACAGACTTTCCAGCGCAGTGGTACGGAGGAAATTGATCTTTCAGATATCGCAATCCGTTTGCCGCCGCGCGAGGACGGCAAGCCGCGCACAATCAACTTAAGCGAACTGTCGCTCGTTCCTGATGGCGATGGCGGTTACAAGCTGGATGGCGACGTGGCTTTCAACGGGCAGATTGCGGAACTGGCGCTTGCTGCCACCGCCAGCGGTGGCGGCATCGATAAGTTTTCCGCACGGCTGGACGGCTTCGATATCGGTCCGCTTGTGGAGCAATATGATGGCGATGGCCTCATGCATCAGGGACTCAACGTTAAGGCAGGTGTGATTATCGACGCAAGCCGTGGCGCAAACGATCAAAAACCCATGCTCGACCTCTCGTTTGCGCTCGGTAATGGTGAACTTTACATCGGCGGCGAGGCGCAGCCAGTGTCCAGCGGCGTGATCAACGCCCGCTATGATTTTGATGACAAGGCCATCGTGATAGGCAATTCAAGCCTCGTATTGGGGCGCACAACGCTTCCGATCCAAGGCAAGATCAGCGACAACGACAAAGGTTTCAATATTGCTCTGCGCCTCCCACAAGGCGTTGCCGTGGCTGATGCCGGTGGCGAAGAGCCAGTGACGTTCGACCTCACGGCAGATGGGACCTATGACCGGGCAACACGCGAGATCAATGTGCCTACGCTTTACGTCGCAAGTCAGCATGGGGATATGGCGGGGTCGCTGAAAGTTCGCTTTGGAGAGGGTTCACCTGAGATCAGTTTTGGCGGGCAAATTCCCAAAATGGAAACGACCGCCGTCAAGCAGCTCTGGCCCTTCTGGATGGCGCGCAAGGCGCGGCCTTGGGTAATCGCCAATCTTTTCGGCGGGACGGTGCGCAACGGCTCCATAGCCGTCTTCATTCCCGCGGGCAGAATGTGCGGGCCGGACTGCTCGCTGGAACTTGCAGCGAGCGAGTTGCAGATCAGGTTCGATGTCGACAATACGCGGCTTAACGTTGCCGGTGACATCCCGCCGCTTCGCGACGTCTATGCCCGTTTTGAACTGGTGGGCGAAAAGATCGACGTCAATGTCTCCAAAGCGACGTCCTACTTCCCATCCAACCGCAATCTTGAGCTGGAAAATAGCCGTTTTTCAATTGTCGACGTCTATGACAAACCGCTGATGGCGGACCTCGATCTCAACGTCAGCGGATCGGCCGACAGCGTCGCGGAGCTTGCCTCCTTCCAGCCGCTCAACGCGCTGAAAGACACCGAATTCAAGCCGGATGATTTTTCCGGAACCGTAACGGCCCACGCAAAGCTGCGCGTCGGTTTGCTGAAAAGCCAGTCTCCGCCAGAGCCTGTTTGGTCGGCTGATCTGTCGCTGAATGACGTGTCGTTATCTCGCCCCATCTCCAATCGGAAGGTATCGTCTGTCAACGGAAGCCTGAAGCTCAACAATGATACGCTTCACCTGCTGGGCAAGGGGCGGATCGACGACGTTGCGATGAATATCAACCTGACCCAGCCCATCCGAAAAAGCAGTACGACAGGCCGAAAGCTGGTGCTGAATGCCGTCCTGGAACCAGGCCAGATTGCCAAGCTTGCACCGGAGCTCTCCAGCGTGCTCGGTGGAACCACCTTGCTCGAAATCGACAGCATCGATCCCGACCGACAGGATGTAAAACTCGATCTCTCCAATGCTTCCATGGTGTTGCCGGGTATTGGCTGGACAAAGGGTGTGGGCGTAAAGGCGAATGCGTCCTTCAACATGGAGACGGTCAATGGCCGTACGAACATTCATGATCTGGCGCTCAAAGGCGATGGTTTCGGTGTGGCTGGCGACCTTGCTTTTGACAAGGGCGGTTTGATCTCCGCCAACTTCTCCCGTTTCCAGTTGTCGCCACAGGATGACTATGCGGTTTCCGTTTCTGCCGCGAAAAGAAGCTACTCCGTTAGTATAAACGGCAAGTCGGCAGATCTCAGGCCTATCATCGCCAAGCTGCGCAGTTCCGATAGCGGGCAGTCCGGAGCATCAGCCGGTGTGGTACCGAGTGGAGATCTCGGCTCGCTCAACATCAAGGCGGATCTCGACCGCGTCTATGGCTTCAACGACGAGGCACTTTCCAATGTGACCGCCAGCATCGGCGTCAGGGACGGCAAGGTGCGCACCGTTGATTTCAAGGGCGTGTCCGGTCGTGGGCAGGCCGTGGTCGCACAGACGACAAACCAGGGGGATGGCGGTACGATCAATCTGACCAGCAGCGACGCGGGCGCGTTTGCACGTTTCACCAATCTCTACACCCGTATCCGGGGTGGCCTGTTAAATCTGGTTCTGACCACGTCCAACGGGACGTCGTGGAGCGGCTCTCTCGATCTGCGAAATTTCGCCGTTCTCAATGAAGCCAAGCTTCAGGACATTGTTGCGACCCCTTCCGGCCAGGATGGCCGCAGCCTGAACGCGGCTGTTCGGCGCAACATCGATGTCAGTTCGGAAAAGTTCCAGCGAGGCTTTGCGCGTGTCGTCTACGTCAACGGCGTCGTGGCACTGGAGAACGGTGTGGTGCGTGGGGAGCAGATCGGAGCTACCTTCCAGGGCGTTTTGAAAGACCAGAACGGCAACATCGATATGACCGGAACCTTCATGCCGGCCTACGGTCTCAATCGCCTGTTTGGCGAGTTGCCGTTTATCGGCATCTTCCTGGGCAATGGTCGTGATCGTGGCCTTCTCGGCATTACCTTCAAATTGACGGGCCCGACAGCGACACCGCGGTTGCAGATCAATCCTCTGTCGCTGATTGCTCCTGGCGTTTTCCGGCAGATATTCGAGTTCCAGTGACAACGCGGTGACGCATGAGCCCGATGCCTTTTCGGTTGCTGTTGACTCTCAACCGCCCATCCTTATTTACAAACCAAAAATAGAACTCCAGATTTCAGGTCAGAACATGCTCGACAAGACCTACGATTTCGCATCCGTAGAACCCAAAATTGCCAAAGCCTGGGATGAGGCAGACGCCTTTCGCGCTGGCGCGAACGCCAAGCCGGATGCCGAAAGCTTCACCATCGTCATCCCGCCGCCAAACGTCACCGGCTCTCTGCATATGGGACACGCGCTCAACAATACGCTTCAGGACATTCTGGTGCGTTTCGAGCGCATGCGCGGCAAGGATGTTCTTTGGCAGCCGGGCATGGACCATGCGGGCATTGCAACCCAGATGGTTGTCGAGCGCAAGCTGATGGAAAACCAGCTGCCTGGCCGTCGCGCCATGGGCCGCGAAGCCTTCATCGACAAGGTCTGGGAGTGGAAGGGTGAGTCGGGTGGCTTGATCTTCAACCAGTTGAAGCGCCTTGGCGCATCCTGTGACTGGTCGCGCGAACGTTTCACCATGGATGAAGGCTTGTCCAAGGCGGTTCTTGAAGTCTTCGTCACGCTTTACAAGCAGGACCTGATTTACCGCGGCAAGCGTCTGGTCAACTGGGACCCGCATTTCGAGACCGCGATTTCCGATATTGAGGTCGAAAACCGCGAAACCGACGGCCATATGTGGCATTTCAAATATCCACTCGCCGGTGGTGAGACCTATACCTATGTCGAGAAGGATGCCGACGGCAACATCGTCTTCCAGGAAGAGCGCGACTATATCGCGATCGCGACCACTCGCCCGGAAACTATGTTGGGCGACGGCGCTGTTGCCGTTCATCCGTCGGACGAACGCTATGCGCCAATCGTTGGTAAGCTTTGCGAAATTCCTGTCGGTCCGAAGGAAAGCCGCCGCCTGATCCCGATCATCACCGATGAGTATCCGGACCCGACCTTCGGTTCCGGGGCCGTCAAGATCACGGGCGCGCATGACTTTAACGACTATCAGGTCGCCCGCCGCAACAATATTCCTCTCTATCGCCTGATGGATACGCAGGCACAGATGCGCGACGATGGCGAGCCCTATGCGCGCTGCGCGGAACTCGCGGGCGAAATTACTCGCTCCGGCAAACTGCCGTCCGAAGCGGATGTCGATGCCATCAACCTCGTGCCCGACGAGTATCGCGGTCTTGACCGCTACGAGGCTCGCAAGCGTGTCGTCGCGGCGATTAATGCCGATGGTCTTGCCGTCACGACCAAGGACGCTGAAGGCAACGACACGCCTTACATCGAGAACAAGAAGATCATGCAGCCCTTTGGCGACCGTTCCAACGTCGTCATCGAGCCGATGCTAACCGACCAGTGGTTCGTCGATGCCAAGACGTTGGCCGAGCCTGCGATGGCATCGGTGCGCGAAGGTCGCACGAACTTCGTTCCGAAGAACTGGGATAAGACCTATTTCGAATGGATGGAGAACATCCAGCCATGGTGCATTTCGCGTCAGCTCTGGTGGGGTCACCAGATCCCTGCTTGGTATGGTCCGGATGGTCAGGTCTTCGTTGAGAAGACGGAGGAAGAAGCACTCGACGCTGCCGTCCAGCACTATCTTGCCCATGAAGGCCCGTGGAAGGCGTGGGTTCAGGAGAAGCTTGAAAACTTCAAGCCGGGCGAAATCCTGACACGCGACGAAGATGTTCTGGACACGTGGTTCTCATCTGCGCTTTGGCCTTTCTCGACGCTCGGCTGGCCGGACAAGACGCCGGAGCTCGCGCGTTATTATCCGACGAACGTTCTCGTCACCGGCTTCGACATCATCTTCTTCTGGGTCGCCCGGATGATGATGATGGGTATTCATTTCATGAAGGATGATGCCGGTCACGCGGTCGAGCCTTTCAATACGGTCTATGTCCATGCGCTGGTTCGCGACAAGAACGGCCAGAAGATGTCGAAGTCCAAGGGCAACGTCATCGACCCGCTGGAACTGATCGATCAATATGGTGCGGACGCGCTGCGCTTTACGCTGGCCATCATGGCGGCGCAGGGCCGCGACGTGAAGCTCGATCCGGCACGTATTGCGGGTTATCGCAACTTCGGTACCAAACTCTGGAACGCCACGCGCTTTGCCGAAATGAACGGCGTCAAACGCGATCCGCGCTTTAAACCCGAGGCGGCCACACAGACGATCAACCGCTGGATCCTGACTGAACTTGCCAATACGGCCAAGGACGTCACCGCTTCGATCGAGAGCTATCGCTTCAATGATGCGTCTACCACGCTCTATCGCTTCGTCTGGAACCAGTTCTGTGACTGGTATCTCGAACTCTTGAAGCCGGTGTTCAACGGCGAGGATGAGGCGGCCAAGAAAGAGGCGCAAGCCTGTGCGGCTTACGTACTCGAAGAGATCTACAAGCTTCTGCATCCGTTCATGCCATTCATGACGGAAGAACTGTGGGCGCACACGGCTGGTGAAGGCGCAAGCCGCGACCAACTGCTTTGCCATGCCGACTGGCCTGCCCCGGAGTTTACCGACGAAGCGGCGGCGGCTGAAATCAACTGGTTGATCGATCTTGTTTCGGGCATCCGTTCAACCCGCTCGGAAATGAACGTACCACCTGGTGCCATGGCACCACTGGTTGTCGTTGCCGCAAATCCGACCACCGAACTGCGTCTTGACCGCCACTCTGCAGCGATCCGTCGTCTAGCCCGTGCCGATGAAATTCTTGCTGCGGATGCGGCACCAAAGGGTTCGGCACAGATCGTTGTCGGTGAAGCAACCGTGTGCATTCCACTCGGCAATCTCATTGATGTCTCGGCTGAACGGAGCCGTCTCGAGAAGGCAATCGGCAAGTCGGAGGCCGAACTGGAGCGTATCGACAAGAAGCTCTCGAATGAGAAGTTCGTGGCCAATGCTGATCCAGAGGTGGTCGCAGCGGACCGTGAGCGTAAGGCGGAGCTTGAGCTTCAGATCAAGAGCCTGAAAGTTGCCTTGCAACGGGTTAACGAGGCCGGGTAATCAGATATCAAAACGATCATGAGAGCGCCTTCACAACGGAGGCGCTTTTTTTGTTGGCGTCGAAAATCTTCTTGCCGACGAGTCGCCTTCAAACGATCAAGCTGCCGGAAAACCACGCAAGTGCCTCAAAACATGACAGAACGTTGACTTTTTTGAGTGAAAACAGTGAATGTTGTCTTGTAGACACACACGAAGCCTTGGGCGCAAAAAAAGTCTACAAGAGCAAGATTGAAAGTCATTTATAAAGTTTTTTTTTCTAATTTTTTTGCGAATCCATTAGTGCGTGGATTTCTCACGTAAAATATCGACTAACTAATCGAGCTCTGTTTCGCAAAGTGCCGATTGTCATTTCCTCGAAAGCATTTCAATTTCCAAACATCACATTGCCTTGATTGGGGAGAGAGATGGCAAAGCGAATTTCAATCATAAATGGTGCGGTATGCCTTGCTGTCGGCATCACTTCGGTTACGCCTGCATTTGCGGGCGGCCTCGAGCGTGGCGGTTATAACATCGACCAGTTGTTTGACGCCTCGCCCTTCACGTTCCAGTCTGGCGTTACATATGTTGCGCCTCAGCGAAAGCTGAAGAACGCCAAAGACGGACCCGGTGGTAACACGTTCGTTGGCGGCACAACTACTGCAGATGATACTGAGAATTTCGCCATCCCTTATGTCGGGTTCAAGGGGAGTTACGGCGATGTCGATTGCTTGGTCGACTATTCTCAGCCATTTGGGGCCCATCTCAATCCAGGCGCAAATTGGGCGGGTGCGCAGAGCAATATTGAGACCAAACTGCGGACAGATAATTACGGGCTGACGTGTTCGTATAAGTTTGATGCAGGTCCAGGTCAGTTTCGAATTATTGGTGGCGGCTTCTATCAAGAGATAGAGGGTTTCAAGACCCGGAATGTCCTATACGTTCCGCCTGGCGCGCCCATAAATGGTAATGGAAGACTTGACCTTGCGGACGAGGCTTTTGGTTGGCGAGCTGGCGTAGCTTATGAAATCCCTGAGTACGCGCTTCGAACAAGCTTAGTGTACAATAGTCGGGTGAAATATGATCTTACCGGCACACTCGATCTTACACAGCTTCCGACGATTCCTGGCAATCCGTACGCGGGAAGGCGCTTCAACGTTTTTGGCTCTGCTGAAGCCCCGGACTCGATTGAGTTGAAAGTTCAGAGCGGTATCGCTCCTGACTGGCTGGCGTTTGGTTCGGTGAAATGGACGAACTGGAGCTTGATCCAGTCTATTCGCTTCTGTGAAGAGAATGGCGCCTTTGGCTGCCCCGCTACGGGTGTGACGTCGCTCGATCTGCTATATAGAGACGGCTGGACCGTCAGCGGCGGTATCGGGCACAAGTTCAACGATAAGCTTTCAGGTGCCGTTAGCGTGACCTGGGACCGTGGTACGAGCACTGGTATTGGCGCATCGACTGACACATGGACACTTGGTGCAGGGGTTCAGTATGCCGTTACCGATAATATTGAATGGCGTCTGGGCGCGGCTGTCGGTCTGCTAACTAGCGGTAGTTCAGGTCAGGTCACGCGCGGCGGTGTGACTTACGGTACTGACGCCACGTACGACTTCGGCAATGACGTCGTTGCTGCGATTAACACCTCGGTAAAGGTGAAGTTCTAACTTTCGGAAAACAATCAATCCAAACCCGGCCTCATCGGCCGGGTTTTTTGTTGCCAATCCGCAATATTGTGACGATTTGGCAACAAATTTCTGCAACCTTCACGTAGCGTAAGAATGTGGGCAGATTTGTCCATTTCCCGCCACAAAGCATGTGCTTGAATGCTGGCGACGGTGCGGGAATGGAAGAATATGCAGACATCAAAACTGGTTCTGCGGAAGTGGTGGAAGTGAAAACAGGTGAGGATTCAGGCTCTAAGCAAGTAAACACGGGTTTTGTCCGTAACGGCTTGCTTGGAAGAATCCATACGGCGGTGAAACGCCGCGATGTTGCCGGAAACGGTACTTATATCTGTGCTCATGAGATTACCAGTTTACGACCGCTCAAGATCACCGGCGGCAGCATGAAAGCTGTTGTCGGGCGGGTGCAGTTTGTTCAAAAGATCGCATCTCGGCTTTCGCCGGGAAGAGTGAGAGAAGTTCGTTGAAATGCTGAAATGTGACATCAACGTTTTGAAACCGCTATGTCTGGGACTGCTGCTTGCGTCACTGTCCGTGCCGGTTCTGGCATTCGATATCAATTCCGGCGTCACTAAAGAATCTGGGCCTTTCGATCTCTTTAAGTTCGGCTTCAAATCCTACAAGGACGGCAAGAAAGAAGATGCCGTTGAGGCTTATCGCTACGCTGCAGAAAAAGGTCACACTGGATCGCGTTGGGCGCTTGCCAATATGTATGCCTATGGCGACGGTGTAGCGAAAAACGACTTCGAGGCCTTCAAGATTTACAGCGAGATTGCCAGCCAGGGCGTGGAGCCGGGGTCGGAGGATACGGGCTTCTTCGTCAACGCACTCCTGTCTCTCGCAGATTATTATCGCCACGGCATTCCTGGCAGTCCGGTCAAGATGGATTTGGGACAGGCCCGCCAACTCTATTTTCAGGTCGCATCGACCTTCGGCGTAGCGGAGGCGCAGTTCCAGCTTGCGCAGATGATCCTCGCGGGTGAGGGTGGCCGCGCGGATACGCAGCAGGCCAAAAAGTGGCTTAATCAGGCTCGCAAGCATGGTCATGCCGGTGCCATGTCGATCTTCGGAAATCTTCTCTTCCAGGAAGGACAGACAGTTCGCGGACTGGCATTCATGACCGCAGCTCTCGACAAATGCGCCGCAGCCAATTGCATCTGGATACAGAACCTCCAGGAACAGGCTTTTTCCGTGGCAGCGGAAAATGATCGCCGCGTTGCTATTCAGCTGGCCCGCAACATCGCTTCCAGCGATGCTGATTGATCAGAAAAAGCGCCGCTTCGTTTAGTATATTGGTTTGTCACGATAACGTTGAAGCGCGAAAGTAGGCCGCAGGTTGCCCTTGTGTCTCCGGACTACTTTCTGGCCGACGCAATTGTCCCGGTGATGCTCCACAAAAAATGAGACAACGGACAGGCGCTGCCACGGCCAACGCGTTACATGCACTCGTGGGGCTTTCTTACCAAGCTTATGTGTTAGCCGCGGATTCCTGGGTCGTCAGCCTTCAGGCTGGCTGAAAGTCGAAATAACCTGAGACTGGCACATGGTCGGATGGTTTTTCCCAGGCGCGGACATGTTTCTCAATCGAGACCGATTGAAGCCTGTCTGCCGCTTCCGATGACAACATCAAATGATCGATGCGGATGCCATTGTTCTTCTGCCAAGCGCCCGCTTGGTAATCCCAGAATGTGTAGAGACCGGCCTCGTCGGATGTGGCGCGGGTGGCATCGGTGAGGCCGAGGTTTTCCAGACTTCTGAAAGCCGCGCGAGTCTGCGGCAGGAATAGTGCATCACCTTCCCAAGCTCGTGGGTCATAACAATCGAAAGGCTCGGGGATAACGTTGTAGTCACCTGCAAGGATCAACGGTTCTTCCAATTGCAGACGTTTTTCGGCAAAGCGGCGAAGCCGTTCCATCCATGCCAGCTTGTAAGGATATTTCACCGGGTCGTCAGGCGGGTTGCCATTCGGCAGATAGAGCGAGCAGACCCTGATTACGCCGCCTTGTATGGAGAACACCCCTTCGATGAAGCGCGCCTGTTCATCGCCATCGTCGCCTGGCAAACCGCGATTGACCTCATCCGGGCGCATCTTCGATAGAAGGGCAACGCCGTTAAAACCTTTCTGGCCGTGCGTTTCCACATGGTATCCAAGTGCTTCGATCTCCAAACGAGGGAAGTTTTCGTCGACCGATTTGATTTCCTGGAGGCAGGCAATATCGGGCGACGAATCCTTCAGCCATTCGCAGAGGTTTTCGATGCGCGCCTTGACGCCGTTGATGTTCCAGGTGGCAATCTTCATCGCAGGCTCCATTTTCTTTGGACCTGTTTTACCCGATGAGACGGCGAATGCCATCGGTTTTCACTGTTTCAACAGCAAGCTTAGATCGAGAAACTTGTGCCGCAGCCACAGCTGGCAACCGCGTTGGGGTTCTTGATCTGGAAGGACTGGCCCAGCAGATTGTCGACGAAATCGATTTCCGAACCTGCCATGTAGACGAGCGACATACTGTCGATCAGGACCTTCGCATCCCCGCGCGAGATAACGATGTCATCTTCGGTCGGCGCGCCATCCAGGTCAAACTTATAGGAAAAGCCGGAACAGCCGCCGCCTTCGACGGAAACGCGAAGCGCCTGTTTTCCCGCTTCATCCGAAACGATCTGGGCGATTCGTTTTGCGGCGGATTCAGAGAGTGTAACGTCTGTGGTCATGTCGTTTCTCCAACCGGGGTCAAGAACCGGCGAGCAAAGTCCTGTGTAAGACCGATTATAAACCAGTCAAATTTGCCGTCTATAGACTTAACGGTCGCAAACCCGCTTTGCGGCAACCTCCGCGATAGGTATGAAGAGCAAAGTAAAAGGTCAATGGGCCGATGGCAGGACAGAGATGATTATCGATCAGCGTGCGTTGGGTTTTGGGAGCGGAGAAAGAGCGGTTTATGCCGCCGATCCATGGACGACGCGCGGACGCCTGTTTGCCGAAACATCCAGTTTGACACGCTCGGAATTCCAGCGCGATCGCGACCGCATCGTTCACACCACCGCTTTTCGACGACTGAAACACAAGACGCAGGTGTTCATAAGTCCCGATGGCGATCATTATCGCACACGTCTGACCCACACGATTGAAG
This sequence comes from Rhizobium sp. 22-785-1, assembly GCF_053521965.1. Lineage (NCBI taxonomy): Bacteria > Pseudomonadati > Pseudomonadota > Alphaproteobacteria > Hyphomicrobiales > Rhizobiaceae > Rhizobium > Rhizobium sp. 22-785-1. The sequence goes on along the minus strand of NZ_JBNWDI010000003.1, from coordinate 199,927 downwards.
TGGCGCAGATCGCCCGCGCGCTTGCTCGCGCACTGAAACTGGATGAGGATCTGGCTGAAGGCGTGGCGCTGGTGCATGACTTCGGGCACACGCCATTTGGCCATACCGGGGAAGATGCGCTGGATGCAGTTCTGAAGCCATATGGCGGCTTCGATCACAACGCCCAGTCGCTGCGCATCGTCACCAAGCTTGAGCGGCGCTATGCCGAGTATGACGGTATCAATCTGACCTGGGAAACGCTCGAAGGTCTGGTGAAGCACAATGGTCCTCTGTTGAATGCGGCGGGTGAGGGCACGCATGGTCCGGTGCCATTGCCGATCCTCGAATATTGCCAGCTCCAGGATCTGGAGATCGGCACCTTCGCCAGCCTGGAAGCCCAGGTCGCCGCCATCGCCGATGACATCGCCTATAATACACATGATATCGACGATGGTCTGCGCGCAGGTTATCTGACCTTTGATATGCTGGAGGAAGTGCCGTTCCTCTCGAGCCTGATGGCCGAGGTTCGTGCAAAGTATCCGTCGCTCGATGATGATCGTTTCGCGCATGAAATCATGCGCCGCCAGATCACGCGGATGGTGGAAGATGTGATTGGTGTGGCGCAGCACAACCTCGATCTCCTGAAACCGAAGAGTGCTGCCGATATTCGCGCCGCCGACCGCACCGTCGCGACGTTTTCGCCGGCCATGGCCGAGACCGACAAGCAGATCAAGAAGCTGCTCTTCGGGCATATCTATCGCCACCCGGATATCATGCGTATTCGCGCAGGCGCGACACAGATCGTTACCGACCTTTTCCATCGCTATATGGAAACGCCGGCCGAGATGCAGAGTCACTACTGGGTGGACAGCATTCCCGGCATGACGGAAGCCGCAAGGGCGCGCCATGTGGGCGATTATCTGGCAGGCATGACCGATAGCTATGCGCTCAGGACGCATCAGCGGCTGTTTGACCATACACCCGATTTGCGATAGGCAGCGCGCGATTGCGAAGCCGATACCCGGATGACTGAAAGCCCTTCGCGAAGGTAGATGACCATGAACCTTTTTGCCGATTTTGACGCACGAATCAAAAAAGCTCTCGAGACGATCGATCTCGTCAAAGCCAATCGCGATGCTGTCGATTTTGGCCGTATCACCGTGGAATCTCCACGCGATCCAAGCCATGGCGATGTCGCGACCAACGCGGCAATGGTGCTGGCCAAGCCGCTTGGTACGAACCCGCGTGCGCTGGCTGAGCTGATCGTGCCGGCGCTTGAACAGGATGCCGATGTCGATAGCGTCAATGTGGCGGGCCCCGGCTTCATCAATATCCGCGTTTCGGTTGGCTACTGGCAGCGCCTCTTGGCTGGCATGATCTCGCAAGGCCTGGATTTTGGCCGGTCCACAGTCGGTGCGGGCAAGAAAATAAACGTTGAATATGTATCCGCCAATCCAACAGGTCCGATGCATGTCGGTCACTGCCGTGGTGCTGTGGTTGGCGATACGCTTGCAAATGTGCTTGCATTCGCGGGCTATGACGTCATCAAGGAATACTACATCAACGACGCCGGTTCGCAGATCGATGTTCTGGCGAAGTCAGTCTTCTTGCGTTACCGCGAAGCGCTCGGTGAGGATGTTGGCACCATCCCGCCAGGTCTTTATCCGGGCGATTATCTCGTTCCCGTCGGTCAGGCGCTTGCCAATGAGTTCGGTATCAAGCTGCGCGCCATGCCTGAGGAGCAGTGGTTGCCGATCGTCAAGGAAAAGGCGATCGATGCTATGATGGCGATGATCCGTGAGGATCTGGCAGCTCTCAACGTCAAGCACGACGTCTTCTATTCCGAGCGGACCCTGCATGCTGGCAATGCCGGTCCCATTCTGTCTGCGATCAACGACCTCACCTTCAAGGGCCATGTCTACAAGGGCACGCTGCCGCCGCCGAAGGGCGAGGTTTCGGAAGATTGGGAAGACCGCGAGCAGACGCTTTTCCGCTCCACCGAAGTTGGTGACGACATGGACCGTCCGCTGATGAAGTCGGACGGCACCTACACCTATTTTGCAGCCGATGTGGCGTACTTCAAGGATAAGTACGATCGCGGCTTCTCCGAGATGATCTACGTTCTGGGCGCAGACCATGGTGGTTACGTCAAGCGTCTGGAAGCCGTGGCGCGGGCGGTGTCGGAAGGCAAAGCGAAACTGACCGTTTTGCTGTGCCAGTTGGTCAAGCTTTTCCGTGATGGCGAGCCGGTGAAGATGTCGAAGCGCTCGGGCGATTTCGTCACATTGCGGGACGTTGTGGACGAAGTCGGACGCGATCCGGTGCGATTCATGATGCTTTATCGGAAGAATTCTGAGCCTTTGGACTTCGATTTTGCCAAGGTGACGGAGCAATCTAAAGACAATCCGGTATTTTATGTGCAATATGCTCATGCCCGGTGCAAGTCGGTTTTTCGGCAGGCACACGAGGCATTTCCGGAGCTTGATGTAGATACTTTAACTCTCTCGTCGGGATCGGTTTTGATTAACGATGTCAATGAGTTGCAGCTTATTGCGAAACTGGCGGAGTATCCGCGTCTGATCGAGTCCGCGGCACAGAATCATGAGCCGCATCGCCTGGCATTTTACCTCTATGATCTGGCTAGCTCCTTCCACGGACACTGGAACAAGGGTAAAGATCAGCCGGAATTACGTTTTGTTAACGATAAAAACCGAGAATTGAGCGTTGCCAGACTAGGGCTGGTGAGTGCTGTCGCGAATGTGCTGAAGTCCGGATTGACGCTTTTGGGAGCGGACGCGCCTGACGAGATGCGATGACATCCTCACCATTATTTGCTCACAATACGCTGGCAAGTGCTGTGATGCGTAGATGGTGGAACACGTAATGGTCGAAAAAAATGTCGCGTTTAACCGAGACTCTCGGTCGCAGGAATTCGCTGACAACGATCCTCTGGCCCAATTGGCGCGCCTTGGTGCGCAAGAGGATCGTTCTTCCCATGTCGCGCCGCCGGCCGCGCGGAGCGCTGCCGCGTCGTCTGTGCGTCGGGAACCCGAATTCAACCTGGAAGATGAGCTGCTTCGTGAGTTTGCCGTCTACGATGCGCCGCGTCATGAGCCCATCGCACTGGATGCTGCCAACGATGTTCACTCACCCGTTCCAGCCAGCGAATTCATGCAGCGTGTGGAATCGGTTTTTTCCCGCCGCGAGCCGGAGCTAGAGCCGGTCGCGCAGCAGCTTCCCGTCGATCGCGAAGACTATCTTATTGCCGAGCATCACGCGTCCGCACCGCATTCAGATCTGAGAGACGATTTTAGCGACGATCCGCATTCGGTTGCTGCAGTTTTTGATGTTACGCGCCGCGATACGGTTACGCAGGTTGAAGAGCTTTCCCATGTGGCGCAAGCAGAGATCGCGGCGGCACCCATCGCCGCTGCGCCCGAGCCTCGTGCGTACGAACAGCCGGCTCAGCTACAGCAGCCTAATTGGGAGCTGATGGCCGAGACGTCCGGTGAAACTGCGATCGATCTCGCAAGCGAACTGGAGCTCTCCGTTTCGGACGACGTTTCTACGCCAGTTCAGCCAGCAGCTCCATCGTTGCGCAAATCTTCGCTCGACTTCTCGAGCCTGCGCCTTCCGCTGGCGAACTTCGGCGCTCCACGCGCAACCCCTGTTGCAGCCAAGCCTGCTACCGCTACTGCACCTGTCCTTGAATCTGCCAAGCCTGTTGCCGATGATGTTGTGATGGCTTCTCCTGCCGGACAGAAGCTGTCGGCAATGGATGAACTCATTTCCGACGTGGCGCGCTATGAGATCAGCAATAAGAGCGTGAATGCTGCCGCACCTGTTGCGAGGATGGAACCGGTTGCGACAGCAACGCCTGTATTGTCGTCTGTCGCGCCTGTCTTGAAAGCGCAGCCTGACGCACCGCCCGTTGCGCCGGTCCGTGCGGAACCTGTCTTCGAAACGCCCGTTGCAGCACCCAAGCCGGTCGCTTCACAGCAGGGTGTTGTTGCGACGCCTGCGTCTGTTGCACGCGCTGCTACTGCGCAGGTCGTCAAGCCGCCTGTTGCGCCAGCTGTAGAGACGCCGGTGGCCGATGAATTCGATGCCTTCAATGATGCCGATTTCGAGCTCGCGCTTGAGGATATCGATTTCGATATCGACCTCTCCGAAATCAGCAATATAGATGTTGCACCCGCACCTGTTGCCAAGCCAGTGGTCGCCAAGCCAGCGGTCGCTAAGCCGGCTGCCGTCCAGGCTGCACCAGTCGCTCAGACGGCGCCTGTCATGCAGGCTGCCGTGGCACCTAAGCCGGTCGCGGCACCGAGCGTCACGACACCCGTTGCTACCCGTTCGCAGCCGCAACCCGTGGCTGAACAGACGCGCTACGAGGAGCGCCGACCTCCGGCTCCGGCCGCTGTCGTTCCCGCCGCGTCTCTGGAAGGACTTCCTTTCGATCCGACGCAGATCGGTGAGACGGAGGATGCGCCTGAAACCATTACGGAGATGGACGTTCCCGAACTTCCCGTCGGCGTTTTCGAACCAAAACCTGTTGCCCGCCGTCATGAAGAGGATCTCGATCTCGACACCGAGCTTGCATCGCTCTTTGCAACGCCAACTTCAGGCGGTCTTGATCGCCACAAGAATGGCGCGCCTCGTCAGGTGCAGCAGGCTCAGCCAACGCCTGAAGAGGTGGATGAGTTCGAGCGTGCGTTGGAAGAAGATTTTCGCCGAAGCATGCAGGAAGCGGCGGAAGGCCGCGCCGGCTCGCAGTCTAGAGACGATGCGTCTCCCGCCGAGGTTCGCTATTCGGATGACAGCCGCGAGGGTGGCGCACGCCGCTGGTTCGTACCGGTGGCTGCTGCCGTCGGTCTTATCCTCATCGGTGGCGGCACTTACGCCTTGATCGGTGGTGGTGCGTCGCACTCCGGTTCAAATGGCGCGCCGGTGATCATCTCCGCCGATAGCGAGCCGACCAAGGTGGTTCCTGAAAATCCTGGTGGCCGTGTGGTCCCGAACCAGGACAAGGCGGTCTATGATCGCGTCGCCGGTGCTGCACCATCAGATCCCAAGCAGCCATCGCTGATTTCGACCAACGAAGAACCTGTGGATGTCGTTCAGCGCACGCTGATCCCCGAACTTCCGATGGAAGACGAGGCCGACCAGCTGCAGGGTGGTACATCCACGCCCGTCGGCGAAACCGAAGATCCGCGTCTGCTGTCTCGCAACGATAATGCGCAGGCTGCCGATAACGCCGGTCATGGCGGTGTGAATGTGTCTCCGCGCAAGGTGCGCACCATGATCGTCAAGCCGGACGGTACTCTTGTTGCTCAGGAAGTGCCTGCTCCAGCGACCGCAGCGCCGCAGCAGGACAAGGTTGAGCAGCTGGCGGCGCCAACTGCCGAACAGGCTGCGGAAGACGCACCTGCGGTGGTTTCCGCATCGCGCGTTCCGGTTACGCCGGAGCAGCCCGCTTCGACGCAAACGACAGCACGCCCTGCCACTGCCCAGCCGTCGCAAACTGCGGCACCGCTGCCTGGCTCCCGCCCGGCCAGCCAGCCAGCCAACGTTGTCGCGACCGTGACGAACCAGGGCAATGTTCGTCCGGCGTCTCAGCCGCAGGCTGCGCCGCAGGCGGCATCTACGCCAGCTGCCGCGACCACCACGCCGTCTTCGGGTGGCTACTACATCCAGATCGCATCGCTGCCGAGCCAGGCAGAGGCGCAGAAGTCCTATCAGAACATGTCTGCGAAGTTCGGCTCCGTGATCGGTGGACGAGGTGTGGACATCAAGGCCGCAGAAATCGCCGGAAAGGGAACATTCTACCGCGTTCGTATTCCCGCTGGTGACAAGAACGAAGCTGCTGCATTGTGCGAACGCTTCCGCTCTGCTGGCGGCAGCTGCCTCATCGCGCGGTGAGAGCGACGCTTTAGTACTCGAAAGCCGGGACGGTCTTGCCGTCCCGGCTTTTTTTATACGAATATCCCACGCTCCAACTCGACCTCATGCACAGGACCGACATCATGACCCAATCGAAAGCTATGATCCTTGGCTGTAGCGGCCTGACGCTGACCGCGGAGGAAATCGCCCTGTACAAGGCAGAGCAACCTTGGGGCTTCATTCTTTTTGGTCGCAATATTGATGATGCGCAGCAGATCACCGATCTGGTTGCCTCCATGCGTGATGCAGTGGGACGGCCCGACGCGCCCGTGCTGATAGATCAGGAGGGGGGACGCGTTCAGCGCATTCGTCCACCAATTCTCCAGTCTTATCCCAATGCACAGGCGCTCGGCGAGATCTACGCGCGCGATCGGGATAAAGGTCTACGTGCAGCATGGCTGATGTCGCGCCTGCATGCTTTCGACCTGACGCGCTTCGGCATTACCATCGATTGCTTGCCCGTTCTCGATGTGCCGGTGGAAGGCGCGAGCAATGTTATCGGTAACCGTGCATACGGTTTCGATCCAACGATGGTAACCGAAATGGGACAGGCGGCCGCCGATGGTTTGAAAGCAGGTGGAATGCTGCCGGTCATGAAGCATATGCCAGGTCATGGACGAGGTATGGTAGATTCCCATCACGAACTGCCGGTCGTTGACGTTGCTCTCGACGATCTCGACAACCATGATTTCGTACCCTTCCGTGCTCTCAATCAGGAGCTGATGGGTATGAGCGCGCATCTCGTGTTCAAGGCAGTCGACCCCGAACGACCCGCAACCACGTCAAAGAAAGTCATCCAGGAAATCATTCGTGGGCGTATCGGCTTTGACGGACTGCTGATGTCCGACGACAGTTCGATGAATGCACTCAAAGGTACGCTCGGCGAACGTGCCGCCAATATTATTTCCGGCGGTTGCGATATGGTCTTGCATTGCAACGGCGTGATGAGTGAAATGCTGCAGGTCGTGAAGGAAGTTCCTGTCCTTTCGGGCCGGTCTCTCGAGCGTGCCAAAGCTGTGGAAATGGGCTTCCCGAAGCCGGATGATGCCGATGAGACAAGCTTGAGAGAAGAGTTCAACGCGATGCTTGCAGTTGCCTGATGCACCGCCGGCCGGAGCGTCAGCGAAAGGTCCGGCGAAGAGAACCATGGCAGCAGAAAAATCGCGCGGCAATACGCCGATGGACAAGCTCTGGCAGGATGTGAAGCCTGAGCGCGCAACAGGCGAGGCGGCATTGATGATCGATGTGGCGGGCTTTGAAGGCCCGCTCGATCTGCTTCTGCATCTTGCCCGCGTCCAGAAGGTCGATCTCTCCCGCATCTCGGTTCTGGCGCTGGCGGAGCAATATCTGCAATTTGTCGAAAGCGCCCGGCGGGTGCGTATCGAGCTTGCAGCCGATTATCTGGTCATGGCGGCGTGGCTCGCTTTTCTCAAGTCCAAGCTGCTCATCCCCCAGCAAAGCAAGGATGAAGGGCCGAGCGGCGAAGAAATGGCCGCGACCCTTGCTTTTAGGCTCAAGCGACTGGAGGCCATGCGCGACGCTGCCGAGAGGCTGGTGAGCCGAGATCAGCTTGGGCGCGATATCTTCGCTCGTGGTGCGCCCGAGCATATCCCCCACCGTAGCCGCTCTGCGTTTGAGGCGAGCCTCTATGACCTCTTGAGCGCCTATGCAACGCTTCGCCAACGTCAGGCCATCACCCAGGTCACGATCGAGAAACGCCAAGTCTGGTCGCTTGTCGAGGCCCGTGAGTTGCTGACCTCGATGTTGGGTGAGATCGGAGAATGGACGGAACTTGATCGGTATCTCCTGCAATATGTGCCCGATCCCTCTATGCGCGCCACCGCCATTGCAAGCGCATTCGCAGCGTCGTTGGAACTTGTGCGGGACGGGTCACTGGAAATTCGCCAGGATGGCGCGTTTCAACCGATTTTCATGCGTAAAGGCTCGGTTAGAGCGAAGGAACGTTCTGAAAGGGCCGATGATGCCGAATGAAGCCGACCAAGAAAACGACGTCGCCGAAGACACAGCAGAGATTAGGGGCGGCTCGGTCTCGCAGCGTCTTGAAGCAGAGGCGGAACGCATTGCCGAAGCCTTGGTGTTCGCCTCGGCGCAACCCGTGTCGGAAGCGTTCATCGCTGAGCGTATCCCGCGCGGTGTCGATGTGCCACCTCTGATGAACCGGTTGAAGCAGGTTTACGCAACACGCGGCGTCAATCTTGTGCAGGTGGGCGGCAACTGGGCGTTTCGCACGGCTGGTGATCTCTCCTTCGTCATACATGTCGATGAGAAGGAGCCGAAGAAGCTATCCCGGGCTGCTTTGGAAGTGCTTGCGATCATCGCTTATCATCAGCCTGTCACGCGCGCTGAAATCGAAGATATCCGCGGTGTCCAAACATCGCGTGGAACGCTGGACGTTTTGATGGAAGCAGGTTGGGTGCGTTTTCGCGGCCGTCGCCGCACGCCTGGGCGTCCGGTTACGATGGGAACGACCGTCGAATTTCTCGATCATTTCGGCCTCGAGGAGTTGCGAGACCTTCCGGGTCTCGATGAACTGAAGGGCGCAGGCCTCTTGTCCGGTCGCGTTCCTCCGAATTTCGGCATTCCGATTCCCTCCATGAGCGATGAACTGACCGAGGACGAAGACCCGATCACGCAGCTTGATCTAGAGGAGCTTGGCCTGCTTGCACCGAGTGGCGGCGATCCAGATGATTGATTTTGTTGCAACAGCATAGTGATCACGCAGATGTGTCGGCGTGCTGCGGCATCACAGCATTTGCGGTTCGCTTACTTTGTTGAATAGCCATTTTGTCGTTTGAAAAAGCCCTGCAAACGTCTTACATCGTTGCAAAGCAAAATTCAGGGAGTTTGCGTCATGGGTTCTTTTAGTGTTTGGCACTGGCTGATCGTTCTGGTGATTGTGCTAGTGCTTTTCGGCCGGGGCAAAATTCCCGAATTGATGGGTGACGTCGCCAAAGGCATCAAGAGCTTCAAGAAAGGCATGGCCGATGACGATGCCACGCCTCCGCCTTCCGATACCAACGTCAATGCCAAGACGGTTGATCATAAGGCTGACGAGATCAAGTAATTGACGCGGGGTGGGACGGAAACGTCGTCACCCTGGTCTTCGCGCCTTGAGGATCATGGCGCGTCGGTGCGCGTGTCGGGAGCTTTTTGATGTTTGATATCGGCTGGAGCGAGTTACTGGTGATCGCGATCGTCCTGATCGTGGTTGTTGGCCCGAAAGACTTGCCACCCATGATCCGTGCCTTTGGCAAGACGATGGCCGGTTTCCGCAAGATGGCGGGGGATTTCCGCGCTCAGTTCGATGAGGCCATGAAAGAGGCCGACATGGACGATGTGCGCCAGACGATCGCCGATGTCCGCAATCTCAACCCGACCAATTCTCTGCGCGATGCGATGAACCCGCTGCGCCAGCTCGGCAATGACATCCGCTCCGACCTGCAGAATGCTGCAACGCCACCATCTGGACCTGCAACCAGCGCTCCGGCCGATGCACCTGCGGTTACGCTGTCCGAGCCCGAAATGAGGTTACCGGATACGCCGCCTTCCGCCCTGTATCCTGCGACAGCACCCGGCACTACCAGTTCGATCGCCACAGATGCAACGGTGACGGCGAATTCCATCGCCGAGAAGCCCAAGCGCAATCGGAAGGCATCCGCCAAGTCTGCTCAGGAAGTCGAGGCGGAAACGGTTGCCGCAAAACCGAAACGTGCGTCTCGCACCATAGCCGCCAAGGCTGATGCAAAGAAGCCGAAGGTTGCCTCCATCGCTGACATGGAAGCCGAACCCGCCATTACACCTGCACTTACAGAGATGGCTGCAACGGCGGCAAAATCGAAAACGACGAGCACCGTAACGCCGAAGAAGCAGAGCGTCACAAAGGCGAAAACCGAAAGCGCCAGATCCGATGACGTCGCCGCAGAAACGCCGCTGAAAAAGACCCGGACCGCCAAGGCCAAGAAGGATGAAGCATGAGTGAGGATACCGAGGATAAGCCGCAGCCGCTTATCGAACACCTCATGGAACTGCGCACCCGGCTCATATGGTCGCTCGGCGCGTTTTTCATCGCTTTCCTCGCATGCTTCGCCATTGCCAAGCATCTCTTCAATCTACTCGTTATTCCGTACAAGTGGGCGGTCATCTGGGCCGGTCTGGATGTTGCGAAATCCTCGCTGATCTACACGGCTCCGCAGGAATTTTTCTTCACCCAGATCAAGGTCGCCATGTTCGGAGCCATGGTGATTTCTTTCCCGGTGGTTGCGTCACAGCTCTACAAGTTCGTGGCACCCGGCCTCTACAAGAATGAGCGCGCGGCCTTTTTGCCGTTCCTTATCGCTTCTCCACTGCTGTTCCTCCTCGGCGCCGCTCTCGTTTATTTCTTCTTCACGCCTATGGTGATGTGGTTCTTCCTTGCCATGCAGCAATTGCCGCAAGATGGCGAGGTAGCTATTTCGCTGATGCCGAAGGTGTCTGAGTATCTGAGCCTCATCATGACGCTCGTTCTCTCCTTTGGGCTTGTGTTCCAGTTACCGGTCGTCACCACGCTTCTGGCACGCGTTGGATTGCTGACCAGCGACTGGCTGAGAGAAAAGCGCAAGTTTGCGATCGTCGCCGCCTTCATCGTCGCTGCCGTTCTGACCCCGCCCGATCCCATGTCCCAGATCGGTCTTGCCTTGCCGGCGATCCTTCTCTACGAGGTTTCAATCTATATGGCTCGACTCGTGGAGAAGAAGCGCGCTGCCGAAGTTGCTGGACGGGAGCTTGAAGGCCCCGAAGAGGTCTAACGGTTCTCGAACGCTTTTCTCCAGACGCCGGGTCATTTGTCCCGGCGTTTTGTTTTCCAACAAGCCAAGACGCAAAAACCACGGTCTGGAACGACGATGCACGATATTAAATGGATACGCGAAAACCCTGAAGCCTTCGATGCTGCGCTTGCCAAGCGCGGAGCCGAACCTCAGTCCGCGGGCCTGATTGCGCTCGACGAGAAGCGCCGCTCCGTCATCCAGACCTTGCAGGACATGCAGTCTCGCCGAAATGCCGCCTCGAAGGAGATCGGCGCTGCCATGGCGCAGAAGAACGCTGAATTGGCTGAGAAGCTGAAGGCCGAGGTCGCTGACATCAAGGACAGCATGCCGAAGCTGGAAGAGGAAGACCGTCAGGTTACCGGTCAGCTCAACGATGCCCTCTCGCGCATTCCCAATATTCCGCTGGACGGTGTACCGGTCGGCAAGGATGAGAACGACAATGTCGTGACGCGCGTCGTTGGCCAGAAACCCGGTTGGAACCACCCGGCGAGGGAGCATTTCGAGATCGGTGAAGCCCTGGGCTACATGGATTTCGATCGTGCTGCCAAGCTTTCGGGCTCGCGCTTTACCGTGCTAACTAGCCAGATTGCCCGGCTGGAGCGTGCGCTCGGTCAATTCATGATTGACCTGCACACCAGCGAACACGGTTATACGGAAGTCTCGTCGCCGCTTATGGTGCGTGCTGAAACGCTGTATGGAACGGGCAATCTGCCCAAGTTCGAGGAAGACCTGTTCAAGACGACGGACGGGCGATACCTCATTCCGACCGCGGAAGTGACGCTGACCAATTTGGTTGCCGGTGAAATTCTCGAACAGGAAAAGCTACCGCTTCGTTTCACGGCGTTGACGCCTTCTTTCCGCTCGGAGGCAGGTTCCGCCGGTCGCGACACCCGCGGCATGCTGCGCCAGCACCAGTTCTGGAAGTGCGAACTTGTGTCGATTACCGATGCTGAAAGCTCGATTGAAGAGCATGAGCGCATGACGGCATGTGCCGAAGAAGTGCTGAAGCGTCTGGGCCTGCATTTCCGCACGATGACGCTCTGCACCGGTGATATGGGCTTTGGCGCGCGCAAGACCTACGATCTCGAGGTCTGGCTGCCCGGCCAGAACACATATCGCGAAATCTCGTCCTGCTCCGTCTGCGGCGATTTCCAGGCACGACGCATGGATGCGCGCTATCGCGGCAAGGGCGACAAGGCCACGACGTTCGTTCACACATTGAACGGCTCGGGTACCGCCGTCGGACGTTGCCTGATCGCGGTTCTGGAAAACTATCTGAACGAAGATGGCTCGGTCACCATTCCGGACGTTTTGCTGCCTTACATGGGCGGTTTGAAGCGAATCGAGAAGGCTGCCTGAGTTCTGAAGTCTGGTCTCCGCGTCACCGGCGCGGAAAGTCACCTCTGCCATGAGGAGTGTACCCGCTCGGCCTGCCTTCCGGTTGCGCGGTTGCGGGCGCGGTGGTGGCACGGGACGAAGCGATGAGGGAGAAGATCATGCGGATTTTACTGACGAATGATGATGGCATCCACGCGGAGGGTCTGGCCGCGCTGGAGCGCATCGCCCGCACGCTGTCTGACGATGTGTGGATCGTTGCGCCGGAAACCGATCAGAGCGGTCTTGCCCATTCCCTGACGCTCTCCGAGCCGCTTCGCTTGCGCAAGATATCGGACAAGCATTACGCGGTACGCGGCACGCCGACCGATTGCGTTATCATGGGCATCCGTGAAGTTCTTCCCGGTAAGCCAGATCTGGTTCTCTCCGGTGTCAATTCCGGCGCCAATATGGCCGACGACGTGACCTATTCGGGAACGATCGCGGGTGCGATCGAAGGCACGCTTCAGGGTGTCCGCTCTTTCGCGCTGAGCCAAGCCTACGCCTATACGGGTACAGCCGAGCGGGTCGTTCCCTGGGAGGTTGCCGAATCCTACGCGCCGGATCTCATTCGCAAGTTGAGCCAGGTCGATCTACCGGATGGTACCTTTCTCAATCTCAACTTCCCAAACTGCGGACCCGAAGACGTCCAAGGTGTCAGCGTAACGGGACAAGGCAAGCTCGACTTTGGCTTGATGGTGGAAGAGCGCCAGGATGGCCGCGGTCTACCCTATTACTGGCTGCGTTTCGGCGAACGCCTCGGTACCTTCATGGAGGGCACCGATATCCATGCCGTCAAGCACAACAAGATTTCGGTAACACCCCTCAAGCTTGACCTTACCGACTACTCGGTCAAGGATCGGATCGCCAAGGCACTTGGATTCGGAGCAAACGATTGAAATCGCCCATGGTGGAGAAAGAAGGCTTCGCTGCGCTTGTCCTCAGACTGCGGGCCGCGGGCATTTCCGACCTCGATCTTCTGACGGCGGTCGAGCAGACGCCACGCTCTCTCTTCGTTCCGGCGCCTCTCGCCGCAGACGCCTATTGCAGCCGCACAATCCCCATCGACTGCGGAGCCTTCATGGAAGGCGCCGATATGGCGGTGAAGATCATCGCCCGGCTCCAGGTGAAGCCCGGCCAGCGTGTGCTTGAAATCGGCACGGGTAGCGGCTTCATGACCGCGGTCCTTGGGCGACGTGCGGAACGTGTACTCTCCGTGGAGCGATACAAAACGCTGGTTCAAGCGGCACAGAATCGGATGGACGATCTCAGCATCCGCAATGTGGTCATCCGTCAGGCCGATGGTTCGAACGGTCTTGTGGGTGAGGGAACCTTTGACCGCATCGTTTCCACCGCCGCCTTTTCCGCCATGCCGCGCTTCTTCACTGAGCAGATCGTGTCCGGCGGTATGATGATTGCCCCGATCATACTTGAAGATGGGCGCTGCGTGATGACCCGCTTTTCAAAGACCGGCAGTCGCTTCGAGCGCGAAGAGCTTTTTGAAACACCCTTCCTGCCAATCGAATCCCACATCGCAACCTATCTTTAGAGCCTGTCGCGTCGGACTGTGCAGCGGTTTTGTGGTCACGTCATGCTATAAAGACATATGAGCGAAGCTCAAGATCGCGACACGCCTAGATCACTTCAGAGTGGCTAAAAAAAGAGCCGGCTTACACCGGCTCCCGATGATCTTTGACCTGTCTTGCTGCACTTACCCGAAGAGCGCGAAGCTGCTCTTCAGGGTAACCCATACACCCCACAGGAGCGGGAGGCCGACTGCGGCCCAGGCGAGAGCCGCCTTACCATCGAAACCGCCTTTGCCGATGCCGAAGGAGCCTGTCGGGCCGGCATTGGCCGCCGCGGTCTTTGCCTGAAGCGAGGCAACTTCCTCGTCTGACATGAACCACTTGTCGGAGAGTGGCTTGACGAAGGCGTTGGCGATGAGGCCGAGCGCCAGCATGCCGGCTAGGATGTACATCGTGCTAGTATAGAGAGCCGGGCCCGGTGCGACACCAGCGGCGATTTGTGCCTCACGGATGTAGTTGACCACGACAGGACCAACGATACCAGCCGTTGCCCAAGCCGTCAGGAGGCGACCATGGATGGCGCCGACAAACTGTGTGCCGAAGATATCCGCGAGATAGGCCGGGATGGTGGCGAAACCACCGCCATACATGGACAGGATGATGCCGAAGGCAAGGACGAAGAGAGCCTTAGAGCCCATCAGCGCAAGCGTCGGTGCAAGCGCATAAAGCACGATGCCAAGAATGAAGAAGCAGAAGTAAGTGTTCTTTCTGCCGATCTTGTCTGACATCGAGGCCCAGAAGAAGCGGCCGCCAATGTTGAAGAGCGATAAAAGCCCGGTGAAGCCTGCTGCGATCGCCGCAATCTGTGCCTTTTGCGCTGCATCGAGGTCTGAGAAGGCGACACCTGGCGCTCCGATGAGAGAACCGGCGAAGATTTCCTGCAGCATGGGAGAAGCCATGCCAATCACGCCAATGCCAGCAGAGACGTTGAGGCAAAGAACCGCCCAGATCAGCCAGAACTGCTTGGTTTTGTGGGCGTCACGCAGATGCACGTGGCGCGTGGTGATCATCGCGCTTTTGGAAGCAGGGGGCGTCCAGCCTTCCGGGCGCCAGCCAGCGGGTGGGATGCGGTATCCAAAAGCACCGGCCATCATGAAGACGAAGTAGATCAGCGCCATGACGACGAACGTCTGCCAGACGCCAACGGTCGTATCGGTCTTGAAATGGCCCATCAGCAGGTTGGCGAGTGGAGCGCCGATCATCGCGCCGCCGCCAAATCCCATGATGGCCATGCCCGTCGCCATGCCGCGCCTGTCCGGGAACCACTTGATCAGCGTCGATACGGGCGAAATATAGCCAAGCCCGAGGCCCACGCCACCGATGACACCTGCACCGAGCCACATCAACCACAACTGATGGGTCATGACACCGATCGCCGCGACGAGAATACCGCCGCACCAGCAGCACGCGGAAACGAAGCCGGCTTTGCGCGGGCCGACACGCTCCAGCCAACCGCCCCAGATGGCCGCAGAGCAGCCCAAGAGAACGAAGAACAGAGTGTAAATCCACCCAAGATCTGCCACGCGCCAGTTACAGGCAGTCGTGAAGAGGGCACCGATCAGCGTCAAGTTCGAGCAGCTCGGATCTGTGGCGGGAAGAGCCTTCGACAAAGGGAGCCAGAATACGCTGAAGCCGTAGGCCATACCGATGCACAGGTGAATGGCCAGTGCGGCGGGCGGAACCAGCCAACGATTGAATCCGGGTTTGGCGATGATTCGCTCTCGATCGAGAAGACCGGTCCCCGCCATGCCTCCTCCGCTTACGCCTGTAACTGCCATCGACAATACCTCCCTCTTGGAATGTCAGGACTACTCTAATGATGGTCGCTCAAATGCAATGAGCGACAATCAATGAATTGAAAATCTGTGAGAAATCGGAGAGCCGGTGGTCTCCATTTGTTTTTCAACGGCATCGTGACAGTAGGTGGACCCGGTGACGATGCCCTTCACTCTCATGCTCCAGTTGGTGGAATGCTGGGCTCCGACAGCGACTCTCCCGCCACTACTCCCTTTCCGCCCGGCGCGCCCTTTGCAGCATCTGAACCAAGTCCGACTGCCTGCGACGTCGGATCTTCCGGACGCTTGATCTGTTTGGCTGCGGTCAAAACCAGCGGCAGAAATCCTTCGTGGCTGCCATCGATCATCTCGAAGAAACGCCGCCGCATGCGCGGCTCCCAGAATTTGTTGATATGAGTGGCGACACCGTCCACCTGCACGTCCTGTGGCTGCGAGAGGAAGAAGGTGGCAATCTGGTTCGCCATACGAACGAGTTTTTCATCTGTGTGACTAAGCGACATGACTGGTCTCCCCCGATGCCAGACGATCGGGTCTGGTAAACACTTCAAATTCATCGCCGCGTGCAATGCCAATGAGGCTGATCCCGGATTCGTCTGCTGTCTCAATGGCGAGCGCCGTCGGCGCCGAAATCGCGACCAGAACAGGGCAGCCGAGGAGAGCCGTTTTCTGAACCATCTCCACGGAAAGACGACTTGTAACCACTACAATCCCTTCGAGTGGAGACAGCCCCGATCGAAGGATCGCGCCAGACAGCTTGTCCAGAGCATTGTGCCGCCCGACATCCTCACGAATGGCGACAATGCCGCTTTCCGGTCGGTAAAAACCCGCGCCGTGGACGGCGCGAGTCTCGCGATTGAGGCTCTGCCCGTCTGCCAGCATGCGGATGGCCTCGCTGACCTGTCGCGGCTGCCAGCGCGATGCTGGGTCGTTTACCGTTCTGACAGAGCGGGTTGCCTGGTCGATCGACTCAATGCCGCACAAGCCACAGCCGACTGGTCCCGCCATACGCCTACGGCGCGCTACAAGCGCATCGGCAGTCGCGTCCCGCAACGTGATCTGCACGTCGATCCCGCGCCCCGCCTCGACTAGCTCCACCTCCAGAATATCCTGCGCCGTGGTTATGATCTCTTCGGCCAGCGAGAAGCCATATGCGAAGTCGACAAGATCCGCAGGCGTTGCCATCATCACGGCGTGCGTGGAGCCGCCGTAGGAAAAAGCGATCGGCACTTCTTCCGGAACGATGCGGTGACCCGCCTCGATCCGTCCCTGCCGGAAGCGCCACTCTTCGATCGTTCTGCTGGGGGTTCGCTGCATCCCCCGTCCTACTCCGCAGCGTCCAGTTTCGCAACGATACGGCGGGACTGGCGGGACAGCTCTTCATATTCCTCCTGCCATTGCGTCGGACCGTTAGAGGGCGAGACCTGGACCGCCGTTACCTTGTATTCCGGACAGTTGGTTGCCCAGTCGGAGAAGTCGGTGGTGATGACATTAGCCTGAGTGTCGGGGTGATGGAACGTCGTATAGACCACACCCGGCGACACACGATCGGTGATCAGCGCGCGCAGCGTCGTATCGCCCGACCGGCTTGCAAGCTTGATCCAGTCACCATCGTTGATGCCGCGCTGCTCCGCATCGTGCGGGTGGATTTCCAGCCGGTCTTCTTCGTGCCAGACGACGTTCTCGGTCCGCCGTGTCTGCGCACCGACATTGTACTGCGACAGGATGCGGCCCGTTGTCAGCAGCAGCGGGAAGCGTGGCCCCGTGCGCTCGTCGGTCGCCACATATTCCGTGCGGATGAACTTGCCTTTACCGCGCACGAAGCCATCGATGTGCATGATGGGCGAGCCGAGCGGGAATTTTTCGTTGCAAGGCCACTGAACGGAGCCGTGCTTCTCCAGATAATCGTAGGAAACGCTCGCAAAGCTTGGCGTCGTCGCCGCGATTTCATCCATGATCTGAGACGGATGAGTATAATTCCAGTCCAGCCCCATCGCCTGCGCGAGTTTCTGCGTCACTTCCCAGTCCGAATAGCCGTTCTTCGGGCTCATGACCTTGCGCACGCGGTTGATGCGGCGTTCGGCATTGGTGAAGGTGCCGTCTTTTTCAAGGAACGTCGATCCCGGCAGGAAGACATGCGCGTAGTTGGCGGTTTCGTTCAGAAACAGATCATGCACCACAACGCATTCCATGGCAGCCAGTCCCGCGGATACGTGCTTGGTATCCGGGTCCGACTGGAGGATGTCTTCGCCCTGCACATAGAGGCCCTTGAAGGTGCCTTCGACAGCGGCATCCAGCATGTTTGGAATACGCAGACCGGGTTCGTTATTGAGTGTGACACCCCATAGTTTCTCGAAGATTTCGCGCGTCGCGTCATCAGAAATGTGCCGATAGCCCGGCAGCTCATGCGGGAAGGAGCCCATATCGCACGAACCTTGGACGTTGTTTTGACCGCGTAGCGGGTTCACGCCAACGCCCGGACGACCGATGTTGCCGGTCGCCATTGCAAGGTTTGCAATCGCCATGACAGTGGTGGAGCCTTGGCTGTGCTCGGTTACGCCCAGGCCGTAATAGATTGCGCCGTTGCCGCCGCGCGCATAAAGCCGTGCGGCGCCGCGCAGGTCCGCCGCCGGAACGCCGGTGAACTTTTCGGTCTCTTCCGGGCTGTGCTCCTCTTCCGACACAAAGGCTGCCCAGTCCTCGAATTCAGACCAGTCGCAGCGTTCGCGAATGAAGGATTCGTCGAAAAGCCCTTCGGTAATGATGACATGCGCAAGCGACGTCAGCACCGCAACGTTCGTGCCGGGCTTGAGGGGAAGGTGGAAGGCAGCTTCCACATGCGGCGTGCGCACAAGGTCGATGCGGCGTGGATCGATGACGATCAGCTTGGCGCCCTGGCGCAACCGCTTCTTCAGCCGAGAGCCGAATACCGGGTGTCCATCCGTGGGGTTCGCGCCGATGACGAGCACCACGTCGGAATGCTCGACGCTGTCGAAATTCTGCGTGCCAGCAGAGGTGCCAAAGGCCTGACCGAGGCCGTAACCGGTTGGCGAATGGCAGACGCGGGCACAGGTATCGACGTTGTTGTTGCCGAAGCCAGCGCGGATCAGCTTCTGAACCAGATAAGTTTCTTCATTGGTGCAGCGAGAAGAGGTGATGCCGCCAATCGATTCCTTGCCATACTGGTTTTGGATCCGACGGAATTCGGATGCGACATGCGCATACGCCTCTTCCCAGGTGACTTCGCGCCAGGGATCGGAGATTTTCTCGCGGATCATGGGATTAAGGATGCGATCCTTATGGCTGGCGTAACCATAGGCAAATCGACCCTTGACGCAGGAATGGCCACGGTTTGCCTGGCCATCCTTCCACGGCACCATGCGGACGAGCTCTTCGCCGCGCATTTCTGCCTTGAAGGAGCAGCCGACGCCACAATAGGCGCAGGTGGTGACCACGGAATGTTCCGGCTGACCGATGGCGATCACCGACTTTTCGGTTAGTGTCGCGGTCGGACAGGCCTGCACGCAGGCACCGCAAGACACGCAGTCGGAATCGAGGAAGGCTTCATGCGCGCCGGCAGAAACGCGGCTGTCGAAGCCGCGGCCCTCAATGGTCAGCGCGAAGGTTCCCTGCACGTCTTCGCAGGCGCGAACGCACCGCGAGCAGACGATACATTTCGACGGATCGTAGGTGAAGTAGGGGTTCGACTCGTCCTTCGGCATCCATTGCGCGTTGATCGCGCCATCGGTCGAACGGGCCTTGACGTGGTTGTCGCCCTCATAGCCGTAGCGCACATCGCGAAGGCCGACAGCACCTGCCATATCCTGCAATTCGCAATCGCCATTGGCAGCGCAGGTGAGACAGTCCAGCGGGTGGTCGGAGATGTAAAGCTCCATCACTCCCTTGCGGATCTGCTTCAGCCGCTCCGTCTGCGTGTGGACGACGAGGCCTGGCGCAACCGGCGTGGTGCAGGAGGCGGGGGTGCCGTTTCGACCCTCCACCTCGATCAGACAGAGACGGCAGGAGCCGAAAGCATCCACCATATCTGTGGCGCAGAGTTTGGGCACCTGAATGCCTGCTTCCATGGAAGCGCGCATGATGGAGGTGCCAGCGGGCACAGTAATGTCTCGGCCATCGATGGTGAGCGTCACCATGTCGGTGGATTTGGAAGCCGGTGTGCCGTAGTCGATTTCTGGAACGAGGGTCATGGTATCACTCCGCCGCTTCAACAAGTGGGGTGGGTGCGAAATCCTCCGGGAAGTGCGTCATCGCACTCATCACCGGATATGGGGTGAAGCCGCCCAGCGCACAAAGCGAGCCGAACTTCATGGTGTTGCAGAGATCCGCCAGAAGCTGGCGGTTCTTTTCGGGCTCGATCCCTCGCGCGATCTTATCGGCCGTTTCGACACCGCGTGTCGAGCCTATGCGACAAGGCGTGCATTTCCCGCAACTCTCGACCGCGCAGAATTCCATCGCGAACCGCGCTTGGTTGAGCATGTCGACACTTTCGTCGAAAACGACGATCCCCGCGTGCCCGATCAGGCCGCCAGCGGCGGTGAAGGCCTCGTAGTCAAAGACCGTGTCGAAAAGCGATGGCGGAAAATAAGCCCCGAGCGGGCCGCCCACCTGGACTGCCTTGACCGGACGACCGGAGAGAGTTCCGCCACCGATATCGTTGACGAGCTGGCCGAGCGTCATGCCAAAGGCGGTTTCGTAGAGGCCGCCATGTTTCAGGTTTCCGGCAAGCTGGATCGGGATTGTGCCATGAGACCGGCCAACGCCGTAATCGCGGTAGAACTGTGCACCGCGATCCATGATCACCGGAATGGACGCCAGCGACATGACGTTGTTGACGACGGTGGGTTTGCCGAACAGTCCTTGAAGCGCAGGCAGCGGCGGCTTGGCACGGACGATGCCGCGCTTTCCTTCCAGACTGTTCAGAAGCGAGGTTTCCTCGCCGCAGACATAGGCACCCGCACCCATGCGAACTTCAAGGTCGAACGCATAGGTCGAGCCCATCACGCAAGCGCCGAGAATACCGGCATTACGGGCGATGCGGATCGCCTCTTCCATGGCAGCGATTGCATGCGGATATTCCGAGCGCGTGTAGATATAGCCTTTGGTGGCACCCACCGCGATACCGGCGATCACCATGCCCTCGATGAGAACGAAGGGATCGCCTTCCATAATCATCCGGTCGGCGAAGGTGCCGCTATCGCCCTCATCCGCGTTGCAGACGATGTATTTTTGATCGGCAGCGGCGTCCGCGACCGTTTTCCATTTGATGCCTGTCGGAAAGCCAGCGCCACCGCGTCCGCGCAAACCGCTGTCAGTGACCTGCCGGACGATATCCGCAGGCGCCATCGCAACGGCCTTTTCCAGTCCCTGAAGGCCGCCATGCTGGCGATAATCATCCAGAGACAAAGGATCGGTGATGCCGCAACGGGCGAAGGTCAGCCTCGTCTGGCTTTTCAGAAAGGGCATTTCTTCTGTGAGGCCGTGGCAAAGTGCATGCGCACCTCCCGCCAGGAAGCCCGCTTCGAACAGAGAAGGAACGTCGGATGCCTTGATTGGCCCATAGGCCACGCGGCCCTGGTCGGTCTCCACCTCGACAAGTACTTCCAGCCAGAGCATGCCGCGTGAGCCATTACGCACGACGCGGATCGAAGTGCCACGGGAGGCTGCTTCACGCTCGATGGCTGCTGCGACCTTGTCGGCGCCGACGGCGAGAGCCGCTGCATCGCGGGGAACGAAAACGGTGATGGTCATTTGCTCACCTCCGCCACGATGTCGTCCAGACAGTGTTCGTCCAATCGCCCATGAAGTTCTCCATCCAGCATGGCTGCGGGAGCAGAGGCGCAGAGCCCTAAACAGAAGACCGGTTCCAGCGTGACCGAGCCGTCAGGTGCAGTCTCATGCCAGTCGAGGCCGAGCTTTGCCTTCGCCCGTTCGGCTAGCCGATCGCCGCCCATGGACTGACAGGCTTCGGCGCGACAGAGCTTCAAGCTGTGACGTCCTGCCGGTTGATCGCGGAAATCGTGGTAGAAGGTAACGACGCCATGGACCTCGGCGCGCGACAAGTTCAGCGCGGAAGCGATCAACTGCTTGGCGCTTTCTGGAATATAGCCGAACTCCGCCTGCACATGATGCAGGATAGGCAGCATGGGCCCTTCCAAGTGACGACAGTGATCGATGATCTCTGATATCCGGCTTGCCTCAGTGGTGGCAACCGCTCGAATGTTCATGGTCAGTCCTCCCAAACCGACGCAAGATTGGCGAAACCTCAAATTCTGCCAACCCACGCTTTCGGTAAACGACGACCGAAAGCAAATGCGCAAGCCGTTAAATTGGCTCTTGTCAAAGATGACGAAATTGACTGGATCAGGTCAATAACGCCTTCGCGTCGATCGATAGAAAATTTCTATCAAAGGCGGATGCCGCAGCGCGCGACCTTGCTTCGTGCAGGAGCGCTGAGACAAGGGGGGTGTGTGGTTCCCGATGGGTCGCGACGAGGCCCACCAGGTGCTCCGCATCCGGCTCGGAAATCGGAATCATTCTGATTTGTTCAGGAAAGCCGAATGATTCCGCTACGTTACGTGGCATGATCGAGGCCCATTTGCCTGTTCGTATGTGAGAAAAGAGGACGATCATTGAATTGGATTCGAGCGTTGGCTTCACCGGAGCGCCGGCTTCCGCCATGTGCTGATTGATAATGCGGCGGTTCTGCATGTCAGAGGTCAATAGGCAAAGCCGAAGGTCCGATACCTCTTTCCAGGTCACGACTTCGCGATCCGCCAAGGGTGTGCCAGCAGCGGTGATCAGGTGATAGCGTTCTGAATAGAGAGGAACCGTCGTCACGCGACCGAGTGGCTCATTATCGAGATAGGTGATTCCCGCATCTATATCGAGATTTTCAAGCTGGCTGAGAACCTGCAAGGAGGTACGGGACGTTACCGAGAAGGTGACGTCGGGATGCCGCGCTTGAAAAGGTTCCGTCAACCTCGGCACCATGGCCAGCGCGGTAGGGATGACGGCAATCCTAATATGTCCAGCAAGACCTTTTCTTGCTGCGCGCATTTCTTCACGCATGGTGCGTGTATCGCCAACGATCCTTCGCGCCCACTCGAGAACGCGCTGGCCCTCCGGTGTCAGGCCTTGGTAGCGCGACCCGCGTACGACGAGAACGACGCCAAGATGATCCTCAAGCTGTCGGATCGCTGCTGAAAGCGTCGGCTGCGAAATCCCGCATTCTTCCGCGGCCCGTCCGAAGTGCCCGGCTCGGGCAAGCGCGATGAAAAATTCCAGCTTGTCGATCATGATCGCTCCTCCTTCAACCGCGCTGCGGGGATTTGGCGTGGACGATGGCCCGTCGTCAACTGGCGATGGGTGGAGGAACCCGCCTTGTCGTCACCGGTATCATTGGCGGAAGCAAGGCCGTGTTTTTGATGCGCCCATTCCGTCATGGTTATCGAAATGTCAAAAAATATGCGAAGTGCTTAACGTTTTAACGGCGTGGTAACACTAACGCGCTTTAATCATCTCCATCGACGCATGGTTTTTCCGTTTCGGAAGAGGGGCCTTGCAGAGTTTGTTGAGCCGGATCGATTCCGATGCGGCGTTTGCGTCAGTGTAGATCGAGTCATGCGTATGAGTCATTCGCCTAAAATCGGAAAATCAATCGCAAAGATGTTCGCAGCGGCATTGCTGGCAAGCGTCGCAACGGGTTGCAGCTCGGATGCGACACGCTTCTCCGGACTCTTTTCCAGCAACAATACGGACCAGATGACGACCGCGTCCATTCCCCAGCGAAACGGTGCCGGTGCCTATGGCCAAGCCCCCGTTCCACAGGGCGATATGAATGGCGGTGGTTATGCAACCGCACCGCAGGGCGGTTATGGAAGCCAGAACGCAGCCACCAATCAGCCCTATCCGGCTGCCAATGGCGGTTACGGTTCGGTTCAGCCATCGGTGGCCCGCGCAGCATCGTCCGCCGCGCCGGTTCAGCGCGCTGAGCTTTCAGCCCCATCTTCAGCAGCAGGCCGTGATCCGGCCACGAGAACCGAAGCCATGGCGCAGCCATTGCCATCTGCGACCGCAAACCGTGCGCCATCCATGGCATCGGCACGCGTACCGGCCAATAATGGCGCCGACACGCTTTCGACAGGAACCGTCAAGCGCGATAGCAACGGCTGGCATACCGAGGGAGCATCTTCCGTCACGCTCAACTCCGGTGAAACCATCGCCACGCTTTCCAGACGCTATGGCGTTCCGGAAAAGGCGCTACTCGACGCAAACGGTCTTAAGACGGCATCGGCCGCACGTCCCGGTCAGTCGATTGTCATTCCACGCTTCGGTCAGCCACGCAACGCTGCGCGCGCTGCGTCCGACAACATTGATCTGAGCAAGAACAACGCACCGGCTCCGGCTCGTGGTCCTGAGCAGAATGTTGCGGTTCTGCCGGCGCAGACGGCGGCGCGCGACAAGGCTTCGGCTGAAAGCGGCAAGCTGACACCTCCAGGCGGCAAGGGACTGCCGCCAACCGGTGGCTATAAGGTCAAGCCGGGCGACAGCATTGCCAAGATTGCCCGCGAAAACGGCGTCTCCGTTGCCGATCTGAAGGCTGCCAACAACATGGCAGACGGCAATATCCGCATCGGTCAGACACTGACGATTCCAGCTGCCGGAACGGATGGCATCAAAACCGCTTCGGTCAAGCCACATGAAACTGCGCCTGCAGCGGTTGCAAAGGCTGTCGAAACGCCAGTTGCCAAGACAGAAGCGCCAAAGGCGCCGGCTGCCGAAGCAAGTGTCAGCGATGTCGAGAAGAAGTCCGATGTCGCTTCGATTGCACCGGAGTCTACAGGCATTGGCAAGTACCGCTGGCCGGTTCGCGGTGCCGTCATCTCCGGCTTCGGCGAAAATGTCGATGGCAATCGCAATGACGGCATCAACATCTCCGTGCCTGAAGGTACGCCGATCAAGGCTGCCGAAAACGGTGTGGTCATCTATGCCGGCAACGGACTGAAGCAGCTCGGCAACACGGTTCTGGTTCGCCACGACGACGGCAAGGTGACGGTGTACGGCAACGCCGCAAACCTCGACGTTCAGCGCGGCCAGAAGGTCCAGCGTGGCCAGACCATCGCGACGTCGGGCATGACTGGCAGCGCCAAGCGTCCACAGGTTCACTTCGAAGTCCGCAAGGATGCGACGCCGGTGAACCCGTCCTCTTTCCTTGAATAGTGTAATGTGCGTATCAAGGTAACAGGAAAAGCCGGGTCGTGAGGCCCGGCTTTTTCATTTCGGTCAGGTTTTTATTTCGCCGGTTTCTTCATGTCGATGGACGCTCAAGTCCGACGGTTGCCTCGATAAAGTCGGCGATCCGGACAGTGTCATCGAGGTCGAAGACCGGAAGTGTGCTCTGCGGGATCAAGTGGTCGGCAGCGATTGCAATGATATGCGGATCGTGCGGCGCCAGCGGTTCTGTTTTTGCCGCGTCTGTTCGGCGGGCCTCGATTTTGGGTACGGGCTCGTATTTGTACCCTTCGATCAAAACCAGATCGCAGGGTGCAATCCGGGACAGAATTTCTTCGAAGGAAGGTTCAGGCGCGCCGCGAAGCTCATGCATGATGGCAAATCGGGTGCCGGAAACGATCGTCACCTCATGCGCGCCAGCCTGCCTATGCCGCCAGCTATCCGCGCCCACCTTATCGATATCGAAATCATGGTGTGCGTGTTTGATAGTGGAGACCCGGTAGCCGCGCGCAGTCAGCTCAGAGACGATGCGAACGGCGAGCCCTGTCTTACCCGAGTTCTTCCAACCGGAAATACCGAATACTTTTTGACGCGTCATGCAGACAGGCTCCGAAGGAAAGTCTCAGCCTGCGCCAGTTCTTCGGGCGTATTGACGTTGAAGAACGGATCGATGGAACTCGTGGCGCTTTCGACTGGCGGGAAAGAAACGGCTATCGTGGGGTGGCGCGCCAGGAAGCTTCGGATGCGCCGGTTATTGTCGTTTGCGAGCCATTGCTGCAGATCCTCCATAAGAGCAAGGGGCCAGAGAGCAAAGACCGGGTGGACCTGTCCTTTGGAGGCCGCGATGACAATGGAGTTCTCGTCAGGCAAATGATCCAAGAGCTTCGAAGCAAGATCATCTGGAAAAAACGGGCTGTCTGAAGGCACCGTCAACATGTGGCTTGCGCTGGAAGGGTGATCTCTAAAATGCTCCAAGCCAGCGAGAATACCGGCGAGGGGGCCTGCGTGACCGATCTTTGTGTCTGGCACGAGAGGCAGGTCAAAGCCTTTTCCCCATTCGCCGACGGCGTTAAGCGCCAGTGTCGAAACCTGCGGCGCAATCTTGTCGATGACGTGGTGCAGAAGTTGTTGTTCGCCTAGGGGGCAGAGAGCCTTGTTGGAGCCCATACGCCGGGAGAGACCGCCCGCCAGTATGAGGCCGGGGAAAGCGCGCACCGTGCTCGTCATGCCTCACCTCTCGGTATATGCTGTGTGTGGCGACGTTCCTGTCTGCCCGCATAAGCGCTCGTCGCAACGGCAAGCACGCCATTCACCAGCATGACGAGGAGGAGATGTGTCGTACCGGCTTCTTCCGATAGGAGGGAAGAGGCGATAACCGACAGCATTGCTCCACCACCAATTGTCAGCGCTCCGCCAAGCCCGGAGGCGGAGCCTGCCAGATGAGGTTGGACACTCACCATGCCTGCATTGGCGCTGGGCAGTGTCACGCCGTTACCGACGCCGATCAGGGCCAGCGGAATGAAGAACTCATAGTGACTGTCGAGCTCAAGATGAAGCAGAAGATATGCGATGGCGATACCGCCAAGCGCTATCACATTGCCGGTCAGCATCATCACCGGGATACCGATTCGGCTGGCATAGCGGCCGGAGACGAAGTTGCCCAGCATGTATCCTGTCGCCATGAAGAAGAATTGCATGCCCAGCACCGCAGGCGTCAGCCCGTAGAGCACGCTGCCGACAAAAGGTGCGCCACCGAGGAACGAGAAGAACAGGCCGGAGGAGAGCGTGCAGGTTAGCGCATAACCCCAGAAACGAGTGGAGCGAAGAAGTTGCGGCCATGCTTTGAACTGCGCTGCGAAACTTGCTGACTTTTGCCGGTTGGTTTCGCCCATGTCGAAAAAGACGAGCAGCAGAACCGCAACGGCGGAGAGGCCGACAAAGGCGAAGCTTGCTTGCCAGCCAGCGAGATCATTGAGAAAGCCGCCGACGGTGGGCCCGACCATCGGAACCACCGACATTCCCATGGTGACGTAACCGATCATCGAGGCGGCCTGCTCGGCTGGTACCATGTCGCGGACGATGGCCCTCGCCAGCACGAAGCCCGACGCGATCGCCGCCTGCAGAACGCGGCCGATCATGAAGACGGTGATATTCGGCGCAAAGGTACAGATGAGTGTGGCAACAATCATCAGCAGGATACTGACGAGCATCACGGGCCTGCGCCCGAAGAGATCGGAAAGCGGTCCGATCACAAGCTGGAGCACTGCCGTTGCGGCAAGATAGCCTGAGACGGCGAATTGCATCACGGCGTAGTCGGTGCCGAAATAGTTCGACATTGCCGCAAGCGACGGCAGGAAGACATTCATGCTGAGCGCTGCGACACCCGCCACGAGGACGAGCGTGATCACATGCGGTGGGGTGGAGCGATCGAGAAAACGCGTCTTCGTCATTCGATACCCACAGCCTGTTTGGCGATCGGCGCACGGTGACGTCTTCTTTCGCGATAGAATGTGTAGAGACCGGAGGCGACGATGATGGCTGTGCCGGACAGCGTCCAGACGTCCAGATGCTCGCCGAAGAAGAAAAGACCGATGGAGAAGGCCCAGATCATGCTGGTGTAACGGAAAGGTGCAACGAACGAAATATCGCCGCTGCGCATTGCAGTAATCACCGCCTGATAACCGATGACGACCAGAAAAGCGGCTGCGATAAGGTGCGACCAGACGTAGGCGTTCATCGGCTGCCATCCACCGAAGGGCATGATCAGTGCGGCCCCAAATAACGTGTTCACGACAGTCGTCGTCATCGTCACGGCCATGGATGGAACATCGGTATACATGCGCCGGGTCAAAAGGTCGCGTCCGGCGGTCACGAACATCGCAGCCACCACAAGCAGTGCGCCCGAGGTGAAGCCCTCTGGACCAGGCCTCAGAATAACCAGAACACCAAGGAAGCCGACGAGGATGGCGGTCCAGCGCCGCCAGCCCACAGGCTCTTTCAAGAAAAGCGCTGCACCAAGCGTCACAGCGAGAGGAAGCGACTGCATGATAGCCGCCACATTGGCAAACTCCATCAAGCTGAGTGCCTTGAGATAAAGAATGGAGGCCGCAACCTCGCAAAGGCAACGCAGCAGAATGATGGGCCGTAGCATGGTTTTCAGAGGGCGCAGCGCCCCCATGTGGCGCGCGATTACGTATACTAGCACGCAGGTCATCACGCCACGAACGAAGAGGATCTGTCCGGTATTGATGTAGGGCGTGACGGACTTGGTGAAAGCGTCGTTGATCGTGAAGCTTGCCATCGCCAGAGCCATGAGCAGCGCTCCGCGCGTATTGTCCGTCAATGCCATGATGTGATCCCAAGAACGACGTTGCGATGCTTTCTTCCGCAGCAGCAGCGCGAGTCCGTTCACTCCTCCAGTTTCAGAGTCGTGACATGGCGGGCGGTCGAATTCAATCCATTTAATGTAAGGGTATCAAATAATAAGCGAGCACTTCATTTTGCGCTCTTGGACGCATCAAGGATAGTCGTTCTTCGGCGGCTCCTCGCGTCAGGCTGTTCCAAGATCGGTTCCGATTTTCGGCCCGACGCTAGAGTGGAGACATCAGCCGCCGGTAACGCTCATGTGGCGAGCGACAGCGGGACGCTTGCGATCCCGGTCGATGATGAAGTCGTGGCCCTTGGGTTTACGGAGAATGGCGTCGTCGATTGCCTGTGACAAAAGCACGTCGCCATCTGAGGCGCGTAGCGGCGCTCTCAGATCCGCCGCATCGTCTTGGCCAAGGCACATATAGAGTGTGCCGGTGCAGGTAATGCGCACTCGATTGCAACTCTCGCAGAAATTGTGTGTCATCGGCGTAATGAAGCCAAGACGTCCACCGGTTTCCCTGACCTCGACATAACGGGCCGGGCCGCCCGTCTTGTAAGGAATATCGGTAAGTGTGAACCGTTCTTCGAGCGATGCGCGAACTTGCGAAAGCGGCAGGTAACGATCCGTGCGGTCTTCTTCGATCTCGCCCATCGGCATGGTTTCAATGACCGTGAGATCCATGCCACGCGCGTGGGCAAAACGCATGAGTTCGGGAATTTCGTGCTCGTTGAAGTCTTTCAGCGCCACTGCATTGAGCTTGATCTTGATGCCTGACGCGAGAGCCGCGTCAATGCCGGCCATCACCTTGGAGAAATCACCCCAACGGGTGATCTGTCGGAACTTCTCCGCATCAAGCGTATCCAGCGACACGTTGATCCGGCGCACGCCGCAATCATAAAGCTCGGCGGCATGGCCACCAAGTTGTGAGCCGTTGGTGGTTAGCGTCAGCTCTTCCAGTCGGCCGGTTTCAAGATGGCGACCGAGATTGCGGATGAGATGCATGATGTTCTTGCGCACCAGGGGTTCACCGCCTGTCAGGCGCAGCTTGCGCACGCCCTTGGCGATGAAGGCGGAACAGAGCCGGTCGAGTTCTTCGAGCGTCAGCAGATCCTTCTTCGGCAGGAAGGTCATGTGCTCCGACATGCAATAGGTACAGCGGAAATCACACCGGTCCGTGACCGAAACACGCAGGTACGTTACGGCCCGGCCGAAGGGGTCGATCATGGGAGCCCTGACTTCGGAGAGCGGACTTGCCGTTGAGGGAAAACCGGTGACGCTGTTCATATCCAGAGTCTGGGGATGCGACTGGCTAACGTCAAGTCGAAACTCCGTAATTGCGCTTCGAGTGGCTATTCTTGTGTCACAATCCATCGCTATCGATCAGGGCAAAGCATTTCATTCACATTAGAGACCTCCAATGCAGCTTTCAGAGCTTGGCGACCGCATTTGTATCCTTGGTCCTTCAAACAGCGGAAAATCCACGCTTGCAGATGCGATCTCGCGTCAATGTGGTCTTCCCGCAGTCCATCTCGATCAGTATTATCATCTTCCAAATACGGATTGGATGCCACGTCCGTTTGATGAGTTTCGTTATCTTCATGATAAAGCCATCCAGGGAGATCAATGGGTCATGGATGGCAACTACTCCAAGCTCACGCCGCAGCGCTTCGCGCGTGCGACCGGCCTGATCGTTCTCGAGGTTTCGACGCTGGTTAGCTTAACGCGGTATGTTCGCCGGTCTCTCTTCGAGGCTGATCGGCAGGGCGCGCTGGAAGGCGGCCGCGATAGCGTCAAATGGAACATGATCCGCCACATCGTCATCACTACTCCCAGCAATCGGCGTCGCTACGCCGAGCTTTTCGAGCAATCGACGCTACCCAAAATTAGGTTGGCGTCGCTCTTTGCAGTCAATCAAGCCTACAAGGATTGGGCGCTACTGACGTGATGGAAGTACCTCGAGAAAAACCTTCTGGCCTCGACAGTGCTGCGGCTTGGATTGCGGGGCCGGTGACCGGCCCCGATCTCGCGTTCAATCAAAACAAGCTTCGCTCATCGCTCCTTAGATCACCTTCAATGTGGTGGGGCGCGTAAAGGTTGTTGCGAACCTGGTTCCGCCATGACCGCGCAAGACCTTCAGGGTTCGTCTGGATTTCTGTGACCGCAATGGCAGGTTGACCATCCATGGGGCATTGAATGGCCCATTGCCCTTCCGGCGAAGCGATACCGGAGGGAGCACCGGGACTCTGAGGCGCGAGCGTAGAGAAGCTGATCCAGTAGCTATTGCTCGCAGCATGGCCGAGCGCCTCTGCCGCGAAGGCGGGAGCTCCGGAGGGTGTTCCTCCTGCGGTGGAGAACAGGACGCAACCGACTCCAAGGGTTTCGTACTCAACGAAGATTTCCGGGTAATGCACCTCCATGCCCAGCGCGCACCCGATGCGCAGGCCATCGACCTCAAACGTCACGGGGTTCCTGCCGGGTGAATACATGAAGGAGATTTTCGTGTTCGAGAGAAGGCGCTCGTCGTAGCGCGTCACCAACTCTCCACGATCGGAAACGACATACAGACTGTTGTATGGTCGGTGCGGCGGAGTCAGGCGATGAACGGACCCGAACACGATCCAAAGCTTGAGTGCGCCGGCCAGTCTCCTCGTTTCCTCCAACTCCTCGCGCAGCACGTCCCATTGGAAGCGTGTCCAATCGGAAGGCCCGATGGAGCGCGGCCCCGTTTCGGACATGATGCGCTTGCCGGGCCAGCAGGTTGTGCCCTCCGGAAAATGGAGCAGGCGAGACCCCGCTTGATGGGCATCACGCATGAGGCGACGCATCTCCGCTCCACTGGCGCGAAGTGCCGACACATCGCGAGGATCGTCGAAGAGAGACGTTTGCGCCACAGCCAACCGCAGCGACCGGAGTTCGGGACGGCCTGGCTGCTGGCGGATATTACGAAGTGCGGCGGTGTAGGATTCGCCGGTCTTGGCGGCACGGGCACGCACGCGGCGTTTGAAATTTCCATTCTGGGTCATGATCTAGCCTTTCACGTCCCGGACAGGGTTCCCCAGCAACCATCCGGCACGATCGGACCAAGATGAGCGACCCGAGACAAAAGTCCCTTTGCCTCGGTTGAAGACCATGCTGGGGAAGGTCTGAGAGGTTGGGCGCAGGCCACGCCGAGATCAAGATGTCCAGTGACCCTCGATTCGTCAAGCTGTCTCAAGGGTCCGGCAGATAATGGAGTTGAGCACTTCCGGCTGCTCGATCGGCACATAATGCCCGCACTCGGGTACTACATACACAAGACCATTTCGAGCCATGATAGCTTGCTTCTGGCTGATCTCAATCCCTGGTGCAGTGTCCTCTCGATCGTCTCCGGCGAAGCTACGCGGGAAAGCAAAGGACTCCAGGATTTCTGCCATGCGAATTCCAGCCCTTCCTCGTTCAGCATCCTGAGAACGGAAGAATGATAGGCAAGGTCTCGCCTTCGCCACGCCTTGGTTCCTATGAGGATAAGGGCTCGGACCCGCTCAGGCGCCAAAGCGGTGACCTCAAGTGCACATGATCCAACGACTGAGCAACCAACAACGACGAGCCGTTTGGCCGTTGTGAGCGACAGTGCGTTTTCTGCCCATGATCCGAAATTGTCTCCAAAGTCATATAGCGTTGGAGCATGGGTCGCTCCGGGGAGTAGGTCCATTTGCTTGGTCCACATTGTCCCGTCCAACGGCAGCGCTTGTAACAGCAGCAGTTCCATTCCAATGCCTATCTTGGCCCCACCATGGCCGTAAAAAATTGTGGCACATTGTGAGCAGGAGTGTGAGTAGGTTTTGCAATCTTCTCGAACTATAGGCCTGCAAGCAAGATCGCGTGGACCTGCACTTCAAACCGATGGCCTCGCGCGATAGCCATTGTTGCCACAGGCTGCTATGACGAACCAACGGTCGGTTAACGTGCCGGGCGTCAAATCTTCACACCTCGATAGAACGATCAGAAATCATGAGCAGCAGCGACAATCAAGCATGGCCCACCGAATTGCGGGTTTCCAAAGACCGCAAACACCTGACCGTGGTGTTCGATAAAGGTGTCTCTCACACGCTCCCCGCCGAGATGCTGCGCGTTCTATCCCCTTCGGCGGAAGTTCAGGGACATGGTCCCGGCCAGAATGTCACTGTGCCGGGCAAGCGCGATGTGGCGATCCGCAACGTGGTCGCCACCGGCAATTATGCCGTGCGCATCGCATTCGATGACGGGCATGACAGCGGCATCTTTACCTGGCGCTATCTCCAGGAACTGGGCGAAAAAGGAGACGCACTGTTCCAGGCTTACGAACAGGAACTGGCGGAAAAGGGCTTGAGTAGGGAGCCGCGGTTCCGTTAGGGAAGTTGCATATGATTTCAACGTAGAGGTGACACTTGGCCGTCGAGGGAAATGCGAATGATCTGGCCCAAGTGGTCGTCCTGCTCGCCGCCGGTGTGGTGGCGGCCCCCATTTTCAAGCGCATTGGTCTCGGCTCGGTTCTTGGGTATCTCGTAGCGGGCCTCGTTATCGGCCCTTTCGGACTAGGCGCATTTTCCGATCCGCAGGCCATTATCCATATAGCCGAACTCGGCGTAGTCATGTTCCTTTTCATCATCGGTCTCGAGATGCAGCCGTCAAGGCTGTGGTCCATGCGAAAAGACATTTTTGGTCTAGGCGCCCTTCAGGTCATAATCTGTATCGGCGGTCTGACGATGATCGGCGTGGTTTTCGGATATCCGGTCATTTTCTCCTTTGTAGCGGGAACTGGATTTGTACTCACATCGACGGCCATCGTCATGCAGATGCTGCAGGAGCGCGGCAGCCTTTCGACGCTGAAGGGACAGCGCATCATCGCCATTCTGCTCTTCGAGGATCTGGCGATCGTGCCACTATTGGTGCTGGTCACGTTTCTGGGCGCAGGCGGCGAAGAAGTCGCGATGAGCGAGCGGCTCCTGTCTTTCGGCATCGCGCTTGCCGCGACGGTTGCTCTGGTTTTCGCCGGGCGTTATCTGCTCAATCCTCTTTTTCGTCTGTTGGCCGCCTCCGGTGCGCGTGAGGTAATGACGGCTGCGGCGCTGCTTGTCGTGCTTGGATCAGCGCTTCTCATGCAGGTCAGCGGGCTTTCCATGGCGATGGGAGCGTTTCTTGCCGGCGTTCTTCTATCGGAATCGGCTTTCCGTCACCAGTTGGAAGCCGATATCGAGCCGTTCCGTGGCATTCTGCTTGGCCTGTTCTTTCTCGGTGTGGGCATGGCGATCGATCTTTCGGTCATTGCGACGAACTGGAAGATCGTAGTCGTCGGCGTCATCGCGTACATGCTCGTCAAAGCGCTGTTGATTTACAGTGTCGCAAGGCTTGTGGGTACCTGCCAGCGTGAAGCCATCGAGCGTGCCGCACTGATGGCGCAGGGCGGTGAATTTGCCTTCGTTCTTTATTCCGCCGCAGCGACCGCCGGTATTCTGAACGCAGAAGCAAACGCGGTGCTGACTGCGATGATCATCATTTCGATGATACTGACGCCGTTGATGGTGATCGTCCACGATCGTGTCATGCCGGCTGCAAAGCCCAATACGGACGGCCTTGAACTTCCTGAAAATGTCGAAGGCAGTATTCTCATCATCGGCTTCGGCCGTTTTGGCCAGATCGTCAGTCAGCCGCTTTTGGCACGTGGCTACATGTTGTCGCTGATTGATAAGGATGCGGACTTCGTCCGCGATGCGGCTGATTTTGGTTTCAAAGTCTATTATGGCGATGGTGCGCGCTCGGAAATTCTCCATGCAGCGGGGGCTGCTACGGCGCGTGCCGTTTTGATCTGCGTCGATGACAAAGAGGCGGCGGTTCGCATCGCGGAGATCGTCAAGCATGAGTTTCCGCTGGTGCCAGTGCTGGCGCGCGCTTTCGATCGCGGTCATGCCATCGACCTGGTCAAAGCAGGCGTCGATTATCAAATCCGCGAGACCTACGAATCGGCACTCGATTTCAGTGAGAAGGTTTTGGCCTCCGTCGGCGAGAGGCAGGAGATTGCCGAAAGTCTGGTCGAAGAGTTTCGCGATGTCGACGCGGAGCGTTTCGCCATGGAAGTTGTCGGCGGCATTTACGCGGGTCGCTCGCTCGTGCGCGGCAATGCGTCACCTGCCGATCTCGTAGCGGCAAGGACGGCGCGTGAGCGCGCTGAACGTGAAGCACGCGAAGAAGCAGAGCAAAATGGCTGACTTCAGTCCAAAAATGGCGTTGCTTAACATGGTCGTCGCGAAAGTTTGCCGTAGTTCAGACGCCGACATGCTATCGAACACAGCAGGATGGGGAGCGCCGCGAGAGATCGCAGAGTGCTCTGAAAAGGAGTAAGAAAAATGGCAGTTATTCGCTCCGTCGAGGAACTGAAGGCCATCTATGACGGCTGTTCCGAGGCATCTTTGATCAAGGTGACGTCGCATCTCACCCCCGAATATCGCCAGATGATCGAAGCAGCGCCGTTTTTGGCGCTTGCGACGGTTGGACCGGAGGGAATGGACTGCTCCCCACGTGGAGACAAGGGTGGCGTCGTTCGGGTTCAGGATGACAAGACCGTTCTACTTCCGGACTGGCGGGGCAATAATCGAGTGGATTCGCTGATGAATATCGTACGTGACCCGAGAGTTGCGCTGATGTTCCTCGTGCCTGGTTCCACCACGACCATGCGCATCAATGGAAGTGCCGTTGTCTCGGCAGAGCCCGCTCTCCTCGAAAGCTTTACGATGGATGGAAAACATCCACGCACCGTTACGGTGGTGACGATCAATGAAGTCTACTTTCAATGTGCCCGCGCCCTGATCCGTTCGGAGCTCTGGCATCCGCAAAACTTCATCGATCCGGCGTCGCTTCCGACGCCCGGTGCATTGCTCAAGGCAGCCAAGGCGGATTTCGATCAGGACAGCTACGATAAGGAATGGCCGGAAAGGGCTGCAAAAACAATGTGGTAGGGCGCCCGGATCACGCAGTTCAGGTCCGGTAGATCAGCCAGCCTTTACCGGTGTAATTCTTCTGCATGCCTTCTTCGAACAGGATCGTGCGGTTGCGGCCGCTGCTTTTCGCATTATAAAGCGCAACATCGGAATTGGTGTAGAGATCGACAGGGTTTTGGGCCTGTGTTGCTATTGCATAGCCGATTGAAATGGTGATCTGACCGTAATCGATACCAGTCTTCGAGTTTCTGAACGGGGTTTTTTCAAGCGCCACTCGGATACGCTCGCACATTTCCCTGACTTCATCGGCATTCATCTTCTCAGCTATGATCGCGAATTCCTCGCCGCCTGTGCGTGCAACGAAGAGTTCGCCTCGAACGGACTTGCGAATGACGGAGGCGACGCTTGCGAGGATTTTATCGCCGACGGGATGACCATAGGTGTCGTTGATGCGCTTGAAGTTGTCCACGTCCAGCAGCACGAGGGAGGAAAGGTGAAGGCCGATGCTCGTATCATACACACCCGCAAGCTTCTCATCGAAGGCTCTGCGATTGGAGAGCCGGGTCAGAGAATCGGTATTGGCGATGCGCTTGTATTCATCCAGTTCGAGACGTACCTGCTGCATCTCTTCAGCATGCCGGTTCAAGTCTTTGGAACGTGTCTCTCCCTGGGAAATCTTGTTGCCCGTGGCTTCTGCAAGAATGGATATCGCTGCGCTGACGATAGAGGTGCTCGTGGCGCTCTTGACCGAGATGCGTTCACGGGTTTCGTCCAGAACACGATTATATTTTTCCAGGCTCGATTGTTCCTGTTTCAGGACCGTCAGCAAAGCTTCCAGTTCTAGATGAAGCCTCTCGTGGACGTTTTCGATAATCCTGCTGTGGCCTTGGTTGAAAAAGCGAGCACCAAGTTCATCCAGCTCTTCCTGAGTTGCCGTACTGCCAAATCGAAGCAGTTCTTTCGAAAGCGCAGGGTTTGAGCCGATGAACGCCTCGTAGAAAAGATTGTAGTTACGGGGAATTGGTGCAACGCCCATGTTGCGCATGGCAAGAAGAATCTGACTGGCAACATCAGCGCCGGGCATGGTCAGTGTCGATCCCGTACTCATCAGGCGTCCCCATGTAATCTTGTTGTAACCGGCGCATCCTCAACGACAGTTCTCCCAAACTTACCGTTGATGCTGCATTGACAGGCCGGCCCGTTCTCAAGTTCAGCCTCTTGCGGGAGTCGCTGGAGAACATAGTATTGCTTTATAAGCTCACCAAGATTTTATCTACGAAAATTATTGTCTCTAAACAAGCATTTCGTTGGGCAGTAGACAGCACGAGTAGGTCAGACAACGGGACAGGCCCGTTGTCTGACCATGGTCGTTATTTGGGGCCGATCATGTTCTCGGGACGAACATACTGATCGAACTCCTCGTTCGTAAGATATCCACCGCCGACAGCCTCTTCACGCAACGTCGTGCCGTTCTTGTGAGCAGTCTTGGCGATCTTGGCGCACGCGTCGTAGCCGAGTTTGGTGTTGAGTGCTGTGACCAGCATCAGCGAGTTTTCCACGCCCTTGCGAATGTTGTCTTCGCGTGCTTCGATGCCCACAACGCAATTGTCGGTGAAAGACACCGCTGCATCGCCCAGGAGCTGAACGGACTGCAGGAAGTTGTAGGCCATCATTGGATTATAGACGTTGAGCTCGAAATGGCCCTGCGATCCAGCAAAGGTAATGGCAGCCTGGTTTCCGAAGACGTGAGCACAAACCTGCGTCAGCGCTTCGGACTGGGTGGGGTTGACCTTGCCCGGCATAATCGATGAACCCGGTTCGTTCTCCGGCAGCGACAGTTCGCCAAGACCTGCGCGCGGGCCGGAACCAAGGAAGCGGATATCGTTGGCGATCTTGAAGAGTGCCGCAGCCGCAGCGGCGATTGCGCCGTGCGAGAAGACCATTGCATCATGCGCAGCGAGCGCCTCGAACTTGTTCGGTGCGGTGACGAAGGGCAGGCCTGTAATGGCCGCAATTTCCTCGGCGACTTTCTCCGCGAAGCCGATGGGTGCGTTCAGCCCGGTGCCAACGGCGGTTCCACCTTGGGCGAGTTCGCAAAGGCCCGGCAGCGTCAATTCGATGCGCTTGATCGACGAGGCGACCTGCGCTGCGTATCCGGAAAACTCCTGACCAAGCGTCAACGGCGTCGCGTCCTGTGTGTGGGTGCGCCCGATCTTGATGATGTGGGCGAAATCCTTCGCCTTCTTGTCGAGAGCAGCATGAAGATGCTTCAGTCCGGGCAGGAGATGATGGACGATTTGTTCGGCGCATGCGATGTGCATGGCCGTCGGATAGGTATCGTTGGACGACTGGCTCATGTTGACATGATCGTTGGGGTGGACGGGCTTCTTGGAACCCATCACGCCGCCGAGCATCTCGATTGCCCGGTTGGAGATCACCTCATTGGCATTCATATTGGACTGCGTGCCCGAGCCCGTCTGCCAGACGACGAGCGGGAAGTGCTCGTTCAGTTTGCCATCGATGACTTCCTGAGCGGCCTTGATGATAGTGTCGCCGAGCTTCGCATCCAGACCGCCCAGCGCCATGTTGGCGCGCGCTGCGGCCTGTTTGACGATGCCAAGGGCACGGATGACGGATGTGGGCTGCTTTTCCCAGCCGATCTTGAAATTGCCGAGCGACCGCTGGGCCTGCGCGCCCCAATAGCGATCGCTGGCGACTTCGATCGGCCCAAATGTATCGGTTTCGGTGCGTGTGGCTGTCATCGGTCCTGCCTCTCCATTGTGTTCCTTCAGCAGGACGCTATCTCCGCTCGCCCTGCGCGAGCAGACATATAGAGCTATCACGCAACTGTGGAAAGCCTCAGTCGCAGCCGGGCGTCAGATTCCATCGCAGATTCGAAAGTTGATCGGCGTGACTTTTGGGTGACGTTGTCGAGGCGGTCAATCTAGCGATTTGGATCCTACGCCTAGTGAAAAAACATCTTGCTGCAATGCTGCGAAATTAAAGAGAAATTTAACTATTCCTGCCAAAAATTAAGGAGATTGCCGGAGATTTTTTTGACGAACGGCAGAACGATTCTGGCACGAGATCGGACTTTGCGCGTTTTCTTTTCAAGCGAAGCTCAATCCGCTAGACAGACAATGTTTTATTCGCGCTTCGATGGATGCGGGCGCTGGACGCAATGAGGAACAAATTGCAGATCACTTCAGGAAAAAAATCGGCGGCGTTCATACTGGCTCTCGGTGTTTCCGTCTCTGCGGGCATTCCCGCTCCCGCCAGCGCAATCACTCTCATGGATCTGCTTCGCGGCGGACCCGGTAAAGTGGAGCGCGAACGTCAGGACCGCGGTCTCCCTGGCGTCGTGCAGCAAAGCGCGCCCGCCGGGCGCGATATGGATCCTGAGCCTGCACCGCGTATCTCCGGTCCGCGCTATTACACGTATAAGGCCGACGGCACGCTTGCGGTCGACACCTCTAAATTCGGACCTGATTACGCAGGCGTAAAGCTGTCGGCGACACCGGAAATCGCAAAGGCCTTGGAGGCCTATTATGCAGGCGGCGCAAAGCCGATCTGGGTGTCCAATGGGGATATCAACGAGCGGGCTTCTGCCGTGCTCGCTTTCTTTGAAACCGTAGGCGAAAGTGGTCTGGATCCAGCGGATTACGGCATCTCCGCGCCATCTTCCGACGTGACCGCCAGCATCGGCGACGAACCACAGGCAGCCGTGCAGACGGTTAGCGTTGCCGAAACCGAAACCAAGCCAATCAACCGTTCGATGATGCAATTCGAGCTGGCGCTTTCGGCAAAAGTTCTCGGCTATGTTCAGGACACCACAAGGGGCAGGGTCGATCCGAACAAGCTGTCCGGCTACCATGATTTTAAGCGCAAGACCGTCAATCTGGCGCCGGTTTTGAAGCTTGCTGCTTTGAGCCCAGACGTGACGGCCTATTTGCGGTCTCGCGAACCGTCCAACCCGGAATACAAGGCCCTGAAGGCTGAGCTGGTAAAGCTTCTGGATGAAGACAAGTCTGGTGAGGGCAAGATTGCTGTTCCCGCCGATCTGGTTCTGAAACCCGGCGAGGATAATCCCGAAGTGGCGAATGTGGTGAAAGCCATTCAGCATCGCTCTTCCGAGGCGTTGAAGAGCGAGCATGCTGCCGCACTTTCCGCCTCGCAGCAGTCCACACAATACACGCCGGAACTGGTGGAGTTGGTCAAGGCATTCCAGAGTGAAAACGGTCTTAAGGCCGACGGTGTGATCGGCCGCGCAACTGTTAGGGCGATGACCGGCGACAGCAACGAGGCCAAGATCGCCAAGCTTCAAGTGGCGATGGAGCAGGTCCGCTGGCTGCCTGCCGATCTTGGTGACCGCTATGTGCTCATCAACCAGCCCGCCTTCATGGCTTACT
The DNA here is from genome assembly GCF_053521965.1 of Rhizobium sp. 22-785-1. NCBI lineage: Bacteria > Pseudomonadati > Pseudomonadota > Alphaproteobacteria > Hyphomicrobiales > Rhizobiaceae > Rhizobium > Rhizobium sp. 22-785-1. Next base: position 160,445 of record NZ_JBNWDI010000003.1, on the reverse strand, counting down.
ACCATGATCAGGGCAAAGAGCAGTTCGGTATGAAGGTGGTCATCGGCTCAAAGACCAACCAGACTTACTTCTTCCAGGATGAAATCCAGACGGTAGAATTCAACCCCTATTGGGGCGTTCCACAGTCGATCATCGTCAACGAAATGCTGCCGAAGCTTCGCAACGATCCGTCCTATCTCGATCGTCTTGGCTATGAAGTTACGGTCAATGGCCGTGCCGTGTCATCGTCAAGCATCAACTGGTACGGCTCGACCAAAGCAATCTCGGTTCGTCAGCCTCCGAGCAGCGACAATGCGCTGGGCGATCTCAAGATCCTCTTCCCCAATAGCCATGCCATCTACATGCATGACACGCCATCGAAGAGCTTCTTCAACCGCGATATGCGCGCTCTGAGCCATGGCTGTATCCGCCTTGTTGACCCACGTCGCATGGCGGCAGCGGTTCTCGGCACGACGATCGACAACGTCAACAAGCAGATTGCTGGTGGCGAAAACCGTGCCGTGTCAGTGCCTGTCAAAATTCCGGTCTATGTCGCCTATTTTACCGCATGGCCCGACAAGGATGGCAAGGTGCAGTATTTCGACGACGTTTACGATCGTGACAGCTACGTGATGAAGGCGTTCGCCATCACCACAAAGGCACGTTCAACCTCCATCTAAGGCGGTCATACATCTAGCAAAAGCGCCCCACGGGCGCTTTTTCTGTATCGGGGCAGGGTATGCAGAATATTCAGACGGTCATCGATTCCATCTATGACGAGATGAAAAACCATCTCGGTGAAGGGAAGGTCGCGGATTATATTCCCGAACTCGCCAAGGTTGATCCGAAGCAGTTCGGCATTGCCGTCACCACAGTCGAAGGCGAGACCTTCGTTGCAGGTGACGCCATCGTGCCTTTCTCGATCCAGAGTATCTCCAAAGTCTTCATGCTGACTCTTGCGCTCGGCAAGGCCGGTGAGTCCGTCTGGAAGCGCGTTGGCCGAGAGCCTTCCGGCTCATCGTTCAATTCTATCGTTCAGCTGGAACATGAACACGGCATTCCCCGCAACCCGTTCGTCAATGCAGGCGCGATCGTGGTCACCGACATGGTACTTGCTGGACATCAGCCGCGAGAAGCTATTGGTGAACTCCTGCGCTTCGTTCGCTATCTCGCCAATGACGATACGATCTCGATCGATAACACCGTCGCCAAATCCGAGCAGGCAACCGGCTTTCGCAACTTTGCGCTCGCAAACTTCATGCGCAGTTTTGGCAATATCCATCATCCGGTGGACCATACGCTCGGCGTCTACTTTCACCAGTGCGCGCTGTCCATGAACTGCGTGCAGTTGGCGCGGGCAGGGCTCTTCCTGGCCAATCGCGGACGCAATCCACTGACGGGGCACTCTGTGGTTTCTGATCGCAGGGCGCGCCGTATCAATGCCCTGATGCTCACCTGCGGCCATTATGATGGATCGGGCGACTTTGCTTACCACGTCGGTCTTCCCGGCAAGAGCGGTGTCGGCGGCGGTATTCTGGCGGTGGCACCCGGCAAGGCGTCAATAGCCGTCTGGTCGCCGGGTCTCAATAAGGTCGGCAACTCCGCGCTCGGCTCGGATGCGCTTGAAATGCTGGCGAACCGAATGGGCTGGTCGGTATTCGGGGCTTGATCTTGCGTCTGTATGAGGGCATTCCCTGTCCCTAGCCGCTTCAATGCGGATAGGACAGCGAGATGACCATGACCATTGCCGCCAATATCGATGACATTCAGGAAGCCGGCGAGGTCGAAGAGGCTGGTGGTGCCCATCCGCTCTTTGCCGATGCGCCGCGTTCGGTCTCCTTTAACAAGCTGCGCAAGCGGTTGTTGCGAAACGTGCGACAGGCTTTCGATGATTTCGGCATGTTGAACGGGCAAAAGCGCTGGCTGGTTGGTCTTTCCGGCGGCAAGGACAGCTATGGTCTTCTCGCGCTCCTGCTCGATCTCAAGTGGCGCGGTCTTTTGCCGGTTGAGTTGATCGCCTGCAATCTCGACCAAGGGCAGCCGAACTTCCCAAAACATATCCTGCCCGACTATCTGACGAAGATCGGGATGCCGCATCGCATCGAATATCGCGATACCTACACTATCGTGAAGGAAAAGGTCCCGGAAGGAGCCACCTACTGCTCCCTCTGTTCGCGTCTTCGTCGTGGCAATCTTTACCGCATCGCACGGGAAGAGGGCTGCGACGCGCTGCTGCTCGGTCACCACCGCGAAGACATTCTGGAAACCTTCTTCATGAATTTCTTCCATGGTGGCCGGCTTGCCGGCATGCCGGCGAAGCTGATGAATGATGAGGGTGACTTGATGGTGCTGCGCCCGCTCGCCTATTGCGCCGAGGACGATCTGGCGAAGTTTGCCGCTGCGATGGAGTTTCCCATCATACCCTGCGACCTCTGCGGCTCTCAGGACGGTTTGCAGCGAAATGCCATGAAGGACATGCTAGCCGATATCGAGCGCCGCATGCCGGGCCGCAAGGACGTGATGTTGCGCGCTCTCGCCCACGTCAATCCTTCGCATTTGCTTGATACGAAACTCTTTGACTTTTCCGGTCTAACTGTCACCGATCCGTCATCCTAGAGAGGTAGGTGAGGCACATTCCTCACCTTTTCAGATTGCCTTCGATGACCCTTTCCGATTCAGATATTGATTTCCTCGTCGCGACTGTCGCCGATGCTGGCGCGAGTGAAATCATGCCACGCTTTCGCAATCTCAGCGCTTCTGCCATTTCCGAGAAGACGTCGGCTGTAGATTTGGTTACGGAAGCCGATATCCTTGCTGAAAAGCGCATCACTGCAGCTTTGTTACAGCGATTTCCCTCTGCTCATATTGTTGGGGAAGAAGCCTATGATGCGGATCGTTCCGTCATCCCCGCTCTGCGTGATGCGCCGCTTGCCTTTGTGATCGACCCGGTCGACGGTACGTTCAACTTTGCGTCCGGCTTTCCAGCCTTCGGAACGCTTCTTGCCGTGACCGTCAAAGGTGAAACGGTCGCTGGCATCATTCATGATCCAGTGATGGGCGACAGCATCGTCTCGGTCAAAGGCGCCGGTGCCGTGCTGAAGCGCGAAAACGGCAGCGAAGCGAAAATGCGAGTCGCCGAGGCGGTCGGTCTGACGGATATGGTCGGTATTTTTTCTTGGGGGCACAGCCATCCGGACCGCCGGCCGATGATCGCGGCCAACATGGCGAAGACGAAAATGGCGCTGTCGTTGAATTGCTCGGCGCACGAATACTGGTTGGTGGCAGCCGGCAAGCTGCATTTCATCGGTCATGAGAAGCTTATGCCTTGGGACCATCTGGCAGGCGTGCTAACCCATCAGGAAGCAGGCGGCCACACGGCAAAGCTCGATGGCACGCCCTATCGTCCGGGAGATATCGAGGGCGGCATCCTCTCTGCACCCGACAGGGAAAGCTGGAAGATGCTGCGCCGAGAAATTCTCGGTCTTTGATCTGAACATGTAAAGGAACCGTCCATGTCCGTGGAACTCGACATCGCCTCGCTGGCCAATGCCCTTCAGGAAGCCGCAGCGGTGGAAATCCTGCCGCGATTTCGCAATCTCGGAGAGGGTGACGTGCGGGTAAAAACCGAAGCGATCGATCTGGTCACGGAGGCCGACGAGGCGGCGGAGCGTTTGATCCGCGCCCGTGTTGCCGAGTTCATGCCCGATGCTCTTTTCGTCGGCGAGGAAGCGGTTGCGGCAGATCCATCGCTGCTGGACAAACTCGGCGACGCTGACCTTGCCGTGGTCGTCGACCCCATCGACGGAACCTATAACTTCGCTGCCGGATTGCCGCTGTTCGGTGTGATGCTGAGCGTCGTCTCGAAGGGTGAGACGGTTGCGGGTATCATCTTCGATCCGATGGGCAATGACTGGGTGATAGCGGAAAAAGGCTCTGGAGCCTGGCTTTGCAGTGCGGATGGCTCCCAGACCCAGTTGCAGGTGGTTCCTTCGCCGGAACTGTCGCAGATGGTCGGTATTGCCAATACAGGCTACTTCGACGTCGAGACGCGCCGTCGCATCTTAAACAATCTCGCCGATGTCCGGCTCTTCACCAGTTATCGCTGCGCAGCGCATGAATACCGCATCTTCTGCGGCGGCCACATGCACTTCCTGATGTACAACAAGCTGATGCCTTGGGATCATCTGGCTGGCACACTGATTTCGCAGGAAGCGGGTGCTTACGCTGCCCGCTTCGACGGTTCTCCTTATCTGCCAAACCATGCGAGTGGCGGCTTGCTGCTGGCTCCGGATAAAGAGACGTGGACAGTTCTGCGCGAGCGGATTTTTACAGTGTGATCTGCCGACATATTGCACAAGGATGGGCGCGGTTGTTGTGACAACCGCGCCCTTTTTCGTTTAATATTCAACTCAGTGCGTTGGCTTGTTATGAGCCTGGAACAGCTTGCCTTTTTCACCGATCAGCACGAAGACCAAGCCTATCACGGAGACGATGAAGAAGCCGCTGACCATGGGTAGTGCGGTGCCGTTGAAAGCCTGCCCGATACTTGCACCAATCAGCGAGCCGCCTACCGTTCCCAAAAAGCCAATGACGGAAGACGCCGTTCCCGCCACATGGCCAAGTGGCTCCATGGCGAGCGAGTTGAAGTTCGAACCGATCAGGCCGAACTGGAACATCGACAGACCGAACATCACGATAAACAGCGCGAAGGGCAATGGATGGGGCCCGAAGACCATCATCATCAACCAGATGAAGTTGATGGTGATGAAGCCGAGCAACGAACCATGCGACAGCTTGCGCATGCCGTAGCGCCCAACCAATTTCGAGTTCAGGAAGGACGACAGCGACATGAACAGTGCGACCGCGGCAAAGGCTGCGGCAAACCACGCACCGAGATCGTAGATGCCCTTATAGACCTGTTCGGCGGAATTGATGAAACCGAACAGCGCGCCGAAGATGATCATGCTGGCGATGGTGTAACAGAGCGCCACCCGATTGGTCAGGACGATCTTGAAGCCCGCCAGTACGGATGAAACCGTCAGGGGGCGCATGTCTTCCGGACGCAGCGTTTCGGGAAGACGCGTATACATCCAGATCGTTACGATGGCCGCGATTGCTGCCATGAAACCAAATATCAGGTGCCAGTCTCCGAAGAACAGGACGATCTGGCCTGTCCCCGGTGCAATGACCGGCACTACCATGAATACCATCATGATCAGCGACATGACTTCGGCCATCTGACGCCCGCCATAGATGTCGCGAACGATAGAGACGGTGATGACGCGTGTTGCGGCTGAACCGATACCCTGGATGAAACGCAGCGCCAGGAGGCCGGCAAAACTCGGCACAAAGATCACTGCGATAGATGACACGATATAAATACCTAGGCCGAACAGCATCGGTTTGCGGCGACCAAAGCGATCCGCCAGCGGGCCGTAAAAAAGCTGGGCGATGCCGAAGCCGAGCAGGTAGGCCGAGACGACATACTGGCGATGGTTCTCATTATCGACGCCGAGTGAAGCGCCGATCTCCTGGAGGCCCGGGAGCATGATGTCGATGGCAAGAGCATTGAGCGCCATCAGCATGGCGGCTAGGCCAATGAATTCCGTGCGCCCCATAGTGCCTGCGGGCGAAGCGGTCGTTTGTGGAGGATTTGTCAATGGATTGCCTCAAAAGAACGGCAAAGGCGTTGCATGACGCAACGCCTGGCATAGTTTTCTGACAATCAGGGTGGGCCGGATGAACCGGCCGAAATCAGGCCGCGCCGCGGACGCTGATACCCTGTTCTTGAAGGTGGCTTTGAAGTTCGCCGGATTGGAACATTTCTCTTACGATGTCGCAACCGCCAATGAACTCGCCCTTGACGTAAAGCTGCGGGATCGTCGGCCAGTTGGAATAGTCCTTGATGCCCTGTCGAATTTCAGCATCAGCCAGAACGTTGACACCCTTATAATCAACGCCAAGGTAATCCATAATCTGGACCACCTGTCCGGAGAAACCGCACTGCGGAAACTGGGGCGTACCCTTCATGAAAAGAACGATATCGTTGCTCTTCACTTCGTTGTCGATCATGTCGTGAATGCCGCTCATGGCTGAATTCCTTTCACATGCGGGTCAAGGCCGCTGCTTCGTTCGCTCTTAAATAACATGGAATGTCGTTATTTCCAGTCGCAAAGGCGAAAAAACGGCGAGCGTTCGGAATTGAAACAAGCAGTCATGGTGCTGCCCTGAAAATGTGGTGCGCTGATGCTCCATTCAACCAAAGCCGGGACAAGACATGCGAAAATTTGGTGTGTGGATTATCGCAGCGCTGGTGGTGCTGCTCTCGGTTTTCGGGTCATTCCAGCTGAGCAAGGCGCGTGGCTATCAACTCTTCGGAACGATCGTTTCACGCGTGGAGACAAGCGAGCCGCTTGTGGCTTTGACGCTCGATGATGGTCCCACGCTCCGGTATACGCGCGATGTGTTGAACCTTTTGGATGAGAAGAACGTCAAGGCGACTTTCTTTCTCACAGGCAAAGAGATTGAGGAACGCCAGCGCTTGCAGCCGACATCGTCCGTCGCGGACACGAGGTCGCCAATCACTCCTTCTCGCACTCCAACATGAGCCTGATGGGCCTCGCCAAGGTGCGCGACGAAATCGAGACAACGGATCGCGCCATTCGCGCGGCGGGATATCAGGGCGAAATCTACTTCCGCCCGCCCTATGGCAAGAAGCTTTTTACCTTGCCGTGGTATTTGTCGCAAACCGCGCGCACCTCGATCACCTGGGATGTAGAGCCGGAATCCTACCCGGATATTGCAGAGGACGCTGATGCGATCGCTGAGTATGTGATCCAGAACGCGAGGAGCGGCTCAATCATTCTGCTGCATGTCATGTATCGAAGCCGCGAAGCATCGCGCCAGGCTCTACCCAAGATCATCGACGGTTTGCGTTCGCGTGGCTTTCAATTCGTCACAGTGTCTGAACTGATGAAGCACCAGCAGACGTAATGAGGGACTACAGGCCTACCGCGCCCTCTGCTTGCTGCGAGCGGCGGCTGTCCGGCGTTTGCTGACTTGTTTCTTCGCAGGCGCTCGTCTTGTCTTTCGTGCGGGCTTCTCGCCGAGTGCCGCCTCCAAAATCCCGCCAAGGATGCCACCCCCGAGGGATGTGCCAGATTTTGCCTTGCCCCGCGCGCGTCGCGTTTTGCGTACACCTGTCTTGGACAGGATTTCCGACATGGCACCCTTCACCACATTTGCGATGATCTGATCAACGATTTTCGACAAGATCTTCTCCGCTCCGCAACAAAATCCACCAGCTCGCTTATGATATAAAACATAATTAAGCCACGGTCTTTACTATATGGGCGACACCCATTGTATCAAGCGATCCTTTTGGGCTCTTCGCAACCTTCAGGTTTTGAACCCTTGGCTCGTTTTATGGCGTCTGTCTCTTCACGTCTCGTTTTCTACTTCCCCGGCTTCGATCCCCTGGATGCGGCGGCCCATCACCGGCGCTATGAGCGCAGTGCTGCTCAATCCGGCAAGACCTTTGGTCTCGATTATGCCGTCGGCCCGGTTCAAGAAGTCGAGGCGGGTAGCCGAATGGAGGTGGTCTCGATCTCCAACGGTCACGAAACGAAGAGCACCATCTATGTGCATGATCACAACAGTATCATTTCAGATCTGAGAGCGCCTCCCATCTGGAAACAGATTGCGCTTGGGTTCAAGGCGGGCGCAGAGATCATCACCAGCGGTGCGGCCTTCAGGTACTTTCGTCACGCCTGGCGGTTCGGCCTCTTCTTCCTCTTCCCCTATCTTCTGATCTTCACGGGTCTCGTCTTTTCGACGTTGATTGCCGTGTCGCCGCTGCTGCTGAATGTTCCACCGTTTCTCTGTCTTTTGAGTGTGCCGGCGGCGTGGCTGTTCTTCTACAAGCTGGTTATCCCGTTTTCTGCCCGGTTCCATACCTTGCATCTCTTTGCCGACTGGCGCTTTGCATTGATGGTGGGCCGCGACGAGCCGGTTGCGCGTGCCTGGATCGAGGACAAGGCGCGCAAAATCCTGCTCGCTCTCGAAACACCGTCGGACGAAGTGCTTTTTGTATCCCACAGCATGGGGGCAAGCCTGGCGCTCGCGGTGGTTGGCCGTGTGCTGGAGTTGAAGCCGGGCGCCTTTGATGGACGCAATATCTCTTTCGTCACCTTGGGCGGTGCAGCACTTCAATGCGCGTTCATTTCAAAAGCGGATCGGTTGCGCCAGAGCATCGGCACACTCGCACGCGATGCACGGATCGTATGGTTTGATATCCAGTGCCTTTCGGACCCGATCCACCTCTATAAATGCAACACGGCGCATCTGACCGGGCATGCGGATGCCGCACAGCCCAAGATCGTGCGTATCAAGTTCAAACACTCGCTGTCGGATGAGCGCTACCGTAAGAACAAGTTCAATTTCTTGCGCATGCATCGTCAATACGTGCTGGGATCGGACCGCAAGTCCGGCTTCGATTTCACGCTGCTGACGGCAGGTCCGCTACCAGCTGCGTCATTTGTAAGCCTGAAGTCCGACGAGCCGCCCCTGACATTTCGGTGAACCGGGAGCCCTAACGAAAAAGGCCTGCGTGATGGGTATCACGCAGGCCTTTTTGCTGAGCGAAAGCAGTTTATTCGGGGGCGGAAGTCTGCAGCGCCAATGCATGCAGCACGCCACCCATATTGCCCTTCAATGCGTCATAGACCATCTGGTGCTGCTGCACGCGCGTCTTGCCCTTGAAGGCGTCTGCCACGACTTCAGCGGCGTAGTGATCGCCATCCCCGGCCAGATCGCGGATGGTGACCTTTGCTCCGGGAATTCCAGCTTTAATCATGTCTTCAATATCGCCGGGCTTCATGGGCATGGTGTCTACTCCTCAATTCTTATTCTGCTGCGACGAGTGTCTCGCCGTCCATGAACTGAGGGAACCATGATTCATGGGCGTTGCGCAATTCTTTAATCTCGACCCCGCGCGCCGTACCCAGCTTTACCGAAGAGCCGCCGGTTTTACCGATAACAGCGAGCGAGACGCCCGCGGAAGCGGCTTGCGCCTTAACGGTTTCGAGATCGGACTGCTTGACGGTCAGCACGTAACGTCCCTGATCTTCGCCATAGAAGGCCAGGATCGGATTGTTACCGGAAACCGCATCGATCGTTGCGCCGATATCGGATGCAATCGCCATTTCTGCAACCGCAAGGGCGAGGCCGCCGGAGGAGCAATCGTGAACTGCGCTCGTCAGGCCTGCTGTGATGATGGTGCGAACGAAGTCGCCGGTCTTCTTTTCATTCTCCAGATCAACATGCGGGGCAGGGCCGTCGATGCGGCCATGAATGTCGCGCATGTAAACCGACTGGGCGATATGGGTTCCCAGACCTGCCGGTGCACCGGCAAGCAGTATGATCTCATCTGCGGCAGCAAAGCGAATGCGAGCCATCTTCGACCAGTCTTTCAACAGGCCGACGCCGCCGATGGTGGGGGTGGGCAGGATCGCTTGGCCGTTGGTCTCGTTGTAGAGCGAGACGTTGCCCGAAACGATTGGGAATTCCAGAACCTTGCAGGCTTCGCCGATGCCCTTGATGGCGTGAACGAGCTGGCTCATGATTTCCGGCTTTTCCGGATTGCCGAAGTTCAGGTTGTCGGTAGCGGCCAGCGGCAGCGCGCCGGTGGCGGTGATGTTGCGCCAGCATTCGGCAACGGCCTGCTTGCCGCCCTCAAAGGGATCGGCCTCGACATAGCGCGGTGTGACGTCGGAGGAGAAGGCCAGCGCCTTCGTCTCATGACCTTCGACGCGCACGACGCCGGCGTCACCGCCCGGCAGCTGAAGCGAATTGCCCTGGATCAGCGTATCATATTGTTCGTACACCCAGCTGCGCGATGAATTGTTGGCCGAACCGACAAGCTTGATGAGCGCATCGGCAATATCGGTCTCCGGAATGTCGTTTTCGGAAAGCGGCGCGGAGACCTTTGCCGGCGTCCACGGACGGTCATATTCCGGTGCCTGATCGCCCAGCTCCTTGATCGGCAGGTTGGCGACTTCCTCGCCATTGTGCAGAACGCGGAAGCGCAGGTCGTCCGTCGTCTTGCCGACGATGGCGAAATCCAGACCCCACTTGACGAAGATCGCCTTGGCGACCTCTTCCTTGGAGGGCTCGAGAACCATGAGCATACGCTCCTGGCTTTCGGACAGCATCATTTCGTAGGCGGTCATACGCTCTTCGCGAACCGGAACCTGATCGAGGTTCAGCTCGATGCCAAGGTCACCCTTTGCGCCCATTTCGACGGCGGAGCAGGTGAGACCGGCGGCACCCATGTCCTGAATGGCGATGACGGCACCCGTCTTCATCAGCTCCAGGCAGGCTTCCAACAGGCACTTCTCGGTGAAGGGATCGCCGACCTGAACGGTGGGACGCTTCTCTTCGATGGATTCGTCAAATTCCGCAGAGGCCATGGTCGCACCACCGACGCCGTCGCGGCCGGTCTTGGCCCCGAGATAGACGACCGGCAGGCCGACACCCTTGGCTTCCGACAGGAAGATCGCGTCGGACTTTGCAAGGCCTGCGGCGAAGGCATTGACGAGGATGTTGCCGTTGTAACGCGGATCGAACTCGACTTCGCCGCCCACAGTCGGAACGCCGAAGGAGTTACCATACCCACCGACACCGGCAACGACGCCTGCCACGAGGTGGCGGGTCTTCGGGTGGTCGGGAGCGCCGAAGCGCAGCGCGTTCATCGCGGCAATCGGGCGCGCACCCATGGTGAAGACGTCACGCAAGATTCCGCCGACGCCGGTCGCTGCACCCTGATAGGGTTCAATATAGGAGGGGTGGTTGTGGCTCTCCATCTTGAAGACGACGCAGTCGCCATCGTCGATGTCGACGACGCCAGCGTTTTCGCCCGGTCCCTGGATGACGCGCGGACCCTTGGTCGGCAGCGTCTTTAGCCACTTCTTCGAGGACTTGTAGGAGCAGTGCTCGTTCCACATGGCCGAGAAGATGCCCAGTTCGGTAAAGCTCGGCTCGCGTCCGATCAGGTCGAGAATGCGCTGATATTCATCGGGCTTCAGCCCGTGGGATGCAACGAGTTCCGGGGTGATCTGAATATGATTTGGAAGTGTCATAGGTCTCACGGGGTTCGAGCCGGTACGGGAATTTCCGGTTCTTTACCCTAAGACATGCTCTCTTGCGATAGGAAAATGCCCTTGCGGGCCTTCAATTCAGCGTCTTGCGCGCCTCTACTCGATGCTGTCGTAGCCCGCGGACCCATTGTCGAGGAGCCTTCTCAAGACACTGAGCCCACGTTTCAGCTCGTCATGGGTCTTGGGTAGCGAAAAGCTGATGCGCACTCGATGAAATATTCGATCGGTTCTGGCGGGTTTGAACTCATCTTCATCGTCAATGAGAACATTCTCGTTCATCGCGGCATTCCGAAACGTACCTGAAAGCCAGGGTTCGGGAAGCTTCACCCAGACGAACGCAATTCCCGGCGCGCTATTGAAATCAACGCCCTTCAAAGTTTCGCTGACGATACCTCGTCGCGTCTCGATTTCACTGATGCATGCCTTGCGGATGGCATCCGCATCGCCGCTGATCACCAGCCTCGCGGAAAGCTCCGCCATCAGGAAAGGAATGCCACCGGTCAGCATCTTGTGCGCCACCCGAATGCGCGTGACGAAGGCTGGCGGGCAGGCGAGCCAGCCGCCGCGCAAGCCGGCGCTGACCGATTTGGAAAGACCGTTCACCAGAAACGTTCTGTCAGGTGCAAGCTCGGCGATCAAAGGCAATTCGTTGCCTGTCATCGCGCCGTAGAGATTGTCTTCGACAATCCAGACATTGTGGCGGTGGGCGATCTCGACGATTGCCTTGCGGCGTTCAAGGGGGAGTGTCGAGCAGGTCGGGTTTTGGCCCGCAGGCATCAAGAAGACGATCTTTGGATGTTGTTGAGCGCAGATGCGTTCGAACTCATCCGGGATGATGCCGTCGGCATCGATGTCCACAACCGAGATTCGGCGGCCGGACAGTGACGCAGCCCTGCTGATCTGCGAATAGGTCACCGGTTCGAAGACGATCCGGTCCCCAGGAGCGGTCATTGCGGTGATGATGCTCATTACGCCCGCATGGGCGCCAAGTGTCGTGACGACATTTTCAGGCTTGGGAGACCAGCCTTGATGCGCAAGCCATCTGGCACCCGCTTCCGTCCAGAATGACGGAAAGGTGCGTGTGTAGTCCATGATCTCCGAAGGCTTGTCCTTGACGATCTCAGTCACATGGGCGGCGATAATGCCTTGTTGGCCGTTGTCCGGTGCAGCGGTGCCGTTGAACGAGATCTGGCCAGGGGCAGCCATCGATACCCGTGTTCCGCCGAACGGACTTTCCATTGCCCTGGATATCGCTTCTACGGGTTTACGATCATTCACATAGGTCCCGCGCCCGACCTCGCCGCTGACGAGGCCACGTTCATGGATCAGGGAGTAGGCACGGCTGATCGTGCCGATCGTCACGCCAAGATCGAAGGCGAGATTACGTTGCGGCGGCAACTTCGTACCTGGTGCCAGCACGCCGTCTGCGATCGCGGCTTCGATATGGTCTGCGAGACGCACATAGATTGGGCCTGAGCCTTCGGTGATGTTCGGAAGCCAATTTGTCATGGTGACAATATATGAATTGTATCCCTATCGATGTCAATTGTATTGATTGTCTCGAGATTGATCGCAAGCGCTGAATTCAAAATAGGGTACAATCATGCGCAAGATGGAAGAATATCTGGCTTCGACGGATCAGAGCAGTGGTGATTCACATCGGGTAATGTCCGTCCGTGACCGGATGACGCCCGCAAGGCCTTTTGCGCCGGAGGAGGCATCAGGCTTTCTGGCACGCATGTTGCGGCGCGTGACGTATTGGCACGCCAAACGCCAGAGCCGCCTTAGCCTTTACGATCTTTCTACCGAACAACTTGCAGATATCGGCCTCTCTCGCGCAGAGGCCTATGAAGAAACAAGCAAGGCTATTCTATCGCGCTGGACACGCTCGCTTTGAGCACCCACGTCTCGACGGTAATCCATCGAGATGAGAAGCCCGCAGCACCCGTCCCAACCGGTGCCGCGGGCTTTTTTGCAATCGAACAAGCTTTTGTTTTGAATAGCCAATCCTTGTTTTTCAGGGCTTTGCGGGCGTGATGTCATTTTTTTGTCAAATCGCGCATTTTACCGCTTGCGGTATCGAAAACCTCTGACTATAAGGGCGCCACAAACCAAGCGCACGCGCCCTTCGTCTATCGGTTAGGACGTCAGATTTTCATTCTGAAAAGAGGGGTTCGACTCCCCTAGGGCGTGCCACTTGGCTTCGTATCCTCCCCTAAAAATGCCTTTGACAGCGTCTACTCTTCACAGTTTCTGCCGCCTGCAGAAATAGTACGAGGGAGCCAATGACTAATCGCTTGTTTCTCATCGGCGGACCATCCCATGCGGGAAAATCGACACTGGCCGCTGCCGTTGCGGAGTGCCTCAATTGTCGCTGCATATCGACCGATAGTCTCGCCAAGCATCCCGGAAGGCCTTGGCGCGATCCGCCCGAGCAACTGCCGCCGCATGTCGTCGAACATTACCGCGATCTGTCGCTGGATGAGATGATGCAGTCGGTACTTACTCATTATCGATCCATGTGGACACCGCTGGTTCTGCCGCTGATCGAGGGAAGAGAACGTCTGGTGCTGGAAGGTTCCGCACTCTTGCCGGAACTGGTTGCGCAGCTGGACACGCAGAATATTAGCGCAACTTGGCTCGTGGCTGCCGAAGGTGTGCTGGGGCGTCGCATCAAGGTAGAAAGTGATTACGAGGCGCGTGATCCTGATAAGAGATTTCTGATCGACAAGTTCGCTCAGCGTGCCCTCGCTTTCAACCGCTTTATCAATGAGGAGGTATCACGCCTGTCTCTGCAAAAGCTGGAGGTAGGTTGCGAGACCTCTGTGGACGAGCTGATGGTGCGACTCGGCGTTGCCGGTTCTCCGTGAGGTTTTGCGGTTGACCCCGCCCGCAATTGCGTGATGGTTGTTGCCGTCAGTTTGGGAGGATCTTTCGTGACATCGCATGTGCCGTTTTCGCTCGTGGGGATCGACCACGTCGTGCTACTGGTAGACGATATGGAAAAAGCGCTCGCCTTTTACCATGATGTTTTGGGCTGCCGACCGGGTTACTCCTACCCGGCACTTGGCATGGAGCAGGTTTGGTGCGGCGCGTCGCTGATCGTTTTGTGGGATATCACTCACCCAGGCGGCCAAAAGGCTGCGCCACCGGTGGCCGGTGGGCGAAATGTCGACCATGTCTGCATAGCGACGGGACCGTTCGAGCATGATGCCTTGCAAGCACATCTGGAGCATCATGGGGTGACCATCGAGCGTGAGGCGATGCATGGCGGCGCCCGTGGCATGGGGCATTCCTTTTATATCCGCGATCCTTTCGACAATTTGTTGGAGGTGAAGGGACCGGCGGAATATCCCGATGGACGCTCCGTGACCTCGTGATCCTCTTCACCATCTTGTTGATGCAACCGCTTTGGCAAGCCGAGCGTTTCCGGCGACACTTTGGCGGAGAACCAGCATGAACACATTGCTTCGATGGGCCAGCGCAGGCCTCGTCTCGTGCGCATTGGGCACCAGCGTCTTTTCCCCAGCGCAGGCAGAGATGGGGAAAGCGCCAGCGGTTGCGCAGACGGACATGTCGCATTATCGCGGGAAGTGGCTTGAAATTGGCAGAACGCCCATGTGGCTGACGGATGGCTGCGTGGCTGGCTATTCGATCTACAAGCCCGGCTCTTCGCCCGGCCAGGTGGTGATTGAGGATGGATGCCGCGAAGGATCGCCGACCGGAAAGCTCAAGACGATCGAGGGAATTGGCACGATAACGGACGCAAAAACGACCATGGCGAAGATGCGGGTTCGCTATCCGCTCTTTATCACCTTCAATTACTGGGTGCTCTACAATTCACCGGACAAGACGTGGTTCATCAGTGCAACGCCGGACATGGAGAATCTGTGGATTTATTCTCGCTCCGTTCCGTCCAAAGCCAAGCTGGCTGCGATGGTCAGGAAGGCAAAGGAACTCGGCTACGATAGCTCGAAGCTCGAATTCCCTGAGTTTTGACGTCGCGATCTTGGGTCGCGTTCAAGTGCTTGATCAGATTGATGTGAGGGCCGCTTTCGCGGCCCTCAGACTTTGGCAATGGATTAGGCTGGTCGCACCAGCATGTGCTTCTTCTTGCCAAGGGAAAGCTTGATGACGCCATCTGCCGTGACTTCGCCCGAGCCGATAAGTTTGCGCTCATCCAAAACGCTCTCGTCGTTGATGCGCACCGCACCGCCCTGAACGTGCCGACGGGCTTCGCCGTTCGACGCGGCGAGACCGGCACGCACGATCAGCGAGAGAAGACCGATGCCTGCTTCCAAGTCTGTCTTCGGCACTTCGATCGACGGCAAGTTGTCGGAAAGCGCCCCTTCCTCAAAAGTCTTGCGAGCGGTTTCGGCAGCCTGTTCTGCGTTTTCCCGACCATGAAGCATGGCGGTGATCTCGGTCGCCAAGATCTTCTTGACCTCGTTGATTTCCGAGCCGCCGAGCGCCGAAAGCCGAGCGATCTCGTCCATCGGCAGCGTGGTGTAGAGCTTTAGGAAGCGGGAGACATCCGCATCTTCCGTGTTTCGCCAGTACTGCCAGAAATCATAGGCCGACAGCATATCGGGGTTGAGCCAGACCGCGCCGTTGGCCGACTTGCCCATCTTTGCACCTGATGAGGTCGTCAGAAGCGGCGAGGTCAATGCGTAAAGCTGCGGCGTTCCCATGCGGTGGCCGAGATCGATCCCGTTGATGATATTGCCCCACTGATCCGAACCACCCATCTGCAAACGGCAGCCAGTGCGCTTGTTCAGTTCCACGAAGTCGTAGGCCTGAAGGATCATGTAATTGAACTCGAGGAACGACAGCGACTGCTCGCGGTCGAGGCGTGTTTTCACGCTTTCGAAGGACAACATGCGGTTGACGGAGAAATGGCGGCCCACGTCGCGCAGGAACTCGAGATAGTTTATCTCGCGCAACCAGTCGGCATTGTTGATCATCAGTGCTGGCTTTTCGGCGCGATCATAGTCGAGGTAGTTCGAAAACACGCGCTTGATCGAAGCGATATTGCTCTCGATCGTGTCAACGGTCATCAATTGACGCGCTTCGTCCTTGAACGACGGGTCGCCGACCATGCCGGTGCCCCCGCCCATCAGCGAAATCGGTTGATGTCCGGTCTTCTGCATCCAGTGCAGCATCATGATCTGGATAAGGCTGCCCGCGTGAAGGCTTGGCGCGGTCGGATCATAGCCGATATAGGCAGTCACGGTTTCCTTGGCGAACAGTTCGTCGAGACCTGCCTCATCGGAGATCTGGTGAATGAAGCCGCGCTCATCGAGCGTGCGGAGGAAATCGGACTTGAACCTGGACATAACCTTTTACTTTCTGGATTGTCGTTACCTTCACTGCATTTCAGTGAATGGCAGCGGCTTTATCATTGTTTTTTGAAAATTACACCCGTTTCGGCCATGAATGTTGGCTTGGTTGTGCTGCGTTTCACGCGGACGGCGGGAGAGAGCGGTGAGGCAAAGGGAAGGCAGAAGAATGTACGAGGAAGTCATATTCGAGACCGAGAGGCTGAAAGTCGCTATGTGGGCGCCTGGCGACGTTGCCCTTGTCCATAAACTGCACTCTACAATCGAAACGACACGGTATCTGACGGGATCGGCACCCTGGAGCCTGGAGAAGTGCGAAGAACGGCTGTCGCGCTGGGTCGAGGATCACCACCGTTATGGCACCACGAAGTACAAGCTTCTTTCGCGTGACGACGATCGTTTTCTCGGGAGGGCCGGTTTTTACTTCTTTGGGGGAGAGAGGCCCGATTTCGAACTAGGCTACTCGCTGTGTCAAACCGACTGGGGGAAGGGCTATGCGACGGAAATTGGAATGGCGTTTAGAGACTGGTTCTTCGACCGGAAAATCGCCAACAAGTTCATTGCTTTTACCCACCCGAACAACGTTGCCTCGCAGAACGTCCTGACCAAGATCGGGATGCGCTTGTGCCAACCCATGACCATTGAGGGGCTTGTGTGTCCGACATTTGAATATACTGCCGTCATGCACGATCAAATCGCAGTACGGTCAAGTTGATGTGAACTGAGCCGGGTCACAGTGACACATTAAAATGGCACATTGCCATAATGAAAAAAGCCGCCGGAGTGACCGGCGGCTTTGAATGTCTTGTCGATCTTCAGCGAATGCGCTTGGCCGCTGGCTCCGGCACCAGTTCGCCGTTCAGGCGGCGGTCGAGATAGTCGCCGCATTCGCTCATCAACTCGTCCACCTTGCCACTGAAGAAGTGGTTAGCACCAGGCACGGTGCGGTGGGTGATGAGAATACCCTTCTGAGTTTTCAGCTTTTCGACCAGGCCGTTGACGTCCTTTTCAGGTGCAACCTTGTCCGCATCGCCGTTGATGATCAGGCCAGAAGACGGGCAGGGGGCAAGGAAGGAGAAGTCGTAGGTGTTCGGCTGCGGCGCAATCGACATGAAGCCTTCGATTTCCGGACGGCGCATCAGAAGCTGCATGCCAATCCAGGAACCGAAAGAGTAACCAGCGACCCAACAGCTCTTGGAATCAGGATGCAGGCTCTGCACCCAGTCGAGTGCAGACGCAGCGTCCGACAGCTCGCCCGCACCGTGGTCGAATTCGCCCTGGCTACGGCCGATGGAGCGGAAGTTGAAGCGCAGCGTCGTGAAGCCGCGCTTCTGGAACATGTAGAAGAGCTGGTAGACGATCTGATTGTTCATCGTGCCGCCGAACTGCGGATGCGGATGAAGAATGATGGCAATCGGGGCGCTTTTTTCCTTGGAGGGCTGGTAGCGGCCTTCGAGACGACCTGCGGGGCCGTTAAAAATGACTTCGGGCATAGATACTCCGGTCGGTTCTTATGTTTCTGACGCTTTCACCGGCAAGAAGACTTGACGTAGATGGTCAGCTTTTCTAAAACCTAGTTTAGAACTGTTCGAAACTTGTGTTCCGTGGCGCTGTTGGTGGTGTCATAAGGCAAGGGTGACGGAAATTTCAAGGAAAATGCGCTTTAACGCGCGAATGATCGGGATAAAGGCACGATTTGCGCCATGGGCACAGCGGAGCGCACATATCTGGACTGGAATGCGACAGCACCTTTGCTGCCCGCCGTCCGTGATGCGCTTGTCTCTGCTCTCGATCTTTCCGGCAACCCATCCTCCGTCCATAAGGAAGGCCGTGGGGTTCGCGCCGCAGTCGAAGCCGCGCGCCGCGATGTCGCCGCTCTGGTCGGTGGGCAAGCCTCGCACGTCGTCTTTACCAGTGGCGCGACCGAAGCTGCCAACCTCGTGCTGTCGCCGCGCTTCAAGATGGGCCGTGCGCCCCTGACGGTAAGTCATCTCTATGTCTCGGCAATCGAACACCCTGCCATTCGAGAAGGCGGGCGGTTCGACAAGTCCGCCATGACCGAAGTTCCGGTGACCGCGCACGGGATGCTCGATATTGAGGCGCTCGGACATCTGCTGTCCCAGCATGATCGAGCATCGGGCCTTCCCATGGTGGCGCTGATGCTAGTGAACAACGAAACCGGTATCGTCCAGCCTGTGAAGGAAACGGCGCAACTGGTTCATGCCGCTGGTGGATTGCTGGTCGTTGATGCCGTTCAGGCTGTCGGGCGGATCGCTGTCGACATCGATGCGCTGGATGCGGATTTCCTGATCGTTTCGTCGCACAAGATCGGCGGCCCGAAAGGCGCGGGCGCGTTGATTTCCCGTGGTGAAGTGATGATGCCGCTGCCGCTCATCCATGGTGGTGGGCAGGAAAAGGGTCATCGTTCGGGCACGGAGAATACGCTTTCCATTATCGGCTTTGGCGTTGCCGCCAAGGAGGCAGCGGTGATGCAGGAAACAGAAAGCGCACGCTTGGCGACGTTGCGGGCGCGGCTTGAAGATGGAATGCGCGCCAACGCTCCGGATGTGATCATTCACGGTGCCGGTGTGACGCGGGTTGGCAACACCACCTTCTTCACGCTTCCCGGGTTGAAGTCGGAAACGGGGCAGATCGCTTTCGATATCGAGGGCATCGCTCTATCAGCTGGCTCTGCGTGCTCTTCTGGCAAGGTCGGGGAGAGCCACGTGCTGACCGCGATGGGGCAGGATCCAAAACTTGGTGCCCTGCGCATCTCGCTGGGGCATGCTACGACGGAAGACGACATTGAGAAGGCCGTTGAGGCCTTCGGCAAGATTGCAGGGCGGCGCAAGCTGTCTGGTCAGGCAGCCTGAGGGCTGGAATAAACTGCGAAATGTCAAAATTTCGCTTGCGGTGCGGTGGGAAAAACGCCAACCCGCTCTTAAATAAACGCATGAAAGCGCTGGCCTCGTAAGGCCCTTGCATTTATGTGAAACGCGCATGAAGGCGGGGTTTCCGTCTTGATACGTTGACAAGCCACCGGACCTTGTATCCGGCGAGATTGGAGAACGACAATGGCAGCGGTTCAGGAAACGATCGATCAGGTTCGCCAGATCGATGTGGACCAGTACAAATACGGTTTCGAAACCGAGATCGAAGTCGACAAGGCGCCGAAAGGCCTGTCAGAAGAGGTGATCCGTTTCATCTCCGCCAAGAAGCAGGAGCCGGAATGGCTGCTTCAATGGCGTCTTGATGCCTATCAGCGCTGGCTGACGATGGAAGAGCCTACCTGGGCGCGCGTCAATTATCCGAAGATCGACTTCAACGATCTCTACTACTATGCCGCGCCGAAGAGCACGCCTGGTCCCAAGTCGCTTGACGAGGTCGATCCTGAGCTCTTGAAGGTTTATGAAAAGCTCGGCATTCCGCTGAAGGAACAGGAAATCCTGGCCGGCGTGGAAAACCGTCGCGTGGCGGTTGATGCCGTGTTTGACTCGGTCTCTGTCGTCACCACCTTCAAGGAAGAGTTGAAGAAGGCGGGCGTGATCTTCATGTCCATCTCGGAAGCCGTCCGCGAGCATCCGGAGCTGGTGAAGAAGTATCTCGGTTCCGTCGTTCCGACGACCGATAACTTCTATGCGACGCTGAACTCCGCGGTGTTTACCGACGGGTCCTTTGTGTTCATTCCGAAGGGCGTGCGCTGCCCAATGGAGCTTTCCACCTATTTCCGCATCAATGAGAAGAACACGGGCCAGTTCGAGCGCACGCTGATCATCGCGGAAGAAGGCGCTTACGTTTCCTATCTGGAAGGCTGCACAGCACCGCAGCGCGACGAGAACCAGCTTCATGCAGCTGTCGTAGAACTCGTTGCACTCGATGATGCAGAGATCAAGTATTCCACCGTCCAGAACTGGTATCCGGGCGATAAGGAAGGCAAAGGCGGGATCTACAACTTCGTGACAAAGCGTGGCGATTGCCGCGGTCATCGCTCGAAGATTTCCTGGACGCAGGTCGAAACCGGCTCGGCGATTACCTGGAAGTACCCATCCTGCATTCTGCGTGGCGACGACAGCCGTGGCGAGTTCTACTCGATTGCTGTCTCCAACGGTTACCAGCAGGTCGATTCCGGCACCAAGATGATTCATCTCGGCAAGAACACGTCGAGCCGCATCATCGCCAAGGGTATCGCGGCAGGCTTTTCTGAAAACGTCTATCGCGGGCAGGTCTCGGCCCATCGCAAGGCGACCAATGCGCGCAATTTCACGCAGTGCGACAGCCTTCTGATTGGCGACAAGTGCGGTGCGCATACCGTGCCTTATATCGAAGCAAAGAATGCCTCTGCGCATTTCGAGCATGAAGCAACGACATCCAAGATTTCCGAGGATCAGCTGTTCTACTGCTTGCAGCGTGGCATTCCGGAAGAAGCCGCGATCGCTCTGATCGTCAACGGCTTCGTCAGGGACGTTATCCAGCAACTGCCGATGGAATTTGCCGTCGAAGCGCAGAAACTGATCGGGATCTCGCTGGAAGGTAGCGTCGGATAATGAAGGTGCCCCGCTTGACGAAAAGCTCACGCTTGATGGTGTTGTGCATTTTCGTTTCAATGGTCGGGGTGTTCATTGAAGTTGGTGGGCTGATGGCGGGCCGTGAGTTCGCCAAGCCAATTTTAATCGCAAGCGCGACCGGGATGATTGCCATCTTTTGGCTCTCCGACGCGCTTCAACCATTTGACCGTTTCTCTTCGCGCAAGAGAAAACTAGATTGAGAGATAACAACATGCTTGAAATCATCGACCTGCACGCAAAGATCGCCGATACCGAAACCGAGATCATTAAGGGTTTGAACCTGAAGGTTGCCGCTGGCGAAGTCGCGGCCATCATGGGTCCTAACGGCTCCGGCAAGTCCACGCTGTCCTACATTCTTTCGGGCCGCGAAGACTATGAAGTGACCTCTGGCGACATTCTCTATAATGGCGAGAGCATTCTGGAGCTGGACGCTGCCGAGCGCGCTGCCAAGGGTATCTTCCTCGCCTTCCAGTATCCGGTCGAAATTCCAGGCGTTGCGACCATGCAGTTCCTGAAGGTTGCGATTAATGAGCAGCGCAAAGCACGCGGCGAAGCTGAACTTACAACGCCTGACTTCATCAAGAAGGTGAAGGAAGCGGCTGGCGACTTGAAGATCGACATGGACATGCTGAAGCGTCCGCTCAATGTCGGCTTCTCCGGCGGTGAGAAGAAGCGTGCCGAGATCCTGCAGATGGCGCTGCTTGAGCCGAAGCTCTGCGTGCTGGATGAAACGGACTCCGGTCTCGACATCGATGCTCTGAAGATCGTTGCTGACGGTGTCAACGCGCTGAAGTCGCCTGATCGCGCCACCGTGGTCATCACCCACTACCAGCGCCTGCTCGATTACATCGTACCAGATAGCGTCCATGTTCTCTACAAGGGCAAGATCATCCGTTCGGGCGACAAGGCACTGGCGCTGGAACTGGAAAACAATGGTTACGCCGACATCATCGGTGAAGCGGCCTGACTAACGGGCCAGGAGACCATGTCCATGAATATTCAAACGACAAACCGGCTGACACCTGCGGAGACCGCACTGGTGGAAGCCTTCACGGCCAAGTTCAGCGAGCTTCCCGGCAATGGAGACGTGGTTGCTGCGCGCGACGTGCTGTTCGACGATCTCAAGACTGCCGGTCTGCCGACCCGCCGCATCGAGGCCTGGCACTATACCGATATGAAGAGCCTGCTGCGCAGCATTCCTGAGGATGCCTCCGCGCCGCTGATCGAGAAGCGTGATCCTGCGGTTGCTGGTTCGCAAGCGATCTATCTGCTACACGGTAAGTCTGTAGACGCCGACATAGCTGGTTTCGAAGTCGAAAGCTATGCAGAAAGCCTGCTGGATGGCACGGCTGCCGCCACACTCGTGGCCGCTGACAAGGACGACATGATCGGTCGCCTCAATGGCAGCTTCGTGCGTGACGGTTATTCCGTTATCGTTCCGGATGAAGCCGACATCGAGCAGCCGCTTGAGCTTCAGGTGATCCACGGCGCCGGGCAGGTTCATAGCCGTTCGCCGGTTCGCTTCGGCAAGGGCTCCAAGGCAACGATCATCGAGCGTCATCTATCTGTTTCGGCGGAAGCTGCTCTCGTCACGCATGTCACCGATCTTGAGGTACATGACGGCGCGGAAGCGACCTATATCCTGCTGCAGCAGCAAGGTGCAGCCGATACGCATCTGGCGCAGTTGCGCATCAAGCTCGGTGCCGAGGCAAATCTTCGTCTCTTCATCATCAATGCCGGCGGCAAACTGGTGCGCCAGGAACTGCGCATCCATGTCGAGGGCGAAGGCACGGATCTGTCCGTTCGAGGCGTCAATCTGCTGGGCGGTGAAACCCATACCGACGTGACGATGGTTCTTGGCCACAACGTGCCGAACACGACGTCAACGGAAATCTTCCGCAATGTCGTCTTCGATCGTGCGAAGGGCATCTTCCAGGGCATGATCCGGGTTGCACCCGATGCTCAGAAGACCGACGCCAAGATGGCCTGCAACACGCTTCTGATGTCCGACGACGGCGAGTTTTCGGCTAAGCCGGAGCTTGAAATCTTCGCAGACGACGTTCAGTGCGGCCACGGCGCAACAGTTGCCGATATCGACGCCAAGCACCTCTATTACCTCATGGCACGTGGTGTGCCGCGGGCGAAGGGGCGCGCGATGCTGGTAAACGCGTTCGTTGCGGAGATTGTCGAAGAACTGGAAGATGACAATCTGGTAGAGGCGCTGGAGGGTATCATTTCCAGCTGGTTGGACGCTCATGCCTGATTTTAGCGAACGCGCCGTTAAAGCGGCCCCCTACGATGTCGAGGCCGTGCGCAAGGATTTTCCAATCCTGTCGCGCGAGGTCCATGGCAAGCCGCTTGTCTATCTGGACAATGGCGCGTCCGCGCAGAAGCCGCAGGTGGTGATCGATGCGGTGTCGCATGCCTATTCCAACGAGTATGCCAATGTGCATCGCGGCCTGCATTTTCTCTCCAATGCGGCAACGGATGCCTATGAAGCATCGCGCGAAAAGGTGCGGCGCTTTTTGAATGCCGGCTCGGTGGACGAGATCGTCTTCACCAAATCCTCTACCGAGGCGATCAACACGGTTGCCTATGGCTATGGAATGTCGAAGATCGGCGAGGGCGATGAGATTGTCCTATCGATCATGGAGCACCATTCCAATATCGTGCCTTGGCATTTTATTCG
The DNA here is from genome assembly GCF_053521965.1 of Rhizobium sp. 22-785-1. NCBI lineage: Bacteria > Pseudomonadati > Pseudomonadota > Alphaproteobacteria > Hyphomicrobiales > Rhizobiaceae > Rhizobium > Rhizobium sp. 22-785-1. Next base: position 136,717 of record NZ_JBNWDI010000003.1, on the reverse strand, counting down.
CGAGCGCCAAGGCGCCAAGCTCGTCTGGGTGCCGGTGGATGACGAGGGCGCGTTTCATATCGAGGCTTTCGAAAAAAGCCTGACGGAGCGCACTAAACTCGTTGCTATTACCCATATGTCGAATGCGCTCGGTACCATCGTACCGGTCAAGGAAATTTGCCGTATGGCGCATGAGCGCGGTATCCCGGTGCTGATCGATGGCAGCCAGGGAGCCGTTCACATGCCGGTCGATGTACGCGATATCGATTGCGACTGGTATGTCATGACCGGGCACAAGCTCTATGGCCCGTCAGGCATCGGCGTTCTTTATGGCAAGGCCGACCGCTTGAAAGAGATGCGTCCCTTCCAGGGTGGCGGGGAAATGATCCTCGATGTCTCCGAAGATGAGATCACCTACAATGAGCCGCCGCATCGTTTCGAAGCCGGGACGCCGCCGATCGTTCAGGCAATCGGACTGGGTTATGCACTGGACTATATGGACAATCTCGGGCGTGCGGCAATTGCCGCGCATGAAGCGGATCTTGCCGCCTATGCGGCAGAGCGGCTGCGGGACATCAATTCGCTCCGCATCATTGGAAATGCACCGGGCAAGGGCGGCATCTTCTCCTTCGAGCTCGAAGGCATCCATGCCCATGACGTCTCGATGGTCATCGACCGGCGAGGTGTTGCCGTGCGTGCCGGTACACATTGCGCCATGCCGCTCTTGAAACGCTTCGGCGTGACCTCCACATGCCGGGCATCATTCGGGCTTTACAATACCCGCGCGGAAGTGGATGCGCTGGCCGAAGCGCTCGATTATGCCCGCAAATTCTTCGCCTGAGATCGGATAGAGGATCAGGACCATGAGCACCGACACGACTGAACAGCCACAGGATCTGGCACAATCGCCCGCGCAAGAGGCTGGACCTGCCCCCGCTAAAACCTCCAGTCTTTCTCCGGATGAGCTGGCGCGCCTCAGTGACGATGTGATCGCAGCGCTGAAGACTGTCTACGACCCTGAAATTCCGGCCGATATCTTCGAATTGGGTCTCGTCTACAAGATCGACATCGAAGACGACCGTATGGTCAAGATCGTCATGACGCTGACAGCACCTGGCTGCCCGGTCGCTGGTGAAATGCCGGGTTGGGTGGAAAACGCGGTCGGCGCTGTCGAGGGCGTATCCGGCGTCACGGTGGAAATGACCTTTGATCCGCCATGGACCCCGGATCGCATGTCGGAAGAAGCGCAGGTTGCAGTTGGCTGGTACTGATCGCCGTCGATTAGACAGCGGGCACGTCTTGATACCATCGCCACGCAGGACTAGATTTGAGTCCATAAACATCGGGCCTTGAACCCGACTGTCGAAGGAGTGAGGAGCCCATGGGCTTTGCAGTGATGACAATGACGGAGGCTGCGGCCTCTCGCGTCAAGGCGATCGTCGATAATTCCGGTGCGGACGCCAAGGGCGTGCGCGTCGGCATCAAAAAAGGCGGCTGCGCCGGGATGGAATATACCATCGATCTGGTCACGGAGCCTGATGCCAAGGATGATCTGATCGAGCACGACGGTGCCAAGGTCTGGGTGCAGCCTTCCGCTGTGCTCTATCTGCTGGGCACGCAGATGGATTTCGAAGTCACCAAGATGCGCTCCGGCTTCACCTTCAACAATCCGAACCAGACATCTGCGTGTGGCTGCGGCGAATCCGTCGAACTGAAGGCGGCAGATCTTGCAGCGCTCGCCAAACAGCGCGAGGCCGAGGCAAGCGTCTGATAGGTGCCTGTGCCATTGCGGTGCTTGTCTTCAAGCGCCGCTTCGGTTCGTTTTCCAGCAGCATTCAGGCAGACTGCCGCTCTAACAGGGCTTCCTTCGTGGCGATTTTCGCCATCATCATTGCGGCTTCTCGCGTCTTTGCTGCTGCAATGAAGCGACCATTGTGGCAGAAGGTTGCGCCTTCGACACCACTTGCCCGCTCCAGATCGCCATTGGTCAAACCCGCCCAGGAAACCGGAAGATCGGCGCGAAGTTCGAAGCCTTCTTCAGCACGGCGGATGCCTGTTACGCACCAGTCCTTATCACGCGGGTGAACGACGAAAAGTAGGTGGTCTGCACCGGCTTTTACGATGGCCGGGCGGAAGGGCATTCCGATCGGCAATTCCAGAATGCGGCTTTCGCCGGTCTGTTCTATGGCTTTTAGAACAAGCGTTTCTGCTCTGAGTTTTGCCGCTTTCTTCTCGATCCCGGCTTCAACAAACGCGCGAGCAATCGTAAGCGCGCCATGAAATGCTGCGTCATCGGCGCCTGGTTCACGGTTGTCGAACGAAGGCTTCAGCGTTTCTAGCAATGACGGCAGGGTAAGGCCCGCGAGTTCTCCGGCAATGGCAGGACTCAGCGCCCCATTGTCTGTGAGGTCGATCGGTAGCACGAAGCTTTTGTCGAAAGACGCGTGGACGTCTTCGATGTCGGCTGCAGGAATGCCAAGCGCGGTGAGATAGTCGCGCCCGTAGTGCTTCCACACAAGGCCGAATGAGCTATAGGGCTGGCCGTTCTCACGCAGCGGCGCGCCGCGCTGATGGTGATCGAAGATCTGCGCCTCTGCATCATAAGCGCCGCCGACATCATAGATGATCCGGTCTTTTGAAGGCGTGATCCATTCCGGCACGCGGCTCCGAACGATTTGCGCCCCTGGATAAAGGCGGGTGAGGATGACGCTGGAAAGCAGTTCATCGGCATGGAAGCCGCCGGAATGAGTGACGAGGAATTCCAACGCCATGCGCAGTAAACCTTTTGCTGAAAGTCAAGTAACAGGGCAGTTACCCGTTATTTCAACCTCCTGCAACTGGTGGCCTAGTGAATGGCGGTTATTTCCAGTTCTTGTCCGCCCACCGTGGCAATATCACCAACAGCCTTGCCATTTAGTGCACGGGCAACGGGTGAAACGTAGGAAATGGATCCCGCCTTCGGATCTGCCTCGTCCTCGCCGACGATACGATAGGTTTGGACGCGACCATCTTCACGAGTGAAGGTGACGGTACTTCCAAAAGAAACAATCTCGGTCGTTTCTGGGGCGGGCATTAACTGGGCGGAGCGCAGCCGCTCCGCAAGATAGCGGATATCTCGGAGGTGCGGCGCAATCTGGCGCCTGCGTTCATTCACATCCTCTACCGCATTGGCAATCTCGTGTGCCGCACGGGCAGCTTTCATCTGTTCTTCGAGGCGCTTGAGACCTTCCTCAGTGACGAGATTGGGATGTTGGGAGATGGGGCGATCCGGCAGTCGGGTTTCCGCTGCAGTCTCTGCACTTTCTTCTTTTACAAAGGCAACGCTCACGGTCCTACTCCCCAATTCGCATCTCATTCATATGGAGAGCGAGAGGCGATTTAGCAAGTTTGAGAGGGAGGCCGACTTTCGCAATCTCGTGCTCAGCTTTCCCGTGTGGCAAACCAGTTCGCCAGTCATGCGCCGATGTTGTGCCCGGCACTGAAAAATCGCGCTCAGGACGTCTGCCGGTGGCGAGAAATACGTGTTGTCCAGCGCAGCGTCGAGCCGCAAATTTTACATGCCGACTTCGATTGTGATCGCTTTGCGTTTAGCAAGCGTCAGCCCGACTGTCTTTGCGGCAAACAAATCAATTGGATCGCCAAGACCCTTATGCAGGATAACCATCCCGGAAATCATGATGCCTCACTGGACAATCGAGGCTTTGGACCCGCCTACCACAGCGGCAGCACCGGAACGGCTGCTCTGATAAAGGATGGAAGCAATTTCTAGAGAAGCGCACCGAACGCCAGTCGTATGACGACCGCTTGATGATGCCCATGAACTTCGCCCAGCCATGGACAGGCTAGTGCTAGCTGGCAAACCCAGACCAGGGGAGGCGTGATGATCGGGGCCGCAGGTGTCGTTACCGATGGGCAGACGACCGAAAGGGCAACATCATCTTTTGAGAGGTAGGTCATGACATTCGAGAACGTGCCGCTGGGGCGGCAACAACAGGTATAACGCTCGCGACAACTTTCCGGGGCGTCGGGATGAGATTTATCGACGAAACTGCGAGAAGCGGCATGATCAAAAACCAGCCCGCCAAGCCGAACGTCACATCGAAAGGCCGTTGCACGACCTCAAGAAAATCATCCAGCGAGATGGTCGCTCCCGTTCCCAACATGATGACCGACAAAAGCGTGACGATCCAATTGATTGAGGCACACGTGCCGCGGATGGAGGCGACGATTAACAAGGGGCCGCGTAGATGATCGATGCATGGATCGCGCCGCATCAGCGTTGATGCTGCTTTTAGGATAGGCGGGGTGGGATCCAACGAGAAGAAAACGTTATCCGAAGATCTCTATCCCCCCACCTGTTTTCTGGTGAGGGATCGTGTGAAATTCACATTGAGAAATCAATTACTTGTAAAGTGTATGGCGACCCCTGCAGGACTCGAACCTGCGACCTACTGCTTAGAAGGCAGTTGCTCTATCCAGTTGAGCTAAGGGGCCACTTACGACGCCGTGAAGGCGCCGGAAACGGTTAGTGCGTCCAAGGCTGCGTGCGGGTGTAGCGGAAATTGTCCGTGTAGGAAACCGTCTGCCGCTCTGCTTCCTTTGGCTGGATCACGCGGTACTCGATGCCCTTGCGCTGCGCGTAGGCTTCTGCCTGTTCCTGCGTCTCGAAGTTGAGCTTGACCTGCTGCTTCATGTCCGAGGAGGACGTGTAGCCCATGATCGGGTCAATCTTGCGCGGAACCTCGGCGTCGAATTCCAGCACCCAGATATTCGTCTTGGCTTTTCCGGACTGCATGGCGGTCTTTGCCGGACGATAAATTTTTGCAGACATTTCAACTGCTCCAGTCGTGCGCTCAAGCGAGATGACGCTCTTTCTACGCGGCCTTCCGTAACCATTGTATTACGGTCGGCATCGGAATTTCACTTGGACCGACTCATGCGCGAAGTCAAGCCGGTAGGTTGGTAGATGCTACAGCATCGGTCTTAAAATCGTAATCGATTTTCTGAAAGAGCGGTGCATGGGTTCAAGGACGATAGAAGCATGGCACCCCACCGAAAGATCGCAGGCTTCGACAGCAGAAAAAAGCCAATGGCACGCTTGAATGAGACACGCGAAGCAGATTGTATCGCGGCGACCAAGAGGAGACACCGATCATGAGCGATAACGTCATCAAGTTCCGCAAGCCGCAGCCGTCGAAAAAACCCCGTCCTCCCGGTCAAGGCAAGGTTTTGGCGGTCGTCATAGGCGGCGTAGCGCTTTGCGTCTTGATCTGGATGCACTCTCAATTTGGAGTATGACGCCTGACATGCTGAATTTGCTGAGCTAAGGGCAAAGCGATCTTGGTCTCCCAACAATAAGCGGTGCCTGACTCGCTCAAGGCTTGAGATCGCGATTCGATGCGTAATGAGTGGCCTTGTGGACTTAATACTTCATAGAGCCGCAAAATCCCGAATATCTGAACCCGCTCAGCTCTCACAAAAAATTTAATTATAGGGAAGCAATAAATTTCAGACAAATCATTGATTTGTCGAATGGTCGGAGTGGAGAGATTCGAACTCCCGACCCTCTGGTCCCAAACCAGATGCGCTACCAGACTGCGCTACACTCCGCCGATGTCGTGAGCGGGGAGATACACGGTTACCGCAGACCCTGCAACAGCTAAAATCACCTTTTCGTTTGTTTTTTCTCGCTCGCCGGTCGGTCACTTCCTTAAAGCGCTGTCGGAAGCCGGGTCAGATTACGAAGTTTTCACTTCACCCATCCTTCTGGCTGTGCCAAGCGATCCGGCAGATGTATTTTAGCAGTTGCGGTAGCGGCCTTCGATAGCCACCTATCAAGCCTTAAGACTTCTGCAATCGCTCATGAAATGGGAATGAACGAGTTGGATGCCAGTAGCGACAATACGAACAGCCAGAATGCGAAGCCCGACCTTCGCGACATCCTGGCGTCTTCGAAAACGGGCAAGAAGAAATCGAGACGTTCGCTCTATATCGTTCTTGCGCTGCTGATGATCGCAGGCGCAACGACCTACTATTTTGCCTTTGCGGGCACGCGGGTGGCCTATAGCTACACGACGCAGGAGGCAAAGCGGGGCGATCTTTCCGTCATTGTCACCTCGACCGGTTCGGTTCAGCCCACCGACCAGGTGGATATATCGAGCGAACTCTCCGGTACCATTCGCAAGGTCAATGTGACCTTCAACAGTTCCGTCAAGGCTGGAGACGTGCTGGCCGAACTCGATACCAACAAACTCGAAGCCGATGTGCAAAGTGCGCGCGCCAAGCTCGCCTCAGCAAGAGCCAGCGTTGCGAAGGCGAGGGCAGATCTCGGTTCGGCCAATACATCGCTGGAGCGGCTTCGATCTCTGGTGCAAAGCCGCGTCTCCAGCCAGCAGGATCTCGATGCGGCACAGTTCAACCGCGATGCAGCGGCTGCAACGTTGGAGGTCAATGAGGCGAGCGTGCTTTCATCCGAGGCGGATTTGCGTCTTGCTGAGGTCAACCTGAGCAAGGCAAAGATCGTTTCCCCTATCGATGGCGTCATCCTCACGCGTGATGTCGATCCCGGCGCAACCGTGGCATCGTCTTTGAACGCGCCGGTGCTGTTCACCATTGCAGGAGATTTGCGCCGCATGGAGCTTCAGGTTTCGATCGATGAAGCGGATGTCGGCAAAGTCGAGGCTGGTCAGGAGGCGACCTTCAATGTGGATGCCTATCCTGAGCGCCGTTTCCCAGCAAAAATCGAAACCGTTCGTTTTGCTTCGGAAACCGTATCCAATGTCGTGACCTACAAGGGTATCCTCACCGTCGATAATGCAGAGCTGTTGCTGCGCCCTGGCATGACGGCGACTGCAAATATCGTGGTCGAGCATGTGAAAGATGCGCTGCTGGTACCCAACGCTGCCTTGCGCTACACACCGCCCCGCGAGAATGCGTCGCGCGGTGGCGGCCTCATGGGCTTGTTCCGGCCTCCGCGTATGAACAGATCGCGCGGAGGCAGCGCCGAGCAGGCTGCAGCGGGCAAGCGTCAGGTGTGGGTATTGCGCGACGGCACGCCAGTGAGCGTCTCTGTCCAGGCTGGCTCTACCGATGGCCAGTTCACCGCCGTGACTTCGGAAGAGTTGAAGCCCGGCGACCAAGTGATCACCGACGCAACCCAACGCAGCAGCTAGGCCGGAGTGAAAGCATGAGCGCGCCGCCTCTGATCGAATTCCGCGATGTGGTGAAACAATATGGCAAAGGCGAAGCGGCCATCCGGGCGCTGGACGGCGTCAGCCTGTCGATCAAGGAACACGAATTCGTCGCCATAATGGGGCCGTCCGGCTCCGGAAAATCCACGTCGATGAACATTATCGGCTGTCTGGATACTCCGACCGCAGGGGAATATCTGTTTCAGGGTGTGCCGACCAGCGGCTTTGACAATGAGCATTTGACGCTGCTTCGCCGCCATATGCTGGGCTTTGTGTTTCAAGGCTTCAACCTGCTGTCACGCACCTCGGCTGTCGAGAATGTCGAACTCCCCCTGATCTATCGCGGCATGAAATCCGGGGAGCGGCGCGCACTTGCCATGGAGGCCTTAGCGCAGGTGGGGCTTAAGGGGCGTGAGCACCACACCACTCAGGAGCTTTCCGGCGGTCAGCAGCAGCGTGTGGCGATCGCGCGCGCCATCGTTACCAAGCCGGCACTGCTTCTTGCAGACGAGCCGACGGGCAATCTCGACACGAAAACCAGTATCGAGATCATGGAGTTGATAACTTCGCTTAATCGCGATCGCGGCATTACCGTCGTAATGGTGACCCACGAAGAGGACATCGCTGCGCACGCCAAACGTCTGCTGCGTTTCGTCGATGGGCATCTGGATTCAGACAGCGCCGCCGAGCCGATGAGGGAGGACGCGGATGTTCTTTGAAACCGTCAGGCTTGCCATGCGTGCCATCAGCCGCAATATGCTTCGGTCATTCCTCACCGTGCTTGGTGTTGTTATCGGTGTTGCAGCAGTCATCGCCATGGTCACAATCGGTAACGGCACGACCGCGCAGGTTAAATCGGAGCTTTCGCGCCTCGGCACCAACATGCTCTTCCTCAGGCCCGGACAATTCGGCCCGGGTCGCGCCAGTGTCGACGCGAAACGTTTTACAGATAGCGATGTGCAGGCCATCCGTGAACAGATCAGCGGCGTAAGGGCCGTCGCGCCTTTGAACAGGTCATCCGCGGCAACGGTCATCTATGGCGGAAAGAATCATCAGACAAGCGTCGTGGGAACCACCAACGACTATCTGATTGCCCAGGACTGGACGATAGCGCTGGGCCGCGAGTTTCTGCCTGCTGAAGATCGCGGTGGGCAGATCGGCTGCATCATTGGTGAAACTGTTCGCCAGGAACTGTTCGGTTCATCCGATCCCGTGGGTCAGACGATCCGCGTCAGTAATATCTCCTGCCCGGTCATCGCGGTTTTGGGGCGCAAAGGGCAGTCCGGGCTTGGCGATGACCAAGATGACACCGTGATCATGCCGCTGAAAATCCATCAGCGCCGCATCGGTGGCACGACGACCATTTCCTCCATCATGGTCTCGGCGCAGGATGGGGTGTCGACGGCCAAGGTGCAATCCGACCTGGAAAACCTGTTGCGTGAGCGCCGGCGCATCGGACTTGGCCGCCAGGACGATTTCACCGTCAATGACATGGCTCAGATCGCGTCCGCGATGACCGGAACCACGACGCTGCTGACGGGCTTGCTCGGTGCTGTTGCCGCCGTCAGTCTTCTGGTCGGCGGCATCGGTATCATGAACATCATGCTGGTTTCGGTGACTGAACGAACACGCGAAATCGGCATACGGCTTGCTATCGGCGCCTTGGAAAAACAGGTGCTGACGCAGTTCCTCGTCGAGGCCGTCATGCTCTCGGCCTTCGGTGGCATTGCGGGAATTTTGACAGGCCTTGCACTGGCCTATTCGGTTGTGAGCTTCCTCGGGGTCCCTTTCGTCACGAGCCCGACGATCATTGCCATCGCGTTTGCTTTTTCGGCCGCCATCGGCGTGGTGTTCGGCTATTTCCCTGCGCGACGCGCCGCAAGCCTTAGCCCGATCGAAGCTCTGCGCCACGAGTAGCCGTCGGTCAGCTGCCCCCACCGACAATATTGAGATCAGCTTGCTTTTGCCGAGGCGCGAACAAGTTCGACGATAGGTTTGAGCGGCGATTTCGCTCCATTCGCTTGGTCATCTCATTGGCCAGAATCCGGAGCCTCTTACATGCGGCCGTCGCTCTTGCCGTTGACCCGATGACATCCCGCGCTTATCCGTGACAAATGGCCTCACCGACAAGAACCAGAAGATCCATGCCGTCTCGTTTAGAGATTTTGCAGATGAAGTTGCGCCGCGTCGAGCGCGGAGGCGATAGGTGGGCGCTGCGCTGGCAAGCGGCGCTCGCCGTGATCGATGTGACGATCATTTCGTTTTTCATCTTCGGACCGTTCTTGCGAAGCGGACCTTCCTATCTGATCATCGACTACATGATCGCGGTTTGGATTTTTGCCGAATTGCTGGCGCGGATCTTTGCTGCTGGTTCGCTGCGCGCCATTCTCAAAAGACCGATGACCTGGATCGATCTTGTCATTCTTGGAACGCTTCTTTATCCCAACGCTCTTTTCAACTTCGCCTTCCTCAGAGCGATGCGCCTCTGGGCCATAGGTGAGAGTCCGCTCTTCGCTGTCATTTTGAAACGGTTGGGCTGCCATTCCTACAGGGATGTGGTGCGGGCATCCCTCAACTTTCTGGTGTTCCTGTTTATGGTGACGGGGTTCGTGTACACGACGTTTTTCTATCACCAGAGCGGCCTTGTCGGGTTTATCGACGCTCTTTACTTCACTGTCGCGACCATGACCACGACAGGGTTCGGGGACATAACGCTTCCTGGTCCGTTGGGCAAACTTACATCTGTCGTAACCATGATCGTTGGCATTTCACTGTTTGTCAGGTTGGCCCAATCTATCGTCCGTCCGTACAAAGTGCTCTACCCCTGCGAGGCTTGTGGGCTTCAGCGCCACGAGGTGGACGCCGTCCACTGCAAGGCGTGTGGACACTTGCTGAACATTCCCAACGATAACGACTGATTAAAGCGCTTTCTCAGCGCACTGGGGTTTCTGGTAAAAGTGATCGATAAAACGCTGTCTATGCTGTTGGACCGGATGAATGCGCAGCGAAAACTTTGATGCTTTCATCGAATCTACTGTTCTTACTCTCAGGGATCGTACGCGGAAAACTCCAGGCCAAAATGGCCTGATTTTTTTGGGGGAGGAACGTCAGCAGCCGCCACGGACGCAAGCTGCCGATTGGCCGAGCTTTGATGGCGTAAGCGGATTGTATTTTACTCGACTATATCATTGGACCGGCAAAAAGCATTCAATCGTGAGGTCTAGTTCTGTTGCGCTGTCTTTAAATGCGGCGAGATGGCTCGATGCGCGAGATCTCAGCAGGCAGATGCGCAACCTCTGGAACGCATCGAAAAATTAGGGTGAGATGGTTCGTGGGACTTCATCGCGATCACCGGCACCAGAAAGGACATGAACAATGGCGGGAACGATAAGCCTGGATGGCCAGTATGATTACGTGATCGTCGGTGCCGGAACGGCAGGCTGCGTGCTGGCTGCCCGCCTGAGCGAAGATCCATCTGTGCGTGTCCTGCTGCTGGAAGCAGGGGGCTCCGAGCGCTATCATTGGGTGCAGATCCCCGTTGGCTATCTCTATTGCATTGGAAATCCGCGGACCGACTGGATGATGCGCACAGCACCCGAAGCGGGCCTCAATGGGCGCAGCCTTGCTTACCCACGCGGCAAGGTGCTGGGTGGGTGCACATCGGTCAATGGCATGATCTACATGCGCGGACAGGCAGCCGATTATGACGGCTGGCGTGAGCTCGGCAATGAGGGCTGGGGATGGTCAGATGTTCTACCTTTTTTCAAGCGATCAGAGGATTATCATGGTCCGCAAGGTGAGATGCACTCGACCGGTGGTCCATGGAAGGTCAATCGCCAGCGGCTGAAGTGGAAAATCCTCGAGGCAGTGCAGGCGGGCGCAGGCGAACTGGGCATCAAGCCACGCGCAGATTTCAATGATGGTGACAATGAGGGGTCAGGTTTCTTCGATGTGAACCAACACAAAGGCGTGCGCTGGAACACGGCACGCGGCTTCTTGCGTCCTGCACTCAAGCGCCCCAATCTTCGTGTGATCAAGCATGCGCTGGTGGAGCGACTGACCATGGATGGAAACCGCGTCACAGGTGTTGAGTATCGCGCATCCGCAGGTTTTTTCCATGTAAAAGCCAGCAGCGAGGTGATCCTGGCAGCCGGCGCCATCAACTCACCGAAGCTTTTGGAGCTTTCCGGTATCGGCGATCCGGAGCGTCTTCGTTCGCTCGGAATCGAGGTCAACCTGGCAAGACCGGCTGTGGGCGAGAACCTACAGGATCATCTGCAAATTCGCACCGTCTTCAAGGTGAAGAACACCGTTACGCTCAACCAGCTGGCCAACTCCTGGCGAGGCAAGATCAAGATCGCAGCGGAATATGCGCTGATGCGCTCGGGGCCAATGTCGATGGCGCCGAGCCAGTTCGGCATGTTTACGCGGTCCACTCCGGGCGCGAACCGTCCGGACATTGAGTACCATGTGCAACCTCTGTCTACCGAAAAGCTTGGCGATCCTTTGCATTCTTTTCCGGCCATTACCGTGTCGGTCTGCCAGTTGCGGCCGAGCAGTGTCGGGACATGCCACATCACCTCGACCGATCCTGACCGGCAACCCGAGATTAGGCCGAATTATCTGTCGACAGACCACGATCGTTCGGTTGCTATCGCGGCAATCCGTCAGGCCCGGCAAGTAATGGCGACCGATGCCCTGCGGCCCTATGAGCCAAATGAACTCCTTCCCGGCACTCAATTCCAGGACGATGATGAGCTCTTGAAAAAGACAGGCGATATCGCCACCACCATATTTCACCCCGTCGGTACCTGCCGTATGGGAGTGGACGCTGACGCCGTGGTTGATCCAGCGCTACGTGTAAAAGGTGTTCAGGGGCTGCGCATTGTTGATGCTTCGATCATGCCGCGGATCGTCTCCGGCAACACCGCCTCACCGGTGGTGATGATTGCGGAAAAAGCAGCGGCTATGATGCGCATGGAACGGAAGAGTGGCCACTAGACTGCCCACAGTCGGGCTCGACGCTGTCACTCCTTGCCGGGTCGCACCTTTTCAAAATCCGAGACGCCTCGGAAGTCGCATTGATATTGGCGACTTAAGTTTCGGTATCTGGACGGAGCTTTCGGCGCGATACGCGCATCCCAGATGAGCGGTGACAGTTAGGATGATCGATAGAATGGTAACATTGACAATTCCACGCGTCACCGACGCGGCAATGCATTAAGTTTTTGATTCATAGAAAAATTGGTGTCCACGAGAGGATTCGAACCTCCGACCCCAGGATTCATACCACTTCGGCTTTCGCCGCCGTCCCGCCTTTTTGGGTGGGAGCGTTCGTGGTCTGGACTGTCCCTTCACCATGGGCTTTGAAGCCTTTAGGTGCTGCCCATCCAGTCTCTACACCTTCAACGGATTTCTCCGAAGCTTGGCTCGGGATTGGCATGCTGAAAGCACAGCGAAGCGTTCCCCGACTTTGAGCAGATCGATCGCGTCGTTTCCGGTCGCGACCCCCAATTTCTCTAGGAATCCTGTGCTCTATCCTGCTGAGCTACGTGGACACACAGTGGTGCTTTTAGCCCACCGCGCTTTAAGGATCAACCGCGTTCTAGCGGCATGCAGTCGCTGTGCCCAGAAATTTGCTGTCTCAGTCCTGCAAGCGTTGCTCCGCGAGTTTTACCCAATAGGAAATGCCGTAGGCGATTGCTTCGTCATTGAAGTCGTAGCTTGGGTTATGAAGACCGGCTGTGTCGCCGTTACCGATAAAGATGAAAGCGCCGGGGCGCTCATTCAGCATATAGGAGAAATCTTCCCCCGCCATGGATGGATCGACATCCGCATCGACGTTGGTTGCCCCAACGACATCGCGGGCGATCTGAGCGGCGTAGTCCGTTTCTGCCGGATGATTGAACGTCACTGGACAATAACGGTGATACTCGGCTTGCGCTTGGGCGCCGTTGGCGAGAGCAATACCCTCGGCGATCTGGCGAATTCGCGCTTCAGCCATGTCGCGGACCCCCTCATCGAGAGTGCGCACCGTGCCGGCGATCATCGCCTCGTTGGGAATGATGTTGTGGCTGGTCCCTGCCTGGAAGCGCGTCACCGACACGACAACCGAGCGTACCGGATCGACATTGCGAGACGCGATCAACTGCAGATTGGTAACGATCTGTGCGCCAATGGCGATAGGGTCGGCGGTGCGATGTGGCTGAGCAGCATGGCCGCCTTGCCCCTTGACGATGATAGTGAACTTGTCCGGTGCGGCCATGATGCCACCTTTGCGAATGGCGAACTGGCCAAGCGGAATACCCGGCATATTGTGCATGCCATAGACTTCGTCCACGCCGAAGCGGTCCATCAGCCCGTCTTCCACCATCGCAAGCGCGCCCGCACCCCCTTCTTCCGCAGGCTGGAAGATCACCACGACGGAGCCATCGAAATTGCGGGTTTCGCAAAGATATTTCGCAGCGCCGAGCAGCATGGCCATATGCCCGTCATGGCCGCAGGCATGCATATTTCCGGGCGTGGTCGATGCCCAGGGCTTGCCGCTTTCCTCAAGTATCGGAAGCGCATCCATATCGGAGCGCAGAGCGACGGTTCGGCCCGTCTTGCTACGGCCATGAATGACGCCGACGACGCCTGTGCGGCCGATTCCATTGACGACTTCATCCACGCCGAAGGCGGTCAACTGCTCGGTAATGAAGCGGGCGGTCTCATGCACATCGTAGAGAATTTCCGGGTTCTGATGAAGGTGACGCCGCCACTGCTTCGCTTCTTGCTGTAGCTCGGCGGCTCTATTCAAAATCGGCATTCTCTCGGTCCTGACTTCCAAATCGGCATGCGTGAATCGTGCTGGTTCTGTCTTGATATTGCGCCGCATAATTGACGCAATCAATGGAGTTTGCCATTGCTAGGCCATATATGGTGAATATTGCCAATCCCGCCAAGAAGACGGGAATTTGAGGATACGCCTTGCAAGACGATCGCAGAACACGCCGCGCCGCCGGACGACTTTCAAAAACAGTTGCCGCTGTGGCTGCCAGCATATTGGCGATGACATCGCTGGCTCATGCCAATCCCAAGATGGTGGTGGATGTCAAAACCGGCAGGGTGATCGCGCATCAGGAAGCTTTTCGGAAATGGTATCCGGCTTCGCTGACCAAGCTGATGACGGCCTATATCGCGTTCAGTGGGATGAAATCCGGCAAGCTCAGCCCCGACACGCCCGTCGTCTTCAGCAAGCATGCGTCCGATCAACCTGCCAGCAAGATGTATTTCAAGCCCGGTTCGAAGCTTACTCTCGATAGCGCGCTGAAGCTATTGCTGATCAAGTCGGCCAATGATGTCGCTGTGGCGATTGCCGAAACTATCGGTGGCACCGAAGGAAATTTCGTCGCTCAGATGAATGCGCAAGCTGCGCGCCTCGGCATGTCGTCGACGCATTACATCAATCCGAATGGTCTTCCAGGTGCCGGGCAATATACCACGGCGCGCGATCTCGCCCTTCTGGCGCTCATCATCAAGCGGGAGTTTCCAGAATATTCGGGTTACTTCTCTCTGGAAGGTGTGACCACGGGTAAGAAGAATTACGCCAACTACAACATGCTGGTCGGCCGTTTCGATGGGGCGGACGGCATGAAAACCGGCTTCATCTGCGCTTCCGGTTTCAATCAGGTTTCCTCTGCCAAGCGCGACGGACGGCAGGTCATTTCCGTGGTTCTTGGTTCCGACAGCCTCGCCGGGCGGACCGATGAATCTGCCGAATTGCTGCAGCTCGGCTTGACTTCGCCTGCGGGGCAGGGGGTATCGCTTGCCTCTCTCGCACCCTATGGCGATACGGTTGCGGTGAACGATATCAGCAAGGATATCTGCAATCCGAAAGCCGCAAAGGTACGCAGCGAAAGCCGCGACGAGGCAGGGCGCATGATCATCAAGTCGCCCTATGTTCGCGAGATGACACGTCCGCCTGTCTATTCCTTTGCGGGCCTTATTCCGGGCACCGAGCCGGTCGTAGCAGCCGAGCCCAAAGGTAATGGTGGCAAGGAAATGGCAAATGTGCCGGTGCCGATACCGCGCCCTGCATTTTAAGCGTCTAACGAGCTCACAACGGCCCGCGCCACCGAACGACGATCGTAGGCTTTCTTTCTTGGCTGACACTGTGATACATCGGGCAGAGTTGTAATATTATAACGAAAAGGTGCCTCATGGCATTCGAACGCATACCGGTTTCCATTCTCACTGGCTTCCTCGGCGCGGGCAAGTCAACGCTGTTGAACCGGCTTCTCAAAGATCCTGAAATGGCTGATGCGGCCATCATTATCAACGAGTTCGGCGATGTCAGCATCGACCATCTGCTGGTGGAGCGTTCGGGCGATGGTATCATCGAGCTTGCCGAAGGCTGCCTTTGCTGTACGGTTCGCGGTGAACTGGTAGATACACTTGCCGAATTGATGGACGGCATTCAAACCGGGCGCCTGAAGCCGGTCAAACGTGTCGTCATCGAGACCACCGGGCTTGCCGACCCCGCGCCAGTGATGCAATCGATCATGGGAAATCCGGTCATCGCGCAGAATTTCATGCTGAATGGCGTGATCACCGTCATGGACGCCGTCCACGGCGCGTCGACGCTCGATCACCATGAAGAAGCCATCAAGCAGGTGGCGGTTGCCGATCGGCTGGTGTTAACGAAGCGCAAGCTCGCCGCTTCAGACGCAGTCGCGCTGCTTACCGAAAGGCTGAAGGGACTCAATCCGCGAGCTGATATCGAGGATGGAGATCAGGAGATGTGGAGCGCGACCGCGTTACTGGATAACGGTCTTTACGATGCCACTCGTAAGACTGCGGATGTGGGACGCTGGCTGGGGCAGGAGGCTACCGATCACGAGCACCATCATGGTCACGAGCATCATGAACATCATCACGGACATCACCATCACGATGTAAACCGGCACAATGCATCGATCCGATCTTTCTCAATTCTGCACGATCGCCCCATCGATCCGATGGCCATAGAGATGTTCGTGGATTTGCTGCGCTCCGCCCATGGGGAAAAGCTTCTGCGTATGAAGGCGATCGTGGCGCTTTCAGACAATACGGAAAGGCCGCTTGTTTTGCATGGCGTGCAGTCTATCTTTCATCCGCCGCAGCGTTTGCACGGCTGGCCCGATCCGGAGGATCGCCGCACGCGCATGGTGCTGATCACAAAGGATTTGAGCGAGGATTTCGTGAAAGATCTCTTCGCGGCGTTTACCGGAACGGCGACGATCGACAGGCCGGATCGTCAGGCAATGACAGACAATCCATTGGCTGTGCCGGGCCTGACATTTTAACGCTAGCCAGGACGTTGCCGCCAATATTGTAGGCACAGCCCGTCGTTTCGTCGTCCGGTCAAGACGGTGACGAGACTCGACGATGATTTCTTGTGCTTGAATCAAATACATTCGCGCCTACTAATAAATAGGCACTTCATTTGGTTCGAGGAGAGAATTTTGCACAAAGGGGAGCAGTGGCTGAGAGAAAATGCACAAGCTCGCTTGGCGCTCTTCGATTTCGCTTTCGAACATGCTCCGGTCGGCATTGTATTTCATGATGTTGATGGTCGCATCCGTCGAGCCAACACGGCCTATTCCCGACTCGTCGGCATACCTCTCGATACGCTTCAGTGTATGTCATTTTCAGATTTCGCCCATCCAGACGATATCGACCGTGACAAGACAATGTTCAATTCGGTCATCGCCGGAACCCGCGATGGCTATTCCATCGAGAAGCGCTACGTCAAAAAAGACGGAGCCGTCGTCTATGTGGTGATCCATCTGACGGCAATGCGGGACTCCACCGGAAATGTCGTGCAGTTGCTGTCGCAGGTTCAGGATATCTCCACCCAGAAGGAGAGCGAACGTCAACTGGCGGAAAAGGCGGCACAGCTTGAGCTTGCTATGGAGGCGGTGCGCGGCGGCTTTTGGCATATGGATGTGGCAAGAGGTCACTTCGAAACGTCAGATCGCCTGGCCCAGTTCATAGAGGGGCCTCAAGCCGCACGGCTCGATCTCGAGCGCTACCTCGCCAGGGTCAACCCAAGCGACATGGCCTCTGCCGATCTGACGCCTCTTCTGACCGGTGAGGTGGACCACTCCTGCGCCGAATATCGTCTCAACACCGTCTCGGGGGAGCGTTGGATTCGTTGCGACCGCCGTCTTTTACGCAATCCCGACGGCACGCCGCGCCGTATCGTGGGCGTGGCCATCGACTTTACCGATGAGCATCTGCGCCTGAAGGAATTCGAGCGTCGCTCCGAGACGGATGCTCTTACAGGTCTGCTCAACAGACGCGGTTTGATCATGCATTATCCGCTGCTCTCTTTTGGGGGAGAATTGTCGGTTCTGCTGATGGACCTGGATGGCTTCAAGATCGTCAACGACGTTCATGGTCACTCGGCAGGCGACAAGGTGCTGCTGGAAATCGCTAGACGCCTCGAGCTGAATGTTCGGTCCGAAGACCTCGTCTGTCGCACGGGTGGCGATGAATTCGTAATCGTGCTCGCCGGTGATCTCGGTATTGCCGAGCAGATTGCCGCCAGGGTCGTGGAGAGCATGCGCGCGCCGGTTGATATAGGCGGATCCATGGTCGAGGTTCGCGCCACCATCGGCGGCATTTGGACCGATACGAAAACGCCGCTCGATGAGCTTGTGGCCGGTGCGGATGGATTGCTTTATCAGGCAAAAGCGGCCGGAAAGGATCGATGGTTGCTTGCAAGCTGTGCCTGAAGCGCGGCGACCAAGTCTGGTTCTCAGAGCCGCCGCACCCCGGGATATCGAACAAATTTTAGAAGAAGGACGGTGGAGCGCGCTCTTGATGCGCGCTCCATCTAACGTAATACCAGTGGCTTACTGCGCCGCTGCCTGGATATCGACCTTGTCAAGCAGAAGCATTGGGTCCTGGGATGCGGCCATCAGATCGAATACGCCCAGACCGTTGGGTGCGTTCGATTTGGCAGTGACGGTGAGTGTTCCCGGTTTGGATACGAAGGCTGCGAGCGCATCAACGACGCTCTTGAGCTTTGGCCGCTCCTCTGCAACCTGCTGCAGTATGACGGTCGTTCCAAGTGACAGTGTGGCGCGCGCCTCCGCCTCACTGACGTTATTTTCAAGAGCGTAGGCCTTCATCATCAGGTCCATGGCGCCTTCATCCTTAACCGTCAGCTTCAGTTCACGGGCCGTCAAACCCAGAAGCGCAGCTTGAGCGTTGGTTGCGTCCAACGAGAAGAATTGTCTGGTAACGCCGCTCAACAGGCCAGACATCTCGATGCTGCCCATGTCCTTGCCGCTGAAGTACATCTTTCGAATGACAAGATCATTTTTCGGCTCGTCCCAGAAGGTGGAAAGAGCATAGGAGGAGGTGAATGACTTCAAGCCGAGGGAGCGCGCCATGGCGAACTCCTCAGAATTTTCAGCGAAGGGGATGGTAAGGTCTTCCAGCGTGGTTTCGACGTCGGTCGGTATGCCGTTGATGGGCTTTAACATCACCGACTCGAATTTTCCGAGCGTGAACTTGATCCGCTCAGGAGCGCCCGCCTCTGCGTCCTCGGAGGATTCGGGTGCAGATGTATCGAAATCCAAACCGCCGAACCGCATGCGGCCGAATGCCGGCATCAGTCGCTTGTATTCGAAGGTTGCTATTTCTTGGTCGCCCAATCCAGCGAACTCGCGAATCCCTTCGGCAGTGGAACTCCAATCGAAGTCATTGATCGCGATCTCACCGACCACGACTTTATCGCCACCATTGAGTACCGACAAACCATTGATACCGAAATCGATCTTATAGCCGTCGATTTTCATATCCATGTTTTCTATGACGAAATCGGAATCTTTGCCCTCAGAGCCCGATGCTTTATCGACATCGTGAGCTTTCAGGCCTTTCATCCGAATGTCGCTCGTGCCCATCATGTCGAAAATCGAGAGGGCTTTGGAGAAGAAAGCTTTGCGTTCCGCCGGTTCAAGCGCGCTTGGATCTTTCACCTCCGTCAATGATGCCAACGTTTCCACAAGTGGCTCGGTCGGCATCTTTGCGCTGAATCCAGTGCTGCTAAGCTCGTCGTAGCTTATCCGTGCCTTTTGATCGAAAATCGATACGTTTACGGCCGACATTGGGCCATAGACCTGCTTTGCCTGCTTGTCATCGGGACCGGCCCGTTCGGTATAGAGCCTTGCGATATAGGGGACATCGACATCTTGACCTTTGATCTCACCGGTCGACATCTTCATTTGCGTGGCTTGACCCGCCCCATCTGCGTCAGGTGATTTCATCGAGAAATCCATATTGGTCTTCTCGATCGAATATCGCGCTATCCGGCCATCGACGATGTCCGAAAACGTTGTGTTAGAATAAACGATCTTTTGCTCGCCACCGGCCATTGCCGGCTGGGTAAGTGTCAATTCCGGCATGGAAACGCTGCGGGCCGAAAGGCGTTCAAGGCGCTGGGACAGCGTTTTCGCACCTTCGACCTGTTGGCCGGAAGACTTGATTTCTCCATTATCGATGCGAGCGCTTGGAACAACGACCTTTGTTTTGGCGATATCGAAAGAAATATTGCTGAGTTCCAACGCGCCATCAAAGAATGGCAGCTTCGGGCGTCCATCAATTGCTGCGATGCGCAACGTTTCGTCTTCCTGGATCGGCAAGGTCAGATCACGAATATGGACTCGCCCCTGAAAATCGACATCGACCGAAGCCGCTGTGGCTCCACTTTGAGCGATGAGTTCATTGACTTTTGCTTTATAGAACGCCTTACCGCCTACCGCGCCTGCTGCAACAATGGCAATCACTGCCGCTGCTGCCCATAGAGCCTTGTTTCGACGCTTGCCGGTTTTGGTGTCTGCCTGCTCCAAGATGCCTGTCCTCTCATGGAAAAATTCGATCAGGCACGTTTTAGGCACGCCAAGGTTGCCGCGCAAGCCAGCATAGCTAGCTTGCCGTGACTTTTGGCGTTGTTTTTCAACATCCAATCGGCAATTCTTGTCCGGCTCCCAGGTCACATGTCTCAAACCCGATCGGGAACAGGAAATGTCAGCGACACTCGTACGCCGTCGCCTGGTTTTGAGGCGATACTTGCATCGCCGCCGCTCTGGCGCATGAAGCCATAGACCATGGCAAGGCCTAGGCCCGTTCCTCCCTGCTGAGAACGGGTCGTGAAGTAAGGTTCGAAAGCCCTGTCCACGGCATCCTGATCCATTCCCTGTCCATCGTCTTGGACGGAGACGTCTAGAAGATCGTCGCGCATTCTTGCAGAAATGGAGATGGATCCGCCGTCTGGCATGGCGGCAGCTGAATTCAGGCAGAGGTTCAAAATCGACTGTTCGAAAAGCGCCGCATCCAATGCGAGTTTCGGTAGACCATCTTCGATGTCGAGGCTGATCTGATTGCGCGGACCTACGGCGATTTCCAGAACATCCACCATCCCTTTCAGCAGAGCTCCGATGTCCGCGCGGGCTGGGTGGATGGGGTGCTGGCTGCCAATGGAAAGCATACTGCTGGCAAGTGCCCGACCTCGATCCGCCGCTTTTCGAATGCGATTGATGTTGCGCTGTTGGCGCTCGCTGAAGCCCGTCTCGCGTTCCAGAAGCCCGAGGCTTCCTGTAATGATGCCGATCATATTGCCGACTTCGTGGCTCAACTGATGGGTCATGCGCATGATACCGTCCAGGCGCTGGACTTTTGCAGCCTCCGCCTCCTGCCGGTCAAGCGACGTGACATCCCGCGCGAGAACAACGATGCCGCCATCCGGCTGACGGGAAAGCGCTATTTCTGTGACCTGCTGATCCTGGGTTCGGTGGCGCAGGGTAAGTCGCGTGGCAAGCTTGCCGCGGTCTCCGTCACACGGCAAAAGGGCCGGGTCGATTTCAGGGATCGTTTCTATGAAGTTGCGCAACGGGAGCTTGCGCGACGATCCGCCACGTCTGCCGACAAGCTCGATGACGCGTCTATTCATGGTGATCGGCTGGCCCGAAACATCGAAAAGGGCGATGCCCTCATTCATCGTCCGGAAAGTGGAGCGGATCGTCCGCGCCGCAGCTTCCGCTGTGCGGCGAAGGCGAGACACGCGGTCGACGCTGTCCTTGAAAGCATGGAAGGCGTCCGATAGGCGGATGAGCTCTGTTTCCGATCCGCGATAGGCTGGGAGCGTGACCTCCTGCTCGCCTTTGGCCAGGGAATTCATGCCTCCTGATAGCGCGGTGATGCCGTTTGACACCCGCATGACGGAACGGATCGACAAAGTCGAAAGAATGACGAGAATCACGAAGGCAATGGCGACCATGACAATCAGCCGGGTTAGTGCCGCAGATGCCGAGGCGAGGCCATCGGTCAATCGGCGTGCAACGGCTTGGCTTTGCGTTTCAGTGGCGTGGGACAGGCCGCGGGATACGGCATGAAGTTTTGATGCCGACGACTGGATGGCAAACATTTCCAGCAGATACTTGGTCTGGGCATCGAAAACGCTTCTGTAAAGTGTGAGCGCTTTGTTGCTCAGATCTCCCGATCTCGTCGCGTCTTCTGCACCGTATCCCGTCTCGGCCGTGAAGCGCCGCTGAAGTTCGCCCAACTGGAACAGACTGGCAGAATTGGCGGCAGCCTGGGCGAGGGCGTTAAGCCGACGACGAAGCGCGTCGTCTTTTACGGTCTGCTCAGCGCTGATTTTTCCTAATGTTGCGGCGGCCTCGGCCTTGTGTTGCTGGGCCGCGTCTGCGTCCGCGGCGAGTGAGAGGGTCTGCTGGCGAATGGTTTGCAGCAGGCTGACGATATCATCGTTTGGAAGCGCGACCTGGCTTTCTGCCTGCCTGTACTGCGCAATCGTTTGCAGCAGGCTGTCGACCTGCACCACGACGGCGCGGCTCTCGCTCGAAACGCGATAGGGAGACGTTGCGTTCATCAATAACGGCGCGCTGGACACCAGATCTGCTACCCGACGCGAGATCAAAGAGGCGCGCGCGAGGCTGGAAAATGCCTGCGAACTGTAGGTCGCCATTTCCGTCTTGGCTTTTTGCAGGCCGTAGATAGCCACTGCCGATAGTATAAAGACCGATGAACAGATGAAGATGATGGCGAAAGGCAGACGGAAAGCGATGGACCGAAGGAAAGGCCGGTTGATCACAATGATTGCCCGGCATTTTCGGTATGTAAAACATATCCCTTGCCCCTGCGGGTCTGGATGTGCTGAGGCAGGTCTGGGTTACGCTCGATCTTCCGGCGCAGACGCAGAACCAGCACATCGACATTGCGATCGATGAAGCGGTCGCTCTCTGCTCCCAGGCGATCGAGGATTTGCGACCGGCTGACGGGGCGGTTCGGTGTTTCCGCAAGAATTTCCAGGAGCGCGAACTCCGCGCTGGTCAGCGTCTTGCTGCGATCGGCCAAGCACATTGCCCGGCGTGCCGACAGATCCACCGCCCAATCTCCAAGTCGCAGCGAGTGAGGCTCATGTTCGCGCTCCGGCTCCTTTTCCACCTTTAGAGATGGCGCAACACGACGAAGAACCGCTTTGATGCGCGCCGTCAACTCGATAGGCTCGAAGGGCTTGACCACGTAGTCATCGGCCGCCGTTTCCAAACCGAGCACGCGTTCGGTGGCGCTTCCCGCAGCGGTGACCATGACAATTCCGACATTCAATCCCAATACATTTCGAATGCGTTGGGCAAAAGTCCTACCGGATATGCCGGGTAAGTTGTGGTCCAGGAGAACCAGATGCATCTGTTCCCGGCCAAGTGTTGCGGTAGCCTCTTCCGCGGAGTGAACGACGAGCGGAGACCAGCCTTCGGCCTCTACGAGATCAGAAATAAGCTCCGCCATATCCGGATCGTCCTCGACGATCAGTATCTTGATCCTCTGGTTTTGCACGGTGTAGTCCTCCCACCAGCGATCATAGGCAAGAGTGAAGGAATATTCAAAAGGTGGATGATGATCAGCGTTGTTACAATTGTAATATTCGTAATCATCTCCGCCCTTTCGCCCAACGCATTGAAAAATCGGTAACCATTCTCAGATTGCACAAGCGCTGGCTTCTGGCATCCTGACGCACAAGATTGGAACGGGGAGGTTCCAGGGAGGATTGTCTTGAAGAGACTGCTTGCTGCATTCAGCGCCGGGCTGACCTTATGGGGCTGTGGCGCCGCCATTGCGCAGGATGGCGAAAAGCTTAGCGTTCTCTGCGCGGCGGACGAGGCATGGTGCGCGGCTATGCAGCGTGCCTACGAGTTGAGAACTGGCGTACAGACGATCATGGTGCGCAAGAGCACGGGCGAAGTTCTAGACCAGATCAGGAGAGAGAAGGACGCGCCGACGATTGATGTCTGGTGGGGCGGTACGGGCGATACGCATCTGCAGGCGGCTTCCGAAAATCTACTGGAGGCCTATCTGTCTCCCCATGAAGCGGAGCTTCTTCCCTGGGCGCAGAACTTCTTTTCCATGTCGGGCGGGCAGGCGGCCGGTATCTATGCTGGCGCACTCGGCTTTGCCTACAATAGGAACCTTCTTGAGACAGAGGGGCTACCAGCCCCGACATGCTGGAAAGACCTGATCAGCGATGCCTACCGCGGAAAGATCATGACCGGCAATCCGAATTATTCGGGTACTGCCTTCACTACGCTCGCAACATTGGTCCAGCTTTTTGGCGAAGACGACGCCTTTCTTTACATGAAGGCGCTTGATCGCAATGTTGCGGAATATACGAAAGCCGGTTCCGCACCTGTGAAGGCTGCCGCCCGCGGGGAGGCCCTGATCGGCATATCTTTCATGCATGATGCGGTAACGCAGAAGGAGGCAGGAGCCCCGCTGGTCATCGTCGCCCCATGTGAAGGAACGGGGTACGAGATCGGTGCGGTCAGTATCGTTCGCGGGACAAAAAACAGGGATGAGGCGCGGCGCTTTGTGAATTTTGCACTGAGCCCGGCGGGTCAGGCGACGGGGGCGGCTGCGGGGCAAAACCAGGTTCCTTCCAATGCGAAGGCTGCCTTGCCGTCTGGTGCCCCTGACCTCTCGATCATGAAAATGGTCGATTATGACTTTGCGACGTTTGGCACACCGGAGGAAAGGGGCAGGCTCCTTCTGAGATTTGACACGGAAGTTCATCCGCCCAGCCAGTAACTAAGCAAGCTTCGAATTGAAAAAAGATCGGCAGCCGACCGGATGCCGAATGGCGAAGCTTTGCCCCCAAGATCAGAATTCAGACGCAAATTATGGAGGAAAACATGCGACTGACACTTATTTCCAGCCTGCTTCTGGCAGGAACCACCCTTATGGGCGCTCCTGCCCATGCCGCCGGCGATCTCAACGTCATCTGCGCTGCGGATGTGGTGATCTGCGAGCAGATGAAGAACGACTTCGAAAAGAGCCATGACATCAAGGTGAATATGGTGCGCATGTCGTCCGGCGAGGCCTATGCGAAAATCCGCGCCGAAGCCCGCAACCCGAAAACCGATGTCTGGTGGGCCGGTACCGGCGATCCCCATCTTCAGGCAGCGTCCGAAAACCTGACGCTCGAGTATAAATCGAAGATGCTTGACCAGTTGCAGGATTGGGCGAAGAACCAGGCGGAAAGCGCCGGCTACAAGACCGTTGGGGTTTATGCCGGCGCTCTCGGATGGGGCTACAACACCGACATCTTCAAGAAGAAGGGTTACAAGGAGCCCAAGTGCTGGGCGGATCTTCTGGCGCCTGAACTGAAGGGCGAAATTCAGATCGCCAACCCGAACTCATCGGGAACGGCCTATACGGCGCTTGCTTCGCTGGTACAAATCATGGGCGAAGATCAGGCCTTCGATTACCTGAAGAAGCTGAATGCGAATATCTCTCAGTACACCAAGTCTGGATCTGCCCCGGTGAAGGCCGCAGCGCGCGGCGAAACGGCGCTCGGCATCGTATTCATGCATGATGCAGTGGCGATGACGGCGGAAGGTTTTCCGGTAAAGTCGATCGCTCCTTGCGAAGGAACGGGCTATGAGATCGGATCCATGTCGATCGTCAAGGGTGCGCGTAATATGGACAACGCCAAGATCTGGTACGACTGGGCGCTTCAACCCGACGTTCAGTCGCGCATGAAAGACGCCAAGTCCTTCCAGCTTCCATCCAACAAGAATGCCGAGATTCCGAAGGAAGCGCCGCGCTTTGAGGATATCAAGCTGATCAACTATGACTTCAAGACATATGGCGATCCTGCAAAGCGCAAGCAGTTGCTCGAACGCTGGGACAAGGATGTCGGCGCAGTCGCCAACTGATCAATGGCTCCCCGCTGCCTCTATCTCCGCGCGCCGTAATGCCGGAGATAGAGGCAGCCCTTTTCTGACGCACTCAAATTTGTGAGGTTGACCATGACCCATGGCAATCGCCGGCTGGACTTTGTTCTGGCCTTGGGACTGGCCGCGCTGGTGCTCGTTCCCTGGTACCGTATCGACAGCGGCTTTTTTGGCCTCGGCTGGCTTGCGGAATTTCCGCTGTCGAAAACAGTCGCTCCGGGCATTCTCCAGATGGTTTCGGAAGGCCGGGTCTGGCTGTTCGGTATCCTCGTGTTTTTCCTCATGGGAGCCGTGGCTCGGACGATGTCAAATGCCGACAAGCGGGCAGGCATCCTGGTAACGGCGGGCAGTCTGGGCCTTGGCTTCCTCGTGCTCCAAGGACTTGCCATCGGGTTCTCAGGATGGGCATGGCAGGCGAGCGAAGGTATTTTCGGTCCTTTGTCTGATGGTCAGCCATCCATGGGCGCTGGCGCGGTGACGATGGCCTTCGTCTTCGTTCTCTTCATCTCGTTCGGACTTGCCGAACGCGGCTTCATGAAGGGCGATGCCTTTATCGTTTCGTGTATCTCCTTACTGATCTTCCTGGTCGGGGTCTTCGTCTTTTATCCTATCGGCAGCATGATGGTAGGCGCGCTGCAGGATTTCGATGGCTCTTTCAATCCAGATGGCTTCATTCGCAACATGCAGGATCCTGGCATCTGGAGTCTTGATTGCGCCATTGGTGCCGGACGATGTGGCGTTGCGTGGCGCACACTGTTTCTGGCGCTCATGACGGCCGCAGGCTCGACAATCCTCGGACTTGCCTTTGCGCTGGTCGCAACGAGAACGCGCTTTCCCTTCAAGAAGGGCCTGCGGCTGCTCACGGTGCTGCCGATTATCACGCCGCCCTTTGTGATCGGCCTTGCGCTCACGCTGCTTTTTGGCCGCGCCGGTGTCGTGACGGAATTCATGTCCAGCGTTTTCGGTGTCGAGCCCGGTCGCTGGCTCTATGGCCTGACAGGCATATGGATCGCGCAGGTTCTGTCCTTCACGCCCATTTCCTTTCTCGTTCTCATCGGCGTGGTGGAAGGGGTTAGCCCATCCATGGAAGAGGCATCCCAGACATTGCGCGCCGACCGTTGGCGCACCTTCTGGCGCGTTTCGCTGCCACTAATGAAGCCCGGTCTCGCAAACGCCTTTCTCATAGGCTTCATTGAAAGCATGGCCGACTTCGGTAACCCACTGGTGCTGGGCGGGAGCCACGGCGTTCTTTCGACCGAGATATTCTTCGCCGTCGTCGGCTCGCAGAACGATCCCTCAAGGGCAGCAGTGCTTGCCATTGTTCTCCTCTGCTTCACACTTTCCGCTTTCCTGGCTCAGCGTTTTTGGCTGGCTGGCAAGAACTTCGCCACGGTCACGGGTAAGGGCGATAGCGGGGCGCATATCGCATTGCCGAAATCGATGTCGATCGCCGTTCACGCCCTCGTGGTGCCGTGGATGATCTTCACTGTGGTCGTGTACGGCATGATCCTGATCGGTGGCTTCGTGAAGACCTGGGGCCTGGATAATACGCTAACGATCGAACATTACGTCCGCGCCTTCTCCGTCAGTATCAGCAACGGCTCCATTGCCTGGACCGGCGTTGCATGGAACTCTTTCTGGACGACACTTGAAATTGCTCTGATCGCAGCACCGCTTACCGCCGCCGTCGGTCTATTGACCGCCTACATCATTGTCAGGCAGAAATTTGCCGGGCGCAATCTCTTCGAATTTGCGCTGATGATGAGCTTTGCCATTCCCGGTACGGTTATCGGCGTCAGCTACATCATGGCGTTCAACCTGCCACCTTTGGAGATGACGGGCTCGGCCATCATCTTGATCATGTGTTTCGTATTCCGCAATATGCCGGTTGGCGTGCGTGGCGGCATCGCGGCCATGAGCCAGTTGGACAAGAGCCTTGATGAAGCCTCGCTGACACTACGGGCCAACAGCTTCCGCACGATCAGGCTGGTGGTTCTGCCGCTGCTTCGTCCGGCCATTCGAGCGGCACTTGTCTACTCCTTCGTGCGCGCCATCACATCCATCAGCGCCGTGATCTTCCTCGTTAGCGCCCAGTACAATATGGCGACATCTTATATCGTCGGGCTTGTCGAGAATGGTGAATATGGGGTGGCGATTGCCTATTCCTCCATGCTCATCGTCGTCATGATCGCCGTTATTGCCGGGTTCCAGCTCGCAGTAGGAGAACGACGTCTGCGCCGGGAAAATCGCGTTGCCGGCGTCTCGCAAACTCCATCCATATCCAATCCTCAGGAGAAAGCCGCATGATTACCGTTAAACCCGGTTCAGTCGTTTTCCAGAATGTTCGCAAGACCTTCGGCGCATTTACTGCCATACCGGATCTATCGCTCACGATCGAGCCGGGCACACTTGTCACACTTCTCGGCCCATCCGGTTGCGGCAAGACAACGACGCTTCGAATGCTGGCTGGGCTGGAACATCCGAACTCCGGTCGCATCCTGATCGGCGGCAAAGACGTCACCATGCTGCCCGCCAATGAGCGTGATGTCTCTATGGTGTTCCAGTCCTACGCGCTGTTCCCCCATATGAGCGCACTCGACAATGTGGCCTACGGTCTTCAGTCTTCAGGGTTGAAAAAGGCCGAGGCGCGGGACAAGGCGGAAGAAGGGTTGAGGCTTGTGGGGCTTGCCGGCATGGGTCACCGTCTCCCGGCTGAACTCTCCGGCGGCCAGCAGCAGCGTGTTGCAGTCGCGCGCGCTCTCGTGCTGGAACCGCAAGTGCTTCTTCTGGATGAACCTTTGTCGAACCTCGATGCCCGACTGCGCCGGCGCGTGCGCACCGACATTCGCGAATTGCAGCAACGCATCGGCTTTACCGCGGTCTACGTGACACACGACCAGGACGAGGCATTGGCTGTGTCGGATCGCATCATCGTCATGAAAGATGGCGCTGTTGCTCAGTCAGGTGCTCCGCGCGAACTTTACGAGGCCCCGGCATCGTCTTTCATTGCAGACTTTATGGGCGAGGCGAATGTCGTACCCTGCGAAGTCGTCTCGCAGACAGGCGATGACGCGGTCGTTCGCATTGGTCAGAGCGAGCACCGAATCAAAAGTAAAGAGCCGCGATCAGGCGCTGCGAAACTTGCCGTTCGTCCAGGATCGATCCGGATCGGCGCTCCGGGTGAGGGCGGGATGCCGGGGCGTGTCCTGCATACGGCCTATCTTGGCGGCCACGTCGAATATGAAGTCGAGACGGAAGTGGGCACACTTTTTATCGTCGATCACGACATGAACCAGACTGTGAATGAAGCCAGCGACGTCACACTGAGTTTTAAAAACCGTGGCATAGCGCTCATTGACGCGTGACACTTGCGGATTGAACCAAGGATATCGGAAATGACAGAACGGAATGACGACCTCGAACAGCGCTTTGCGCTTGCAAAGGAACTGGCGGTCGAGGCCGGGGCGATGGCGCTCGACTATTTCAATAAGCGCGACAGCCTTGTGATAGAGACGAAAAGAGACCTCCAGGACGTCGTCTCGATCGCAGATCGCAACGTCGAAACCATGCTGCGGGAGCGCGTTGCGGCAGCCTTCTCCGGCGACGGTTTCCTAGGTGAGGAGCACGGCTACGACGATGGCGTGTCTGGCTACACTTGGGTCGTGGACCCGATCGATGGCACCGCTCCTTTCGTTAACGGCATGCCGAGCTGGTGCGTGTCGATCGCCGTGGTTCGTAACGGTCAGCCGGTCATCGGTGTCATCCGTGTTCCATGCGCAGACGAAACCTACGCATCTTCTGAAGGGCGGGGTGCAAGCTTGAACGGCGTGCCTTTGACGCTCGATCCCTCCAGAACCATACAGAATGCTCTGACCGGGATCGGCTGCAACAACTACGTCACCCCGGAGCGAGTCGGTCGGATTATCTGCGACGTCATGGCCCGCGGCGGCAACTTCATCCGTAATGGATCAGGTGCGTTGATGCTGGCCTATGTGGCGGCAGGTCGCCTGGTGGGCTATTACGAGCCTCATATGCGCGCCTGGGACTGCATGGCGGGTTTTTGCCTGGTGAAAGAGGCTGGTGGGCAGTTCATGCCCTTTTCACTGGAAGGTGAGAAGCTCTTCGAAGGTCAACCGGTTCTTGCCGGAAATACATCATGTTATCATGAGCTTATGGAAGTTCATCGAACAGCTTTGGCAGCTTGATATTGCCTTAGCTCGGCGATCAACCTGACGTTCTTTATCCGCAGCGGCCAGCAACATAGCCGCTGCTTTTTCGTGTCTTCTAGCCGCAATCACCCTCTTCGCTGCTGTTGTCCTGCATAAATTTTCTACTTGGATAAAATTTAGGCTTGACGAAAGGACGTGTTCGTCATTCATTGAACCAATATTGAATTGGTACGAACCAATGAACGAAAAATCCAGCATCGTCGGACCCGAAAATGCCAATTTTGCGCTTGAGCGTTTACGCGAACTTATTGCCGTAAGTGCTTTTGGACGCGATGGAAAATTGCCGACGGAACGCACGCTCAGCGAGCGACTTGGCGCCGGTCGGAGAGAGATCCGGCGCGCTTTGGAGGTGCTTGAAGCTGAGGGCTTGATCTGGCGTCGCCAAGGAGCGGGAACCTTTCTTGGCCAAAAGCCCGATAGTTGGGGTGACCATGCAGCAAGCCTGGTGCCTGGCACCGACTTCATGGAGATCATGGAGGTTCGGCTTCGTATCGAACCGCAACTGGCGCAGCTCGCTGCCATGCGGGCCAAGCCCTCGGACATTCTCCGAATGCGAGAAACATGCGCGAAGATTTATGAACGCACCGACGCAGACTGGCGTGAGCTCTGGGACGGCTCGCTTCATCGTCTGATCGCTCAGAGCGCCGGCAACCAATTGTTTCTTTCGCTTTTCGACGTTGTGAACCGAGTCCGTCAGGACCCGTCCTGGCAGGCCGTCCGGGAACGGGCGCGGCGCGTCGACGACACACTCAAGGAATCGCGCGACCAGCACGCCGAAATCATCGATGCGATTGCGGCATGCGATCCGGCTAAAGCGGGCGAGGCTATGCGAAATCACCTTCTGACGCTCCAGGAACGTCTGATCCGCCAAACATCGATGGATCATCTCGATCATGGGGCAAAGGGAGAGACCTGAAAAACGACGAACATGGCAAGAACCGGAAAACCGGCTGCCTCAAACCGATCAGAGGAAGAACGACATGAGACAAATTGCAAAACTTTCGAGTGCTCTGCTGGCAGCGGCACTGATATCGTCTTCGGCCATTGCCGCTGAAATCCGCATCGGTTTGCAGGACGATGCCGATGTACTCGATCCCGCTCAGTCACGAACCTTCGTGGGGCGCCTCGTCTACACCAGCATGTGCGACAAGCTGGTGGATCTCGACAATAACCTCGCCGTGGTGCCTCAGCTCGCAACGAAATGGGCTTGGGGCGACAATGGCAGCACGCTGACGATGGATCTGCGTGAAGGCGTACTCTTCCATGACGGCACGCCGTTCAATGCAGAAGCTGCCGTCTATACAATCGAGCGCAACATGACGATGCCGGAATCGCGCCGCAAGAGCGAGTTGGCTTCCGTTGCCAAGGTCGAGGCGACAGGTCAATACCAAATCAAGTTCACGCTGAAGAAGCCGGATGCCAGCCTGCTCGCCCAGCTCTCTGATCGCGCGGGCATGATGATTTCTCCGAAAGCGGGCAAGGAGCTTGGTGCCAACTTCGGTTCGAAGCCGGTCTGCGCCGGTCCATTCAAGTTCGCCGAACGGATCCAGCAGGACCGGATCGTGCTGGAGAAGTTTGCAGACTACTGGAACAAGGACAACATCTTTCTAGACAAGGTGACGTTCCTGCCCATTCCGGACACCACCGTGCGTCTGGCAAACTTGCGCGCGGGCGATCTCGATATGGCGGAGCGCATTTCTGCTTCCGACGCCGCTTCCGTTAAGGAAGATCCGAAGCTCACATATGGCGAGGTCGTAGGCCCCGGCTATCTGGCGCTCTATGCCAACATTGCCAACGGTCAGCGTGCCGACAACCCTTTCGGAAAAGACAAGCGTCTACGCCAGGCGTTTTCGCTAGCTATCGATCGTGAGGCAATCAACCAGGTCGTCTTCGAAGGCACCGCGATGGCCGGTAATCAGCCGTGGCCGCCGACGAGCCCCTGGTACAATAAGGATGTTCCAGTACCGGCGCGCGATGTCGAGAAGGCCAAGGCCTTGATGAAGGAAGCCGGCTTCGAGCGCTACGAAATCGAACTGCAGCACGCCAACAACACCACACAGACGCAGATGATGCAGGTCATCCAGGCCATGGCGGCGGAAGCAGGCTTCGACGTGAAGCTAAAGGCAACGGAGTTCGCGACACTCCTTTCGGAGCAGACTGCGGGCAACTACGTCCTGTCGCGCTCTGACTGGTCGGGTCGGTCCGATCCCGATGGCAATATCCATCAGTTCATTACCTGTAAGGGCGGCATCAACGATACCAAATATTGCAATCCTGAGGTGGACAAGTTGCTGGACGAAGCCCGTGCTTCCACCGACAACGCAGTGCGCAAGCAGAAGTATGATGCTGCGACCAAGATCCTCAATGACGATCTTCCGATCATTTATCTCGGCCATCAGGCCTATCTCTATGCCACGTCGAAAGCGGTGACGGGCTTTACGCCATCGACGGACGGTATGATCCGTCTGGCCGGCGTGAAGAAAGGCTCTTAAGACCTTGATAACATAGGTTCAGGCGCCGAAACGCGGCGCCTGTTCCGTCTCCTGGCGTCCAGGCTTTCAGGGATTTCCACCATGCATATTTATATTGGTAAGCGGTTGTTGGTTGCGATACCGACACTGTTGATCATTTCGATTTTTGTGTTTTCGCTGCAGAAGCTTTTGCCAGGGGATCCCATCCTGGCGATGGCGGGGGAAGAGCGTGATCCTGCGGTCATCGAACTGCTGCGGGAGCGGTATCGGATGAACGACCCGGTCGTATACCAGTATTTCTATTGGCTCGGCTCGGTCGTCCAAGGCGATTTCGGCGTATCGCTCAGGACCAATCAGCCGGTTCTCGAGCTCATCGGGCAGAAGCTCCCAGTGACGATTCAGCTTGCGGTCATGTCCATGTTTTTCGCTTTGGTTATCGGCGTTCCGATCGGCATTCTCGCCGCGGTCAAGCAGAATAGCTGGATCGATTACGTGTCGAACATCGTCGCGCTCTCGGGTCTTTCCATTCCGAATTTCTGGCTCGGCATCATGCTCATTCTTCTGGTCTCGGTTCAACTGGGGTGGCTCCCGGCATCGGGATATGAATCGATCTTTGTCGATCCTGTGCGATCTCTCCAAACAATGATCATGCCGTCCTTCGTTCTCGGCAACGCCCTGGCTGCAACGCTGATGCGCCACACGCGTTCGGCAATGCTTTCGGTGATGAAATCAGACTATATCCGCACCGCCAGAGCTAAGGGCCTGTCCAGCTGGCAGGTCGTACTTAGCCATTCCTTCAGAAATGCGCTCCTGCCCATCATCACATTGTCGGCGCTGCTGTTCGGTGAGTTGCTCGCGGGGGCGGTTCTGACCGAGCAGATTTTCACCATTCCGGGCTTTGGAAAGCTCATCGTTGATGCCGTCTTCACCCGTGACTATGCGGTCGTGCAGGGCGTGGTTCTATGTACCGCTATCGGCTTCATCCTGATGAACCTTCTGGCAGACGTTGTCACGGTTCTCCTCAATCCACGCATGAGGGCTGCGATATGAGCGCGACCGTTCAAACTGTTGCACCTGTCACCCAGCGGTCTCAAAGTCGCGCCTGGAGGAAGATGAAGCGCAATAAAAGCGCCATCGCCGGTCTTATGATTATCGTGTTCTTCGGACTTGTGGCGCTTCTTGCACCGCTTCTGCCGATCGCCGATCCCTATGCCACGAGCTGGAGCGCCATCCGCAAGGCGCCGTCTGCGGCGCACTGGCTTGGCACAGACGATATCGGTCGCGACATATTTTCACGCATGATCTGGGGCGCGCAGGCGTCGTTAATGGCAGGCGTCATCTCCGTTTTCATAGCGGTGATTACGGGTGTGCCGCTTGGTCTCATCTCCGGCTATTTCGGCGGATGGCTGGATCAGATCATCTCGCGCATCACCGAAGCCTTTCTCGCTATGCCGTTTCTGATAATGGCGATCGCGCTGGCTGCGTTCCTCGGCCCAAGCCTCACCAATGCTATGATTGCAATCGGTCTTTCAGCCATGCCGATCTTCATCCGGCTGACGCGCGCGCAGGTGCTGGCGGTCAAGACGGAGGACTACATCGAAGGTGCTCGCTCTATCGGGCTTGGTCACCACGATATCATGCTGCGCTACATCTTGCCGAACATCGTGCCGCCCATCATCGTCCAGGCAACATTGACGGTGGCCACCGCGATCATCGCCGAGGCCAGCCTTTCTTTTCTCGGACTTGGCCAGCAGGCGCCCGCTGCAAGCTGGGGCTCGATGCTCAATGTCGCGAAAAACTACCTCTCTCAGGCACCCTGGATGGCCATGTGGCCGGGGGCTGCCATCTTCCTCGTGGTGATCGGTTTCAATCTGCTAGGCGATGGCCTGCGGGATGCGCTCGATCCGCGTGAACACTGACATTCCCGAAGGACCTTTTCCCATGACCGCATTTACAACCCGCCCTGAAATCCTCGGTACGTTCGGTGTCGTGACCTCGACTCACTGGATCGCCTCATCGGTCGGTATGAGCATTCTCGAAAAGGGCGGTAACGCCTTCGATGCAGCTGTTGCCACGGGCTTCGTGCTTCAGGTTCTCGAGCCGCATCTGAACGGTCCAGGTGGCGATATGCCTGCCGTGATCTATTCGAAGAAAAAGGACAAGGTCGAGGTCATCTGCGCGCAGGGCCCGGCACCTGCTGGCGCAACCATCGAGCACTACAAGTGCGAGGGCATCGATATCATCCCTGGCGATGGCCTGCTGGCAACCGTCATTCCCGGAGCCTTTGACGGCTGGATGCTGATGCTGCGCGATTATGGCACGATGAGTGTTCGCGAGGTGCTGGAGCCTGCCATCCACTATCTGGAAAACGGTCATCCGCTTCTGTCGCGTGTCTCTGCCTCAATTGCAGGTCTGGCGCATTTCTTCCAAACTGAATGGCCAACGTCTTATGAGACATGGGTGCCTGGAGGCGCCGTGCCGCTGCCGCTCTCGAGCTTCAAGAACCCAGTGCTTGCCGAAACCTGGAAGCGGATCGTCAAGGAGTCGGAAGCCAAAGGTGACCGTGAAGCCGGTATCGAGGCGGCGCGCGATGCCTTCTATCGTGGCTTTGTTGCCGAGAAGATTGGTGATTACCTGGCTGACGCCGAGGTGATGGATGCGAGCGGATCGAGACACAAGGGAGTTTTGACTGCTGATGACATGGCAGGCTATCAGGCAACGATCGATGCGCCGACGACCTATGACTACCACGGCTGGACGATTGCCAAGACCGGCCCTTGGGGGCAGGGCCCGGTGCTGTTGCAATCGCTGGCGCTGTTGAAGGGTTTCGATATTGGCAAGATGGATCCGACTGGTCCGGATTTCGTCCACACCGTCGTTGAGGCGATGAAACTCGCTTATGCCGACCGTGAGGTTTACTACGGAGACCCGGAATTCGCGCAGGTGCCGGTGCAGACCTTGCTGTCGGACGCTTACAATGATGAGCGCCGAAAGCTCATTTCGGACAAGGCATCGATGGATTTGCGTCCCGGACTCGTGCCGGGATTTGAGAACCAGCGCGATCTGACGCTTTCGATGCTCAACTCCATGCAGGGGATCGGTGCGGTCTATGAACCGACCATGTCGCATCTGACAGAAAAGCGTGG
Source organism: Rhizobium sp. 22-785-1 (assembly GCF_053521965.1). Classification (NCBI taxonomy): domain Bacteria; kingdom Pseudomonadati; phylum Pseudomonadota; class Alphaproteobacteria; order Hyphomicrobiales; family Rhizobiaceae; genus Rhizobium; species Rhizobium sp. 22-785-1. The sequence goes on along the minus strand of NZ_JBNWDI010000003.1, from coordinate 101,424 downwards.
TGATACGGTTCATATCGATGTCATCGACCGTGAGGGCAACATGGTCTCGGTTACCCCGTCCGGCGGCTGGCTGCAAAGCTCGCCTATCGTGCCAGGCCTCGGTTTCTGCCTGAATTCCCGCGCGCAGATGTTCTGGCTGAAGCCGGGTCTTCCAACATCACTGGCCCCCGGCAAGCGCCCCCGCACGACGTTGACGCCGTCGCTTGCACTCTTCGAGGGCCGCCCGACGCTCGCATTCGGAACGCCCGGTGGCGACCAGCAGGACCAGTGGCAGCTTTCCTTCTTCCTTCGTTACGCCCATTTCGGTTTGAACCTGCAGGAAGCGATCGATCTGCCGCTCTTCCACACATCGCACTTCCCGGGGTCTTTCTATCCGCGCACTCGCCAGCCGGGCAACGTGATGATCGAGACCAGCGTCGGCGAAGACGCGCTGCGCGAATTGCGCAGCCGCGGCCATGACGTGACGCCTGCCGAGCCTTGGACCGTCGGTCGTCTGACGGCAGCACGACGCGATCAGGATGGGCTGCTTCGTGCAGCAGCAACACCGCGCCTGATGCAGGCCTATGCTGTGGGGAGATGAGCCATGACGACCAAACGGCAAACCTCCAACGAAACAGTTCTGCGTGTCAAAAACCTGACGACTTCTTTCAAGGTCGATGACGAATGGAAGACCGTGGTTCGCGGTCTCTCTTTTGAGGTGAAGGCCGGAGAAACGGTCGCCATTGTCGGAGAAAGCGGTTCGGGCAAAAGTGTCACGTCGCTTTCGCTGATGCGGCTCCTTGATCCTTTGGTCAGCCGGATCAAAGGCGAGGTCGAACTGAGCGGCAAATCGATTTTGTCGCTCTCCGAAAAAGAGATGCGCCATGTGCGCGGCAACGATGTCGCTATGATCTTTCAGGAGCCGATGACGTCGCTCAATCCCGTCTTCACGGTGGGGCGTCAAATCTCTGAGGTATTGATCCGACACAAGGCGATGAGCAAAGCGGAGGCCAGGGCCGAAACCGTCAGGCTTCTGGAAAAGGTGCGCATCCCAAATGCGGCCAATCGTTTCGATGAGTATCCGCATCAGTTTTCCGGCGGCATGCGTCAGCGCGTCATGATCGCGATGGCGCTGGCTTCAAAGCCGAAGCTTCTGATCGCGGACGAACCGACGACCGCATTGGACGTTACCATCCAGGGGCAGATTCTCGACCTGATCAAGACCTTGCAGGAAGAAGACGGCATGGCGGTCCTCTTCATCACTCACGATATGGGTGTCGTCGCCGAAATTGCAGACCGTACCATTGTGATGTTCCGTGGCGACCAGGTCGAAACCGGTGATACAGCGGATATCTTTCATCGGGGCAAACATCCTTACACACGTGCGCTTCTAGCGGCAGTGCCAAAACTTGGCTCTATGGACGGGCATGGCCGCCCCTTGCGCTTTCCCAAGGTCGATATGCAAACGGGAGAGGTGGGCGAGAGCGTCGAGGTAGCGGACACCGTAGACGGTGGCCTGACGCCAGTTCTCTCCGTGAAAAACCTGGTGACCCGTTTTCAAATTCGCTCAGGCCTGTTCGGTCGGGTGACGGGCGCGGTTCATGCAGTGGAGAACATCAGCTTCGATCTGTTTCAGGGCGAGACCCTGTCGCTGGTGGGTGAGTCCGGCTGCGGCAAGTCCACCACGGGGCGTTCCATCACCCGGCTGGTAGAGCCCGAGGCGGGCAAGGTTTCGCTCGACGGTTATGACGTCCTAAGTCTAGATCCAACCGGACTTCGATCGCTTCGCAGAAGCGTGCAAATGATCTTTCAAGACCCATTCTCCAGCCTTAATCCACGCATGAGCGTCGGTTCTGCTGTGGCGGAGCCGATGATAAAGCATCGCATTGCCTCGCCGTCCGAGGCACGCCGTAAAGCTGCGGAATTGCTGGAGAGAGTGGGATTGTCGCCGGCAATGATGGAGCGCTACCCGCATGAATTTTCAGGTGGTCAACGCCAGCGCGTTGCCATTGCACGCGCACTGGCACTCAATCCAAAAGTAATCGTTGCCGACGAAAGCGTTTCGGCTCTCGATGTGTCCATCAAGGCGCAAGTTTGCAATCTGTTGATGGATTTGCAGGAGCAGTTTAAGATTGCCTTCCTCTTCATCAGTCATGACATGGCGGTGGTCGAGCGCGTCAGCCACCGGGTTGCTGTGATGTATCTCGGCGAGATCGTCGAAATCGGACCGCGCTCCGACATTTTCGCCAATCCGCAGCATCCATATACCAAGAAGCTGATGGCCGCCGTGCCTGTACCCGATCCGGCTCGTCGCGGTATCAGGCGTGGCGCCGGTACCGATGAACTCAAGAGCCCGGTTCGTCCTGTCGGATATGTGCCGCCGCCGCGTGAATATCGCGAAGTGTCGCCCGGACATCTGGTCTTGGCTTGAGCCATAGCTGGCCTGGCTCGCAAAAGGGATTCCGGCTGGTGATTTTCCTCAGCCTCGGGTAAGTCCGATGCGGGGCTTTGCGTGGGAGACGAACCGTGAGCGATTTGGACAGGAAGCGTGCCGAGCGGCTCATGCGAGAGGCCGATCTCGATGCCTTGGTTCTGTTCCAGCCGGAGGCATTCCAGTATGCGATCGGTGCTCCCGCAGGCGTTGCCACCATGTGGGGCAGGGCCGGTGCCGCCATTGCACTCGTGCCGGAAAATGCTCAGCGACCGCTTGCAGCCATCGTCAGCGACCATGCGGCTCCGATGGTTAGGCAGAGGGCGCCAGAGATCGAAATCCGCACGCATCGCATCTGGATCGACGTGGTTGATATGTCAGGCGTCAAGGCGATCTGCGATATCGACGAGGCATATAGACGGGCTGGTATAGCGGGAAAGCGACCTGAGACTTTTGACCGTGCGACGTGCTTCAATCTCCTCTCAGACCTCTTGAGGGACCACGGCCTCACAAATGCGAAGATCGGCATCGATCTCGAGTTCATGCCCGCGGCGGATTTCGAGGCGTTGAAACGCTCCATTCCTGCCGTTCACTGGGTCGATGGTTCCTTGGTGCTGCGACGGTTGCGTGTCGTCAAAACAACAAGAGAAATTGAAAGACTGACGCGGGCCGCGATTGCGGCAGAAGCTGGGTTGAAGCGCATGATGGAGGCTGTTTCTCTAAACGCCTCCGTGCCCACTCTGTCTGCTGCCTGGAAAGCGGGTGCGCAGGAATCTGCCAAGGCGGGCGGTTTTTCGCTAAGTGGCCATTGGGATTATATCTCCGTTGGAGCAGACCTTTCGGACGGTGCGGCTAAAGTCACGCCCGGAGCGCTGATCAAGGCCGATGTCGGCACGTTGGTTGATGGTTACTCATCCGATGGTGCGCGCACGATGACCTACGGTCCGGCACCGTCTATGGCGCAAGATATTTTCCAGGCGCTTGAGACTGCCTTTCATGCAGGGCTGGAACAGATCAGGCCCGGCAACACGTTCGGCGCGGTGCATGATGCCATGCTCCAGTCCATGCGGCGCGATGGGTTCGGGGAGTATTACCGCGGACACTTCGGCCACTCGGTTGGCGGCGGCGTCGGCATTGAGGAATGGCCGTTCTTCTCGGCAGGCAGCCTGGAAATCATCGAGGCTGATATGGTCGTTGCGCTTGAAGCGCCTTTCTATGGGCAGAACTTCGGGGCACTGATGATCGAGGACCAGTTTCTGGTGACGCCCAACGGCACGCAATGCATGAACAGCTTGCCACGACATCTTCTTGATCTTGCGAAGGTTTGAATCTGACCGGAATTCGGTCAGACGCATCCTATTGTCTATCTGTCTTATCGCTCGAAGGGCTCTCCGAGAGAGGCGACGCCATTAAGTTTCAACAGCCGCCTGTTGGCCGAGATGATGCCAAGTACGATGATGGTGACAAGGTAGGGCAGGCTGGAGAGGAGCTGCGAGGGCAGTTCCACGCCTGTTGCCTGGGCGGCAAGGCTCATCAGCGAGACGGCACCAAACAGACATGCGCCGAGAAAGATGCGGCCTGTCAACCAAGTGCCGAAGACGACAAGTGCGATTGCGATCCAGCCACGTCCGGCAATCATGCCATCGGCCCAAAGCGGCGTGTAGACGACGGAGGCATAGGCGCCGGCAAAGCCAGCCAGCAAGCCGCCGAACGCGATAGCTGCTACACGCACGCCGATGACAGAATAGCCAATCGCGTGTGCAGCCTTGGGGTTTTCACCGACAGCCCGAATGACAAGCCCCGTCTTGCTGAAGGTGAAGCCAGCCCAGATGGCGAGCGTTAGGAGAAGCGAGAGCCAGACCACGATATCCTGCACGAAAAGACCGCCGATGCCGGGAAGATCGGAGAGGCCAGGAATGGCAATTTTCGGCAGCCCCCTGACGGTCAAGCTCTCGTAGGTCTTGCCGAAGAGAGCCGAGAGGCCCTGGCCCAGAATACCGATGGCAAGGCCGGTTGCGACTTGATTGGCGCGAAAACCGAGCGCAACAAGCGCGAAGACGAGGGAGAGGAGGACACTGATAAAGCCGGCTGCGAGGAAGGCCAGCACATGACCGCCACCATGATAGACGACGATAAAGGCGATGACCGCACCGAGTGCCATCAGTCCTTCCACTCCGAGATTAAGGACGCCGGCGCGTTCGACGACCAACTCGCCCAATGCTGCGAGCAGGAAGGGTGTCGCTGCTGCCAGCATGCCGGAGAGGATGAAGTCTATGGCGTTCATACCGGCCTCCGATCTGCGGGTTTTGGCCATTCCAGGCGGTAGCGCACGAAGGCGACTGCGATGAGATAGGTGACCAGCAGGCTGCCTTGAAACACTCTCACCGCCGCAATCGGCAGTTCAGCCGAAACCATGGCATTGTCACCACCGATGTAGATTACTGCCATTACCAGCGACGACAGAATAATGCCGATAGGATGCAATCCGCCGAGATACGCAACAATGATGGCGGCATAGCCGTAGCCGGTGGAAATCGACCGCTGCAATTGCCCGATTGGCCCGGCCACTTCCGCCGCGCCCGCGAGACCAGCAGCAAAGCCGCCGATCAGAAGCGAAAGCCAGATGGCGCGGCCCTGGCTGAAACCGGCATACTCTGCTGCACGGGGAGCAAGGCCGCCCACTTGCAACTTGTAGCCCAGAAAGCTTTTCTGCATGAAGATGTATGCCGCGAGCGACAGAACGATCGTGAGCGGGAAGGACCAGTTGACGCGTGTACCCTCGATCAGGATCGGGACCATGGCGTCATACTGAAACATCACCGATTGCGGGAAGTTGAAGCCGTTAGGGTCTTTCCATGGACCAAGCAGGAGATAGTTGAGCACCTGCGCCGCAACGAGGCTCAGCATCAAGGAGACGAGGATTTCGTTGGCGTTCAGTCGCACACGCCAAAAGGCTGTGATCGCGGCCCAGAGCGCGCCGCCTATGGCACCGGAAAGCAACATGGCGGGCCAGATCCAGCCTCCGGTCGCTTCCGGATAATAGATCGGAATGGCCGATGCGAAGATCGCCCCGAGGATGAATTGCCCCTCGGCGCCGATATTGAACACCTTGGCGCGAAAGCCGATGGCAAGTCCCTGTGCGATCAGTAGCAGCGGCCCCATTTTCAAAAGCACCTCGGAAAAGGAGGCCCATGACAGGAATGGCTCAAGCAGCATGGCGTAGAAGACGGCTGCAGGACTTTTGCCCATGGCGGCGTAAAGCGCAAGATTGATCAGTGTCGCGATGGCAAGCGCTACGAGTGGCGCAATGATCGTCGCGGTCAAAGACGCACGCTCTCGGCGCATAAGGTGAGGGAAGGCCTTCATGCGGACAGCTTTCCGGCAGAGGAGATTTCGGTGGATGCAACGGTATCTGCGCCGATCATATAGCGTCCTACATCTTCGACCCGGGTCTCGGAGGTGGTGAGCGAGGGGCTGAGCGTTCCGGCATTCAACACCTGAATACGGTCGCAGATTTCGAAAAGTTCTTCGATTTCCTCGGAAATGACCAGGATCGCCATGCCGGCATTACGCAAGGCAATCAGCTTTTGGCGGATAGCCATGGCGGCGCCGATATCGACACCCCAGGTGGGTTGAGCGACGAAGAGGAGTCTTGGTCCGAGCATGATCTCGCGGCCGACGATGAACTTTTGCAGGTTGCCGCCGGATAGCGCGCCGGCCTCCGCCTCGGGCCCCGGTGTGCGCACATCAAAATCGCGAATGCAGGCCTCGGCGAAGGCTTTTGCGCCAGCCTGATCTATAAGACCGGACTTGAGCAAGCCGAGTGGATGAGCGGTCAGAAGCGCGTTGAGGGTAAGCGACAGTTCCGGCACGGCACCGCGGCCGAGGCGATCTTCCGGCACGAAGGCGAAGCCTAGTGTGCGGCGGGCCGCGGAATCAAGACGTCCGACATCCACTCCCATCATGAAGATGCGATCTTTTGCCTCGCGCCCAAGCCGGGTTTCTCCGGAAATGATGGCAGATAGTTCTGCCTGACCATTGCCGGAAATCCCTGCGATGCCGACGATTTCTCCCGATTTTACTTCGAGGGTCACACGCTTCAACGGCACAGCGAACGGGTCGACAGGCGTATGGTCGAGACCGATCAACTCGAGACGCTTCTCGCCGGTTTCGGCGACGGTCGCGGTTTTGATTTCCGGCATGTCACGACCGATCATCATGCGGGCGAGATCATGCGCGTCATGCTCGCGCGGGTCGACATGGCCGGTGACTTTGCCGCCGCGCAGAATGGTGGCGCGGTCGCAGATGGCGCGGATTTCCTCAAGCTTATGAGAAATAAAGAGGATGGAGACGCCGCGCTCGCGCAGACGCTTCAGTGTATCGAAAAGTTTTTCGACCGCTTGCGGCGGCAGCACCGACGTTGGCTCGTCAAGGATAATGAGCTTCGGGTCCGTCATCAGGCAACGGATGATCTCCACACGCTGCCGCTCGCCGACCGAAAGCGCATGCACATGGGCAAGCGGATCGACATCGAGGCCGAAATCACGTCCGAGTGACCGCACCCGCGCGATGAGGTCGCTCTTCCTTCCGGGGACGACGAGTGAGATGTTTTCGACAACCGTCAGCGTCTCGAATAGTGAGAAATGCTGGAAGACCATGCCGATGCCCTGGCGGCGAGCCTCGGCGGGTGAGGCGAGCCGGATCGGCTCGCCGCGCCATGTTACTGTGCCCTCGTCCGGCGTTTCCACACCATATATCAGCTTCATCAGCGTGGATTTGCCAGCGCCGTTTTCGCCGAGAATGGCGTGGATCGAATGCTCCGCCACGTCCAGATCGACCGCCTGATTGGCGCGGATCTGGCCGTAGCTTTTAGACAGGCCGCGCAGCGACAGCAGTGGAGCTTTCGCTTGATCGCCAGGGCCCGACGCGGTGAGGGCGATTTCAGGCATGTCCGATTACTTCGGCAGCGGCGTCTTGACGCCCTTGACGTGCCAGTCCATGGCAACGATCTCCGCATCTGTCAGCGTCTTGCCAGCTGCCACACCTTCTTTGCCGTCGGCCTTCGTGATCGGGCCAGTGAAGGGCGAGAAGCTTCCATCTGCAATCTTCGCTTCAGTTGCCTTGATCTTCGTCACCATGTCTGCCGGTACGTTGGCATTCCAGTCGACGACTTCGACGACTTTATCAGCCATGCCGAGGAAGGCGTTGGCACCTTTGAACTTTCCGGCAAGATGAGCATCGACGGATGCCTTGAAGAAGGGCGACCAATCGGTCGCGACGCAGCCGAGATAGGTCTTCGGCGCGTAGCTCTTCATCGACGAGTTAAGATTAAACGCGTAGACACCGGCCTCCTCGCAGGCCGAGATCACGGAAGGCGTATCCTGTGCGTTAGAGAAGATCACATCGCAACCTTGCGAGATCAGCGCCTTGGCCGCTTCCTGTTCCTTTGCAGGGTCGAACCAGGAGTTCACCCAGACTACGGAAACCTCGATATCGGGCTTGACCGCTTGTGCGCCGAGGGTGAAGGCGTTGATGGAAGTGATAAGTTCCGGAATGGCGAAAGCCGAAACTGAACCGAGCTTGCCTGACTTCGTCAGTGCGGCAGCTGCCATTCCCATCAGATATGTGCCCTGGAAATATTTCGCCGCGAAGGGCGAGAAGTTTGGCGCGACCTGGAAGCCGGATGCATGCAGGACGGTTACGTCCTTATTGCGGCGAGCGATTTGTAGTGCGCCGTTCTGATAGCCGAAGGAGCCAGCGATCAGGAACTTGTTTCCGTCGGCTACGGTCTTGTTCATGATGCGGTCTGCATCGGGGCCTTCGGCGATATTCTCCAGAATAGTCACCTTCACCTTGTCTCCGTAGGCCGCCTTGATCGGCTCGAGGCCGGCGGCCAATGCATGGCCCCAACCCACATCGCCGATTGGCGAAGGAACGAGGAGCGCAATGCCGAGCGGCTTGTCTGCCGCAAATGTGGCGCGCGCGCCGATCGCGCTGGCAAGACCTGAAAGTGCGACGCCTTTTAGGAGCGTGCGGCGGTTAAGCGAGTTGATCATGGTGGGTTCCCCTTGTTGATTGTGTCGTTTCAAAAATCGATTGTCGCCAACGCCGCTTCTGCGTCGGCAAAGAGTTTTCCCTCGTCCAGTCCGGGAAACTCGCCTTTTGCCCAAACGACACGTCCATTGATCATGGTCATGTCCGTCGGCATGCCGATGCCGGCCTTGGCAATCAGGCTCAGAGGATCGTGGCGGGTGCCGACATAATCCATGCGGCGGGTGTCGATGGCGAAAAGATCGGCGGCCATGCCGGGCGCAAGACGACCGATGTCGGTGCGACCGAGGAGCTGAGCGCCGCCTGTCGTCGCATAGCCAAGGAAATCGGCCGGTGCCGGCACAGGGTGAGCGCGCGTCGAAGCGGCGAGGCATTGCAACATATAAGCGGAATGGATGCAGTGCATGAGGTTGGAATTGTCGTTCGAGGCAGCGCCATCGCAGCCGAGGCCAACAGGTACTCCCAACGCGCTCATAGCCGGAATGTCGGTGACCTCCGCGCCGACGAGGTACACGGGCTCAGGGCAATGGGCGACGCCTGTGCCGGATGCTGCCATGGTGCGTAATTCGTCATGGCTCAGTTCCCAGCAATGAGCGTAGAAGGTGTCCGGTCCGGCAAACCCCATCTCGTGCAGATAATCGACCGTGCGAAGGCCGTGGCGTGCTCGGATCACTTCGCTCTCGCCTTCACCGACATGGGTGTGCAGTCTCACGCCTTTGTCCCGCGCAAGGCGAACCGATTCCACGAAAGTTTCGCGGTAGCCGTTGACCGGTTGGCAGGGTGCAACCACGACTTGGCGCATGCTGAAGGGTGCGGCGTCGTGATATGTGTCGATTAACCGGGCGCAGTCGGCGATGAATTCGTCCGTCGTCTCCCGCATCTCATCGGGAATCGTGGAGCCTTCGGATTTCGGTAGCGAATTGCCTCCGCGACCGGCGTGGAAGCGCATTCCGAACAGATCAGCCGCGTCGAATTGCCGGTCGATCAGCCTTTTGCCGGCATGGCGCGGGAAATTGTACTGATGATCGAAAGCCGTCGTGCAGCCATGCTTGATCATCTCGGCCATGGCTGTAACCGACGAATGATAGAAGCAGTCCTCGGTCAGCCGCGCGAAGATCGGGTAGATTCGATCAAGCCATTCGATGACCGAGAGTTTCGTCCAGTCGAGTTCGGCACGATTTCGCACGAAGCACTGAAAGAAGTGGTGGTGCGTGTTGACTAGGCCAGGATAGACGAACCATCCAGTGGCATCGGTGATCTCGGTGTCTTCAAGAAGGACACCGTGCGCAAGGTTCTCGCCGATGGCCTTGACCGCCGGACCTTCGGACAAGAGATCGACATTGCGGCGAACGGTCATGCCATTACCGTCGTTGACAATCACCGCAGCGCAATTTTTCAGCAAATGCCCAGCCATGCTCGTCACGCCTCTGCCGTTTCGGTCACCGCTGGCATCTCATGCGGATCAGGTTTCAACTCGTGCAGGCGATGGATGCCGGGCATCTCGATGAAGCCGTCCAATGATCTGATGGCGCGCATCCACAGGCGAATGGAGGGATAGGCATCGAGAGATACGCCGCCATCGGGGGCGAGTGCCACATAAGGGAAACAGGCGATATCGGCGATCGTGGGTGAGTTGCCGACCACAAATGCCTCGCCCTTCAGCCGTTGCTCGAAGAGGGCCGCTTCCAGCTCCCTGAGTGCGATGACGCCGCTTGAACGCAAGGCATCTATATCGCCCGGACGATGCAGCATTTCATGCAAGCGCGCTCCGCCAAGACTTGCGGTGAGGCGAGCGGAGAAGGAAAGCCATTGCTGGATGCGGGCAGCTATCGTGGGCTCGCTGCTGCCGAGCCATGCGGGTGCCGCCTTGCCTGCCATGTAGACGAGGATGGCGCAGGATTCGGTTAGAACGAGGTCGCCGTCGACGAGGATCGGAATCGAGCCTGCCGGGTTCAGCGCCAGCAATTCAGGACTGCGATGTTCTGCACCCGGATGAAAATCGACCGCACGAAGCGTCAGCTTGATGCCAGTGAGTGCGGCCATGAGGCGCGCTTTGTAGCAACTCGGCGAGAGAATATAGTCGTAAAGGATCATTGGGCTACCAGCTGTGCGCCATAGGTAAAGTCGTGGCGCTTCAGCCAGCGGCGGTAAGCGACGGAGGTAAGATCGGCGCGGGTGGGGATTTCCATGCCGGGATCGAGAGGTAGGCGGCGTGGAATCTGGTTTTCGAGAATCGAGCGGTCTTGCAGAAAGATCATTTGCTGGAAATGGATGAGATCGGTCATCGGCGTCTCATCGTCATAGAGCGCCATCCACGGCCACACGTCACAGAGCTCCTCCGTCAAAGGTTGAACGAACAGCGTGATCACGTCCCATTCACTAGGCTTCGGTGGGCAGGTCTTGTAGAGCACCGAGCACGTTGGTGCCGGCACCCGGTACATATATTCCGTCGTGATGCCACCACTGGCTGATTTTGCCGCCTGCGGCTGGTAGAATTTCACCTGCGTTGCCCAGACTTCGTCAGCATCCTCTCGGATTTCTACCTTGTAATTCTCCACCTCCGTATGAGGCTCCGAACCCAGAACGTCGGTGTGAACGAAAGGGAAATGCGCGATATCAAGGAAATTCTCGACAGCGCGCAATGGCGAACAGCGCACGCGCACGACGCCGACATCGACCAGTCGACGGCCAGGCTGTTCTGCCTCGGGAATGTCGAAAAGTGGTTTTTCGGGTGTGCCGAGAGAGGACCAGACATGCCCGTACCGCTCCGTCACAGGAAGAGCGCGCCCGTCAGCGGTCATGACCGACGCCTTGCCGTCGGCGGTGTAGCAGACGCGGATTGCCTCCCCCATTAACAGGGTTTCCTGCCCCTCAGGCTGAAGCCTGCTGATCAGGCCGACGGGATACCATTGATCGATCATCGCGGAATGGCTCATGCGGTCTCTCCCTGGTGTTCGAGGGCCTCGGCATGGCGACGGATTGCCTCCAAAGCATGTGATGCGGCAACTTTCTGAACCAGCGTCGCGCCGCTCTCGATCAGCAGATGAACGAGGATCGTACCGTCTTCACCAGATGGCGCCAGCAACAGGCGAGCCTTTGTTCCATCGACCGCCCACTCGATAGCGTCGCCTACCGGAATGCTGCCAATGCATGCGGCGAGTGTGTGCGGCTTTGCGGAAACTGTTATGCTTCGCAGTCCCGTCATGCCGTCATGTGCGGGCACGTTACCGCGTTCGTCGCTGGCCGACACCCAAATCACTCCATCGCGTTCGCCCGTTTGATATGTCGTGACACGGATGGCGTCGGGCGGCGCGAGGCTGGGGTGCGCGGGGATGGCAAGGCATTGACCGGTCTTGCCGTAGCGCCAGCCATGGTAGATGCACGACAGCGCCTCGCCGCGAACGAAGCCATGGGAAAGCCGCATTCCGCGATGTGGACAGCGATCGGCAACCGCTGAAACCTTACCGCCCTGCGATCGCCAAATGGCCAATGCAGCTGTGGCGATACGTGCAGGAATGACGGATGCCTCCGGCAAATCCGTCGATAGCGCGACGGGCGTCCAGGCCGGGAAGATATCCTGAGGCATTTCAAACTTCCGAATGATTTTAGAGGCTTAGCCTCAGAGTATAGGTGGTGACAGCGCACAGGATCGTACGGCATCTTCGACACGTTTGCATAAAATTTTCGCACGCGCAACTATGACTGATATTTACGCAAAGGCTATTTTGCAGCAGCCGTACAGTTTTCCATCAACGGCTGTTCAGACGCTTTCGTTTACAGCTTCCACGCGCTGAATATCGTCTACCCAGACGCTGATCGGACCCAGAGAGCATCCCATTTCCATGGCGTCGATTAGTTCGAGCGGCCCGGTGAGTATAAGGTCAATGCGTGTCTGATCAGCATGATGGATTGTCTGTCTCAGGCCCAGCTTAGCGGCGTGGCGGTTAATCCAGGGCAGAAAGCTTGCCGTGTCCAGACTGCCAAGAATTATCATCCGCTCACTGCGAATGGCTGAGCCTGCGTCCACCGGATTTTCCGGGGCAGGGAACTCATGATGAGATGTAGCCATGATCAAGTTGGTCCGTGATGCATTCGAACGGGCAGTGAGCGCTGTTCTCCCAAGATCGGCGCCTGCGCGCAAGTGCGAAGTTGCTCGCTCTCATCTTGTGCTATGTATGACATTCTGGACTGGTTCGATACACGCCGTGCGCAATCATGCAGCGTGTGGAAGCCGACCTGTTTTTGCCTGCGGGCAATTGGAGTAGCGCTTGGCGAAGACCGCCTGTCCCTATGCGGTCTTGCGTTATTCGGAGCCTGCGAGCGCAAGAAGTCTCAAATTCTTATGCGCACTGGCACGGCCTTCGACGCAGGCGTTTTGGAAAGCTCGTCATGGTGATCGATAGCAACAAGAACGTTAGCTTCAGGATAATAGGCACCAATCGTTCCTTTCGGAAGATTGTGTTCCCTGACCTTAAGCCCTGCAAGTTCACGGTCCACGCCGTCGTCAAAATCGCTGACAAGGGTGACAACTTGCCCTTCGGACAGCCCGGCTGACTGTATGTCCTCCCGGCACATCAAGAGCACGTCTCGGGTACCTTCGATACCGCGGAAGCGATCCGAATAGCCGTAGATCGTTGTGTTGAACTGGTCGTTCGACCGCATGGTGATGAGCCGATAGCGACCATCGGCATCATCGAAGGCCAATGCATTCAACTGCTTTGGTGTCGTAAAGACCGCCTTTTTCTCTTCGGTTTTCCAGATGCGGTTATGTGCTGCGTTGCCGCGATAGAAGCCTCCTGGCTCGAACATGCGTTCATTGTAGGCGCGGAACTCTTCTGGGTAGGTCGCTTCGATGAGATCCCGGACGAGGCCGTAGTCGCCCGTCCATTCATCCCATTTGAGTTTCGGATTGGGGGCGACCGCCGCCTTTGCAATCCCTGTCACGATGGCCAGTTCGCTTTTTAGATGTTTCGAGGCGGGCGTTCTTTTGCCAACTGAGCCGGAGATATGCGAGAAGCTGTCTTCGGTGGTCACAGACTGCGCACCAGAGGCCTGCTCGTCGCGCTCAAGACGTGAGAGGCACGGCAGAATATAGGCTTTCCCGCCGGGGAACAGATGACTGCGATTGAGCTTGGTGGACACGACGACCGTCAAATCCTGGCTTGCCCATGCCGCTTCCATCGCTTTCTGGTCCGGGACTGCGCGAACCAGATTTCCCCCAAGTGAAATGGTCGCTTTGATCTTCCCAGCCATCATGCCTTTGACCGCATCCACGATCGTCGTGCCGTCTTCGGTTGGCGGATCGAAGTCGAACAGGGTTTTCAGCTTGTCCATCGGAATAAGCTTGGTTTTCTCTGCTATTCCGACTGTACGTTGTCCCTGGACGTTGGAGTGGCCGCGGACCGGGCAGCATCCTGCGCCCTCTCTACCAATATTTCCCCGCAACAGAAGCAGGTTCACGATCATCGCGATGTTCAGAGCGCCTTGGGAGTGCTGGGTCAAGCCCATTCCGTAGACGCCGATCACGCGTTCGGCGGCGATGTAAAGTTCACCCGCGCCGCGCAAGGCTGCCTCTGTCAGTCCGCTCTCCCGCTCGATTGCCGACCATGCTGTGTCTCGAACGAGATCGATGAAGCTTTCCAGTCCGACGGTATGTTCCTCGATGAAGGTGATATCGAGGATGCGTGGAGTTCCAGCGCGGAGTGCTGCGTCATCCGCTTCGACAACGACTTTGCAGAGACCCAGGATCGCGGCAATATCTCCTCCCGCTCTGACCTGAAGATATTCGTCCGAAATCTGCGTTTCGTGACCCGTCAGCATGTCCACCGGGCTTTGCGGGTTCACGAAGGAAACAAGCCCCTGTTCGACGACGGGATTGAACGTCACAATCTTGGCGCCCCGCTTCTTTGCTTCCTGTAGGGGATGAAGGAAGCGCGGACTATTGGATCCAGGATTTTGGCCGAAGAAGAAAAAAGCGTCGGCTTGGTCGAGGTCATCCCAGACAATCGTGCCGACGGGCGAACCGATGACCTTATTCAGGCCGACGGACGTCGTTTCATGGCACATATTCGAGCTTTGAGGCAAGTTGTTGTTTCCATACGTCCTGGCAAGGAGGGCGTACAGGTAAGATGCCTCAAGTCCCGCATGTCCGGAGGAGTAGAAAACGACGCTTTCATGCGGAAGCGATTTCAAAGTCTGACCAATGTCATTGAATGCTTCCTCCCAGGACACCTCCACATAACGGTCGCTTCTGCTGTCGTAACGCAATGGATGCGTCAGTCGCCCAGTCTGCTCAAGGTCATAGTCTTTCCAATCTCGAAGGGTGTTGACCGTGTGATCGGTCCAGAAGTCTGGTGTGCAGCGGGCACTGGTCAAATCCGATATTGTTGCCTTTGCACCGTTTTCGCAAAACTCGAATGGGTGATAATTGACCGGTTTCGGCCAGGCGCAGGATACGCACATGACGCCACCCGGCTTGTTTTGCCGGGCCAGTTCTTCAAGCACCATTGGGGATGGTTTGTCGTCGCCCAGGATGCGCGCAATCGACTTGACTGATCCCCAACCACCGGAGGGACCTTCAGACTCGGGATTTGGGATCGTATCGGTCATGGCGTTCTTCCAATCATGCGACAGAAAGGCGCTCTGTGAAGAGCACCTTATGGAGGCTAGCTGACACGCTTATCATGCTGGCTCGTGAAACGGGCAGCCATTGAACTTCGCGCGAAACTCCGCGGAGTGGCGGTACGTTTGTTTGCGAGCGCGGTTGATGTTGCCCAGTGGTTGGTGATCCGCAAGACCCGTCCAGATGCTGAAGCGCATCTCCTCGTCGACCTTTTTCACGTTGCTATCGCTCCAGCTGTCCTGTGGGCGCGCGGTGATGGTCGCAACCGTGAAGAAAGGCGCTTCTTCCTCCTTCCACTCGACAGTTGGATCTTCTACCGGCTGCTTTTCGATGTCGCGACAGAGCTGGACCTGAAAC
Source organism: Rhizobium sp. 22-785-1 (assembly GCF_053521965.1). Lineage (NCBI taxonomy): Bacteria > Pseudomonadati > Pseudomonadota > Alphaproteobacteria > Hyphomicrobiales > Rhizobiaceae > Rhizobium > Rhizobium sp. 22-785-1. Next base: position 85,984 of record NZ_JBNWDI010000003.1, on the reverse strand, counting down.
TCCCAAGTCGCGTGGGTGTTCTGCATTTCCGCCTGAACCGTTTCTCGAATGGCATCCTCACGAACGCTTGCGTCGATTTCGGTTCCGGTTCTTTTGGTCAGGTCCGCTGAGACTGGCTTAAGGCGGAATTTGGCGACATAATCGCCATAGCGGAAGGGCGTAACGCTGAAATAGGTTTCGCCAAGCGGATCGAGGTTCGGTGCGCCACCGAGCGACTGGACAGTGGGGCTGGAAATACCTACAGCCTCAAGGCCCTTGTTGACGGTTTGAAGGACACTGGACATAACAACTTTGGTGCCCTCCATCCTGTCAGTTGTCTTGGCCAAAAGTTTTAGACTGGAGAGAAACTTCTTTGAGTCGGGCGCTTGGAAGACGGGCCCATTCACCATCACAAAATCCTGGGTAGAACCCTCGGCATCAGGTAGGCGCGGCCCCTGCACATCCAGGACCTTTATTGCCAGTCCGCGAGGAAGCGATACTGCGTCTGGAAGAATATCTCCCGCATTGGTGGACAGGCGCATATAAACCTTGTGGGTGCCGGCTGTCGCAAAAAGACCTTGTCCTAGCTCCGGCGGCAAGTCCGGCTTGATCGTCATCTCGGCTTCGATGATTCCGTGCGATTTGGCGTGTACGGACCTCACCGCGTGGCCGTAGTCTTCGGCGGTTTTCTCAAGGATAACGTCGAACTGGTCAATCAGTCCGGAAACGGTTTCCGCCTCATCGTCTCGAATGCTTTCCAGATCTGCGCGATAGCGGATTGGCATGGGTGTCAAAATAGCGCTCCTCGTAAAAATGAGGAACGCCGGGGGCTGAGTGAAGGTTCCCGCCATTCTGGCAGTCTCAATCGATATGGATTTCTTTTCGCAGGTATCGTTCTGGAATGGCCTCAGGCTTTTGATCGCGAAAATTTCTGACCTATGGCATAGAGTGATTTTAGCGTAATGAGCGATTCCATGCCGCCATCTCAGAGTCCGACCAGCCGCCTTTTTGTCGATGAAGCCCGCGAAGCACCACTCTCGCTACTGAAACGCGTCTATGGCTACGCGTCTTTTCGTGGGCGCCAGCACGAGGTCGTCGACCAAGTCATGGCCGGCGGCGACGCTGTGGTCCTGTTTCCGACAGGTGCGGGCAAATCGCTATGCTTCCAGGTTCCGGCGCTGTGCAGGGAGGGGCTCGGCATTGTGGTGTCGCCCCTGATCGCACTGATGCGCGATCAGGTAGAAGCGCTGAAGCAACTCGGGGTTCGTGCCGCGGCTCTCAATTCGTCCCTTTCGCGCGAAGAGTTCATGGACGTGCGCAATGCGGTGAACAACCGGGAACTGGATCTTCTGTACGTTACACCCGAGCGCATCGTAACGCCGGGTTTCAAGGAATTCATCGGTCGCACGCAAATAGCGCTTTTTGCGATTGACGAAGCACATTGCGTTTCGCAGTGGGGCCATGATTTCAGGCCTGAATATCGTGAGCTTGGTCGCCTCGCAGAAGAGTATCCTGGCGTTCCACGCATGGCGCTGACGGCGACGGCCGATCCTCATACCCGCGATGACATTATAGAACGGTTGCAGCTTCAAGATGCCGCGGTTTTCAGCACCTCCTTCGATCGCCCCAACATCGCCTATGAAATTGTCGAGCGTGACCAGCCGAAACAGCAATTGCTGCGCTTTCTCTCGCGCCATAAAGGATCGAGCGGTATCGTCTACTGTCTCTCCCGCGCCAAGGTGGAGGAAACGGCGGAGTGGCTGAACACGCAGGGCATAAGAGCGCTTGCCTACCATGCAGGCATGGAGCGAGAGATGCGCGACCGCCATCAGGACGCGTTCCTGAAAGAAGAAGACCTTTGCCTCGTGGCGACGGTCGCGTTCGGCATGGGCATCGACAAGCCGAATGTGCGCTATGTGGCGCATCTTGATCTGCCGGGATCGGTGGAGGCCTACTACCAAGAGACGGGGCGCGCTGGGCGCGACGGACTACCGTCCGACGTCTGGATGGCCTATGGCATGGCCGATGTCATCCAACGCGGTCGAATGATCGACGAGGGCAATTCAAGCCCAGAGATCAAGCGCGTCGAGCGCGCCAAACTCAATGCGCTGCTCGGCATTTGCGAAACGGCCGGCTGCCGCAGGCAGGCGATCCTCAAGCATTTCGGCGAATCTCACGGCGGCAGTTGCGGCAATTGCGATACCTGCCTGAAACCAGTTGAAACCTGGGACGGGACGGAAGCCGCGATCAAGGCGATGGCGGCGATCTATCGCACGGGGGAACGCTTCGGTACCGGTCACCTCGTCGATGTTCTGCTTGGCAATGAGAATGACAAGACGATCCGCTTCGGTCACGTCGATATGCCAGTCTTCGGCGCCGGCAAGGATCTTCCGGCAAAGACCTGGCAATCGGTCTACCGCCAGTTGCTGGCGGCGGGGCTGATCAGCGTTGATCATACCGCCTACGGCGCTTTGAAGCTTGAGCCCGACTCTCGCGCCGTCTTCAAGAAGGAACGCCAGGTCCGCTTTCGCAAGGACCGACCGACGACCGGCAAAGCGGCTCGGTCATCTTCGGCGAGTTCTGCAAATGCAAAGTCTGGATTGGAAGGCGCCGATCTCGAACTCTTCCAGGCATTGCGAGCGGTGCGCATGGAAATCTCCAAGGAGCTGGGGGTTCCGCCCTACGTGGTTTTCCCCGACACGACGCTGGTCGCTCTCGCGACGGAACGGCCGTCGGACGAGGACGAGATGCTGGATATTTCCGGCGTCGGGCCTTCCAAGCTAGAGCGCTTCGGCGAGGCATTTCTTGCGGTGATCCAAGCTCACTCACGATGACCGTGACACTTTTGGCGCAGCGTTTGTTCTATATGAGTGTGATGCCATGGATGTGATCCTCCACCGCTTGCCACATGGTGTTCCATCGGCAAGAAGGAGGCGCAATTTCTATGGATCTCCCACATGACACTTCTTCAGCGCGTATCCCGTCGCGGCTTCATCTTTGGAGCGCTTTCCGCAACAGCCGCTCTCGCAGGCTGCCAGACCAACTCTACGCCGGCCGTGGTGCCGCAAGCAGCTCGGCGGCCCATCGTACCGCCAGATGAGGCGGAGTTGCAGCAGCGCTATGCGGCGTTGGAGGATGGCGGGCACATGCTTCCCGCGATCCCTTACCAGCAGATCGATCCAAAATATTACCGTCAGCGTGTGTTGGATCCGACAGGCGAAAAGCCCGGTACCGTGGTCGTCGATACGCCAAACCGCTTCCTCTACGTGGTCGAACCCGGCGGCACGGCTATGCGCTATGGTGTGGGCCTCGGCCGTGACGGTTTTGCCTGGGAAGGTGAGGGGATCGTTCATTGGCGCCAGGCGTGGCCACGCTGGAAGGTTCCGGCCGAAATGGTTGCTCGCCAGCCCAAACTGGCACGATTCTCGGTCGAAAATGGAGGCATGGATCCCGGCATCAAGAACCCGCTTGGTGCGCGCGCGCTTTACATCTTTAAGGATGGCAAGGACACGCTTTACCGCCTCCACGGTTCGCCAGAATGGCAGTCGATCGGCAAAGCGACGTCATCTGGTTGTGTTCGACTGGTCAACCAGGACGTGATCGATCTATACCAGCGCGTACCCTACCACGCCCGTATTGTCGTCCATCAGGCGCCGCTTGTCGCCCGCGTCTCAGCGTAACTTTGCGTTATCTGAGAAGGCCATCGCGGTCGAACTCTTCCCACCCGGAGAGTTCGGCTGAGTTACGTTTCGCCGGGCGAGCCAACTTCGCCTTTTTGAGCGAGCGCGTCAGCTTGGCTTGATGCGCCGCACGCCTCCTGTTCTCCGCCTTCGCGGCAATATCGTGTTCTCGCCATTCGTCGATGACGCCGCTGTTGAGAAGTTCTTCGACAACCTTCGGTTCGAAGACGTGAAAGGTGATCCGTTTCGCCCGGCCACGCAGTCTCACTGTTCTGATCCCGCCGCTTGGTAAGCGACCATCCTCGAGCCACCGACGACGCTCCGTCGTGGAGATTGTAAGGATATCTTCGATCTCGCGCGGTAAAACGGGCAGGCTGTCCATGGTTTCCAGCAGTTTGGAGATTTTGGCGCTTGCTGCCTTAAAGTCGTTTTCGTCGTCTTCCGGCACCGACAGTGTCAGAACCACGCCTGCAATATCCAAATCCTTGCGAACCGCCAAAGGCAATTTGGCCCGCAACTCCATCAAGATACCCTTGGCGCGAACCGACGACCCTAGCGTTGCTGCGGGCTGCAGCGTCCACGACTCTCTCAGGTGCGGTACGCAGGTGGATTTCTTCTTCGCCATGGAGGCTTAGATGGGGCCGGCGCTCGCCGTGGTCAACATGTGCGTCCGCTCTTTATCAGCTTTCTCGTTTCTCAGCAGCAACAACCAGATTGACAGCCTCTCCCTTTCGGTTATTCTCTTATAAAAGCTTATATAACATAATAACGGAACAATGAAGCTGGGAGTATGATATGAAACTGAAGCTCGCATTTCTTCTCGCCACCGCGTTAATCGTTAGCCCATCGGTTCTCTTCGCGCAGGATCGCGGCGGGGTGATCAATGTCGCAACGATTGGTGAGCCGCCAACACTTGACCCCATGGCCTCCACCGCCGATCTCGTCGGCATCGTCACGCAGCATATCTTCGAAACGCTCTACACCTTCGACAAGGAGTGGAAGACAGCACCGCTTCTGGCGGAAAGCCTTCCTGAAATCAGCGCGGACGGTAAAACCTACACGATCAAGCTGCGCTCCGGCATCAAGTTCCACGACGGTTCCGATATGGCGTCGGACGATGTCGTTGCCTCTCTCAATCGTTGGGTTAAGGTTGCCTCTCGCGGCAAGCAGGCTGCGTCGTTCATTGACAAGATCGAAGCGACTGATCCCTCGACCGTGACGATCACATTGAAGCAGCCTTACGCGCCACTCGTTTCGCTTCTCGCCTTCAACAATTCGGCCGCCATTATTCTTCCAGCTGAAAAGCAGGAAGAGCCTATGAAGGAGTTCATCGGTACTGGCCCTTACATGCTGAAAGAGCGCAAGGCGGATCAATATATCCAGCTCATTCGCTTCGATGGCTACAAGTCACGCGACGGCGAAGGCAATGGTTATGGCGGCGCGCGGCATCAATATCTCGATGAGATCCGCTTCGTTCCGGTGCCGGACGCCAATACTCGCGTCGAGGCAGCGGTCTCCGGGCAATATGACTATATCGATTCCATTCCGGTGGAGTCCTTCGACAAAATCAAATCCTCCTCCGCCACTGAACCCTTGGTACTGAAGCCCTTCGGCTATCCTGTCTTCGTCTTCAACACGGCCGAAGGCTTGGCGAAGGATGTTGCCATGCGCAAGGCGATCCGCCAGGCACTCAGCATGGAAGATATGCTGGCTGCAGCCTTCGGCAGCACGGACTTCTACGCGCTTGACGGCGATATCTACCCGAAGAACTTTATCTGGAATACGGATGCGGGTGTTGAGGGCAACTACAATATTGCCGATCCGGAAGGCGCTGCCACAGCCGCCAAGGCTGCCGGTTACGACGGCGAAAAGCCGATCCGCATTCTCACCAGCCGCCAGTATGAGTTCCACTACAAGATGGCGCAGGTCGCTGCCGAATATCTCAAGCTTGCAGGCTTCAAGGTGGACATGCAGGTGGTGGACTGGGCAACGCTGACCCAGCGCCGTGCCGACAAGGCGCTTTGGGATATCTACATTACCCATAGCCCATTCCTTCCCGAACCCGCTTTGATCGGTTCTCTTGCTCCGACATCGCCCGGCTGGTGGGACACGCCTCTGCGCAAGCAGACGGTTGAGGCTTTCTCGGCGGAATCCGATCCGCAGAAGCGCATCGCTCTTTGGGCCGATGTGCAGAAAGCCATGTATGAGGAAATTCCCTACATGAAGATCGGCGACTTCAATGCGGTCGCCGCCAAGTCAAAGAAGATCGAAGGTATTGAAGCGGCACCTTGGCCTTACTTCTGGAACGCTTCCATCAAGAAGTAGTGGTTCGACTGATCGGCATCGCGCCAGTGATCGCCTCGTGTTCTGTGGAACGCGTAGAGAGCTGGCGCGATACCGAAGCGCATTTCATCACAGCGTGTCCGAGCAGACTCCTTTACCCTGCGACAAGGGAAAACGAAGCCCATGATCCGATATATCCTCCAGCGCCTCATCGGCATGATCGTCGTGATGTTTCTCGTCGTCACGATCGTCTTCATCATTGTGCGCGTCACACCGGGCGATCCCGCAGCCGTCATGCTTGGACCGGATGCGTCTGCGCAAGACATCGCGGACTTGAGAACCAGGCTAGGGCTCGATCAGTCGCTGGCGGTGCAATATTTCTACTACCTAGGCCAAATGCTGAAGGGCGATCTTGGTCAGTCGATCTTCCTCAACATGCCTGTAACCGCGGCATTGTTCGATCGCGCTGAGCCGACTTTCTTTCTCACGCTGTTTTCGCTGCTGATTGCCAGTGTCATTGCCTTGCCGATCGGCATTTATGCCGCCTATCGCCGGGGCTCTTTCATCGATCAGGCCGCAACGACGGTTGCGATGCTGGCGGCCAGCATCCCAAGCTTTTGGCTTGGCCTCATTCTCATGCAGTTCTTTGCTGTGCGGCTGAACCTCTTTCCGGTTTCCGGCTACGGCGGCCCGGGCTCGAGCTTCATTGACCGCATGTATCATTTGACGCTGCCGGCTTTCGCGCTTGGACTAGTGTCTTCGGCTCTGATCCTGCGTTTCACCCGCGCGTCGATGCTCGATGTTCTGGGTGACGATTATATTCGAACCGCCCGGGCGAAGGGTGTCGTCGAACGCCGCGTCGTCATGAAGCATGCGCTGAAGAACGCACTCATCCCCATACTCACCGTCATTGGTTTGACGGCGGCGGTGCTGATCTCGGGCGCCGTTGTGACGGAGACCGTCTTCGGTCTTCCGGGTGTGGGTAGCCTCGTTGTCTCGGCGGTTCTGAGGCGCGACTATCCCGTCATTCAGGGCGCGCTTCTCGTCATTGCAGCACTTTATGTCCTCATCAATTTCGCGATCGACATGCTCTACCTGCTGATCGATCCGCGTGTGCGCTACTAAAGGGGGCGGGAACCGATGACGGATATTGCCACGACCACTCCAACGCCTGCAGCGAGCGAAGGCACGAAGTTTCTGAAACGCTTTCTGAAACGCAAGACGGTGGCCTTTGGCCTGTTCGTGCTTGTCATCTTCGTACTTCTGGCCGCGCTCGCGCCCTGGATTGCACCTTACTCGCCATCTAAGCTGTCCATCGTCAATCGCCTCAAGCCGCCCAGCGAAACCTTCTGGTTCGGCACGGATGAGTTTGGCCGCGACGTCTTCTCACGCACCATCTACGCGGGCCGTTTGTCGCTGCTCGTTGGTGCTTCCGTTGTGACGTTGTCGGCGATCATCGGTGTGACGCTCGGGCTGCTCGCCGGCTTCTTCAAGCGGCTGGACACACCGATTGCCCGGCTGATCGATGCGATGATGGCTTTCCCGGACATTCTTCTTGCCATTGCGCTTGTCGCAGCATTGGGGCCATCGCTCACCACCGTGATCATCGCCTTGTCGATTGTCTATTCGCCGCGTCTTGCCCGTATCGTGCGCGCCTCTACGCTCGTCATCAGGGAGCTTCCCTATGTCGAGGCCGCTCAGGCGCTGGGCATCTCCACCTTTCACATCATGACGCGGCATGTGCTGCGCAATCTATTGTCGCCAATCTTGGTGCAGGCCTCGTTCCTGTTTGCCAGCGCCATGCTGGCGGAAGCGGGCCTGTCTTTTCTCGGGCTGGGTGTCAGCCCGGAAATTCCGACCTGGGGCACGATGATTGCCGCTGGCCGCCAATATATCGGGCAAGCCGACTGGATGACCTACTTCCCCGGCTTTGCCATCATTCTCTCCGTCCTTTCGCTGCAAATGGTCGGCGACGGGTTGCGGGACATGCTCGATCCAAGACTACGAAGGGATTTGTAATATGACCGGTCAACACGCAAAGCCGCTGCTGATCAAGAACGTCAAGCCCATGGCTTTTGGCGCAGGTGATAAAGATGTCGCCACCGATATTCTGGTGAACGGCGAGGGCAAGATTGCCGCTATTGGACCGGCGCTTGCGTCTGACGATGCGACCGTGATCGACGGCAAAGGTGCTTGGATTTCGCCAGGTTGGGTCGATCTTCATGTTCACATCTGGCACGGCGGAACCGATATCTCGATCCGGCCTTCCGAGTGTGGTGCTGAGCGCGGCGTGACGACGTTGGTGGATGCGGGTTCGGCGGGTGAAGCCAATTTCCATGGTTTCAGGGAGTACATCATCGAGCCGTCGAGAGAACGCATTAAGGCGTTCCTCAATCTCGGTTCGATCGGGCTTGTGGCCTGCAACCGCGTAGCAGAACTGCGCGATATCAGGGACATCGATCTCGACCGCATTCTCGAATGCTACGCCGAAAACAGCGAGCATATCGTCGGCCTCAAGGTTCGCGCCAGCCATGTCATCACCGGTTCCTGGGGCGTGACACCGGTCAAGCTTGGCAAGAAGATCGCGAAGATCCTCAAGGTGCCGATGATGGTTCATGTCGGCGAACCACCAGCACTCTATGATGAGGTGCTGGAAATCTTAGGCCCCGGCGATGTCGTAACCCACTGCTTCAATGGCAAATCCGGCTCCTCGATCATGGAGGACGAGGATTTGTTCAATCTGGCGGAGCGTTGCGCATCCGAAGGTGTGAGGCTCGATATAGGCCATGGGGGAGCATCATTCTCCTTCAAGGTGGCGGAAGCGGCGATTGCGCGCGGGCTTCTGCCGCACTCGATCTCGACCGACCTGCACGGCCACTCGATGAACTTCCCGGTCTGGGATCTGGCCACCACCATGTCCAAGCTGCTGTCGGTCGGAATGCCCTTCGACAAGGTGGTGAACGCCGTGACCCATGCGCCGGCTGAGGTCATCAAGCTCGATATGCAGAACCGGCTTTCCGTTGGCGCGCGCGCCGATTTCACCATTTTCGATCTCGTCGATTCCGATCTGGAAGCAACCGACTCCAATGGCGATGTCTCGGTGCTGAAGCAGCTCTTCGAGCCACGCTACGCGGTCATCGGCGGAGAGGCCGTTGCTGCTAGCCGTTACATACCCCGCGCGCGCAAGCTTGTGCGGCACAGCCACGGCTACTCGTACCGATAGGATGGCGGATTGCCGCTGGAATGAATGAAAAGATGACAGGAGTTCGCGTGACACAGTCCCCGATCAAGATCGAAGCCAAGGCGCAGACGCCGCGCGATCGGCTTTCCGCGCTCGGCATAGACCTGCCGCCCGCACCGCCGCCCATCGCAAACTTTGTGACCCATGTCGTTGAAGGCAACATGCTTTATCTGTCCGGGCAAGGCCCACGAGAAGCAAATGGTTTCATGCATACCGGCAAGGTTGGCGTGGATGTCTCGGTCGAGCAGGCCTATGAGGATGCGAGGTTGACGGGCATCAATCTACTGGCGGTGATGAACGAGGCGCTGGGCGATCTTTCCCGCGTCAAACGGGTGGTGAAGCTTCTTGGCATGGTCAATGCCTCACCCGACTTCAAGGATCATCCGCAGGTCATCAACGGCTGCTCTGACCTGTTCAATGCTGTCTTCGGCGAAGCGGGACGCCATGCCCGCTCTGCCGTCGGCTTCGGTTCGCTTCCGGGAAACATCACCGTTGAGATCGAAGCGATCATCGCGTTGCAGGATTGACCGGCAAGGAGACGATTAGTGGTTGCGCCATCCCATCAACTGTTCGATCCGTGCGGCCGACGCCTTGACCCGGTCTGCATAGCCGGTCTTGTCGGCCACGATTTTCTGTTCGGGAAGGACGATGGAAATCGTCGCAACGCAGTCTCCGCGACTGTCGACGATCGGCGAGGCGATGCAGGCAACCGAGTAATCGGATTCGCCTGCCTGGATCGACAGGCGTTCCTCAAAGGCCTTGCGCGCCGCGTCCGAAAGGCTCTTGGCATCGATTGTGGCGCGTCCGGTCGGCGATATGCGCGCGCCACGTTTGAAGAGGTCGATGCGTTGCTCTTCCGGCATGTGGCCCACCAGAAGGCGCCCAGAGGCCGTCCAGTTCAGCGGCACGCGCGTTCCAACGCGCGACGCCACCTGGAAATGGCTTGGGCCATCGGCCATGGCGAGAACGAGCATATGCTCGTCGTCGCGCCCGCACACCTGGACGGTTTCGCCGGCAGCTCGGCAGAGATCGTGCATCTCATGCATGGCGACACTCATGAAATCCAGCGAGCGCGCATAGGCGAGGCCGTAATGATAGAGGCGGGCGCCAAGCCAGATGCTGCCGTCGTCGTTACGAGCAAGCATGTTCTTGTCCACGAGGTCATCAATGATGGCATAAATCGTGGAAAGCGGCGCCTTCACTGCCTTGGCGATGGCGTAGGCACCCGCCGGGGCGCCGGTTTCATACAGATAATCGATGACCTGAATGGCGCGGTCGATGCCGCTGACGCGCGAGCGGCGCACCTTTCCGACGTCCTCGGACGAGGAAAGCTCGGAGGCTTCAGCAGATGAAGACGTCATATCCAATTCACGCTCCCGCGGATCAAAGAACCTATTGCGTTATTATGGCATAGGCTCTCACGGGGCAATAGAAATCACGGCCAGACAGGCCGACAGACTGGAGAAAGAGAATGTCAGACGATATCCGCACGAAGATCGGACTTCGCCCCGTCATCAATGTTTCAGGCACGATGACGAGCCTCGGTGCGTCCATTGTGGTTCCGGAAGCGATAGAGGCCATGGCGGCGATCCTGCCGCAATTCGTGGAGATCAACGACCTTCAACGCAAGGCAAGCACCATCATTGCGCGTTTAACGGGCGGCGAAGCTGGTTTCGTTACGGCGTCCTGCTCCGCCGGCATCAGCCTTGCCGTAGCTGCCACAATCACTGGTCCTGACCTTCTGGCGATCGAAAAACTGCCGGACACCTCGTCGCCGAAGAACGAGGTTCTGGTGCAGATGGGGCATGTCGTCAGCTATGGCGCGCCGGTCGATCAGTCGATCCGGCTTGCAGGCGGCAAGGTTGTGATGATCGGCCAGGCGACCTCCACGCATCGCTATCACATGGAAAATGCCATCACCGATCGGACAGCGGCTGCCGTTTATGTCGTGTCGCATCATGTGGTGGATTACGGCTTGCTCAATCTTAAGGAATTCGTCGAGATCGCGCATGCCAAGGGCGTGCCGGTCATTGTTGATGCCGCATCCGAATACGACCTGCGGATATTCCTGGAACAGGGCGCCGATATCGCGCTCTATTCCGGCCACAAGTTCCTTGGTGGCCCGACCTCCGGCATCGTGGCCGGCAAGAAAGAACTCGTGCGCAACGCCTTCCTTCAGAATATGGGGATCGGTCGGGGCATGAAGGTTGGCAAGGAAAGCATCTTCGGCGTCATGGCGGCTTTGGAGGCTTGGGAAAAGCGGGACCACGCCGGCATTCGCGACCGGGAGACCGGCTATCTGAACCTCTGGAAGGAAACGCTTGCCAACCGCCCCGGCATCACCGCCTTGATCGAGCCGGACCCGACCAACAATCCGCTCGATCGTATGCGCGTGATCGTCTCGCCGCAGGAAGCCCACATCACCGCGTGGGATCTTGCCGCACGTCTTCGCAGTGGCCCGACACCGATCATCGTGCGCGACCATGAGGTCGAGCATCATTACTTCTACCTGGACCCCTGCAATCTCCACCCCGGCCAGGAACGCATTGTCGCAGCCCGGCTTGCTGAGGAACTGGATACTGCACGCGCTTCAAACGAGGTGATCGCCACGCCGTTCGAGGACTTGAGCCGCCATCGTTTCGATGGCGCCTTGCGCTGGCCCGACTGAGCCTTTCGATCGGCGAGGGCGGTAACGCCCTGCCGCTTCCACGAAGTCTGATGAGGAATGACGATGATGATGTCCAGCACCTTGAACAAGACCGTAACCGAGCCGGCGACCGGCCCGGTTCTGGCGGTGGAAAAGCTCAGAACCTCCTTCCTTGTCGATGGCGCCTGGAAACCGGTAGTGCGTGACATTTCCTTTACGGTGATGCCCGGCGAGACGGTTGCCATCGTCGGTGAAAGCGGCTCCGGCAAGTCGGTCACATCGCTCTCCATCATGCGACTGTTGCAGCCGGATATGAGCAGGATAGAGGGTAAGGTCTTGCTCGGCGGGCGCGATCTTCTTGCTCTCTCGGAGCAAGAGATGCGCAAGGTGCGCGGCAACGATGTTGCGATGATCTTTCAGGAACCGATGACGAGCCTCAATCCGTTGCTCACCATCGGTGATCAGATCTCCGAGGCGTTGCTTTCGCACTTGCCGATGAGCGAGGCGAATGCGCGTGCCGAGACCATCCGTATTCTGGAGAAAGTGCGCATTCCGTCTGCGGCGTCTCGCTTCGACGAATATCCCCACCGCTTTTCCGGCGGCATGCGCCAGCGCGTGATGATTGCCATGGCACTGGCAACCAAACCCGCTCTCTTGATCGCCGACGAACCAACCACTGCACTCGACGTTACCATTCAGGGCCAGATCCTTGATCTCATCAAGATGTTGCAGGAGGAGGAGGGGACATCCGTTCTCTTCATTACCCACGACATGGGAGTCGTTGCCGAAATCGCGGACCGCACTGTGGTCATGTTCCGTGGGGAGCAGGTTGAGACTGGCGCGACGGCAGATATCTTCCACCGCGGACAGCATCCCTACACCCGCGCTCTTCTGTCTGCCGTCCCGGTTTTAGGCTCCATGCAAGCACACCAGAAACCTCTACGCTTTCCGATGGTGGATGTAGGGACGGGTAAGTCGGATGTGCCTGTAGAGGTGAAGGACACCGTTGTTGAAGGTCGTCCCGTGTTGGAAGTTCGCAATCTGACCAAGCGCTTCGACATTCATTCCGGCCTTTTCGGTTCGTTGACCGGACGCGTACACGCGGTAGAGAATGTATCCTTCGATCTTCAGGCGGGTGAAACGCTCTCGCTCGTGGGCGAATCCGGATGCGGCAAGTCGACGACAGGACGCGCAATTATGCGCCTGATCGAGCCGGATAGTGGCTCTGTAATCGTAGAGGGGCGCGATGTACTGGCGCTGGACAAAAGAGAGATGCGCGAGATGCGAAAATCCGTCCAGATGATTTTCCAGGATCCGTTTGCCTCGCTCAATCCGCGCATGACCGTCGGTGCGGCAATTGCCGAGCCGTTCCTTGAGCACAAGATGGGAAATGCGAAAGAGGCGAAGGTCGTCGTCGCGGACATGCTGACGAAGGTCGGCCTCACACCGGACATGGCGGGACGCTACCCGCACGAGTTTTCCGGCGGGCAGAGGCAGCGCGTATGTATCGCGCGCGCATTGGCCCTGAAGCCGAAGGTCATCGTGGCCGATGAAAGCGTGTCGGCGCTGGATGTATCGGTCAAAGCGCAGGTCATCAATCTAATGCTTGACCTTCAGCAAAGCCTCGGATTGTCGTTCCTGTTCATCTCCCACGACATGGCTGTTGTAGAGCGCGTTAGTCATCGGGTAGCGGTCATGTATCTCGGCGAGATTGTCGAGATCGGGCCGCGCGCTGCCGTTTTCGGTAACCCGCAGCACTCCTATACGAAGCGCCTCATGGCTGCGGTGCCGGTTCCCGACCCGGAGCGTCGCCGGGTGAAGGGCGCGGCTGTCGTCGAGGAACTGAAGAGCCCCATACGCCCGGTAGAGTACAAGGTTATGCCTGCGCGGTTTCGTGAAGTCTCGAAGGGTCATCTCGTAGCTGAGAATTGACATTGATCGCTCAACGCCTTTGGTTGTGCGCAATCCAACCGGAACGACTTCTCCAAATGCTGCGTTCGTACCTGCGCCATTGTAGGAGTTCGCATTGGACGTATTTATTTATGGGACTTTAAAACGAGGCTTTGCTCTCCACGATAAGGGTCTGTCCGGCGCTCGCTACATTGGCGATGTGCAAACGCTGAAGCCCTATCCACTTTACATTGCTGCCGATTTTTTCGGCCCGATGATGCTGGATCGACCGGGGCAGGGGCTTCGCGTTCGCGGCGAATTGTTCGAGATCGATGACGAGAGGCTTGGTGTACTCGACGCCTTGGAAAACGTTGGCACGGAAGGAAGCTTTCGGTCAGCTCTTGACGTCACGCCGGTCGATGGCGGGATGGTCGTGTCCGCCATCGGTTTCTTCAAGGGTGATAACTGGCTGAACCCGATTCATTCGGGATACCTCGCGGATTACCAAGATCGCCGCTTCGTTCCCCCGTGGGAGAGATAAAGGCACACCGGCTTGCGGCTCAAACGATGAGCGGCGAGCTTCCGGCGTAGCCTTTAGGAAGATCCGACGCGCAGCAACAGATCAGAGAAAGATCAACGATTGTGCCGGCAGGTCATGGCAACCTGCATCTTGAGCGAGTTGGCAGAGCAGAACCTTTTGCGCGGAACAACTCTCGTTCTACCGGGTTAGCTTTCGCAACTTGGGAGTTTGGTGATGAACGACAAATCCAATCAGAACAACAAAAACGACACGCAGACATGGTCGGCAGATCATGGCGGTGGCGTATCGCCGCCAACGTCGACTGGGACAGTCGACGAGGAGCAGGTCCACGAGCCATCCAATGACTGGCCTGCTGCAGAGGGTGTTGAGCACGATCCTGTTGAACCCGTGCCGTCCCCCGTTGACGAATTCGAGCCGCCTCAGAACAATGGACGCCGGACATTTCAAAATGGCGATACGGACCGCAGTTGAGGTGCGGGCTCTCATTAAATGAGCCTGTGTAGAGCGCCCGAATATGCGGTGGATCGCAAAATTTGAAATGACAAGGCCGAGCGTCTGACGCTCGGTCTTTCTGCGCCGCCGGTGCTAAAGGCTCGTACGGCGTTGCACGGTATGGACGAGGTCAAAACTTGAAAATTGCGACCTACAACGTCAATGGTGTGAACGGGCGGCTGGCGAACCTTATCCATTGGCTTGATGAGGCGTCGCCGGACATTGTCTGTCTTCAAGAGTTGAAAGCCCCGCAGAACAAGTTTCCGATCAAGGCGATAGAGGCGGCCGGCTATGGTGCCGTTTGGCTGGGGCAGAAATCCTGGAATGGTGTAGCAATCCTGGCCAAAGGCCAGCAGCCGCATCTCACGAGACGGACGTTGCCAGGCGATAGCAAGGACGATCAAAGCCGCTACATGGAGGCGATCGCCGATGGGATGTTGATCGGCTGTCTCTATGCTCCTAATGGCAATCCCTATCCCGGTCCAAGATTCAATTACAAGCTCAGATGGCTCAAGCGGTTGCGGGCTTACGCTGAAGAGCTTCTCGAGCTCAACGTCTCTTCGATCCTCGTCGGCGATTACAACGTCATGCCGACCGAACTCGATGTCTACAAACCGGAGCGATGGAAGAACGATGCGCTCTTTCGCATCGAGGTGCGAAACGCCTTAAAGGCGATCGTTGACCAAGGATGGACTGACGCTCTGAGATATCTTCATCCTGACGAGCGCGTCTTCACATTCTGGGATTATTTCAGGAACGCTTTTAGCCGAGATGCTGGTCTCAGAATTGATCACTTCCTTCTTAGCCCGGAGGCTGCTTGCCGCCTCGTCGCCGCCGAAGTCGACAAGCATGTGAGAGGGTGGGATCGCAGCAGTGACCATGCACCGGTATGGATCGAGTTGGAAGATTAGTCCGTTAAGTAGCCGTTCTGGCAGAGTGGATGACGCTGGCTATGCCGCACGCGCGGTATGACCGTTCCCACTCTCGAATGTTTACACTTCCGTAGGTTGTGGCGAATAACATTAGGCAATTCTCATTTTAGGATATTGCCGCTCCATGACTTCGGTAACTTTCGATGCCAGTGTGAAGAGAGATCAGCTGGTCACTCTACGCAAAATGGTTGCGCTATCGATACCGATCAACATCGTGCTGGGACTTTGTGCCTTGGTAGTGGCTACCTATTATGGCAACGGTAGAGAGGGCGCGATCTGGTTTGTCCTGTCAACGGTGGCGAACGCTGCAAGGCTGGTTGCCTGCAAGTTTCCGTTGCCGACGATGCCAAGCGGAGGCTCCGCCGGTGACCTCGAGGCCTCATACAAAACGACCCAAAACTATCTGCGCCTGCATATCGTTCTCGCATTGGCATCGGGCCTTGTGTGGGCGTGGGTTCCAGTGCTTTGCGACTGGTACACATCTCCTCAGACATTGTTCTACGCGCTGATCGTGTGCGGTCTCACTGCTGGGGCAGTGACCTACGGGTACTCGTTCGCCAATGTGCCCACCGCATTTATCACGCCGCCACTGGTCACCAGCGCATATTGGCTTGAACAGTCGGGCGGCCTCGACAAACTGCTGATCTCAATCACTGTCGGCCTTTACCTTTTTGCTCTCATTCGTGGGGCCAGAGTGAACGAGAGACTGTTCTGCAATGACAGCAGGAAGAGAAATGAAGCGATTGCTCTTTCTGGTCAGTTGGAGAAGACCACAAATCAGGCCCTGATGCTGGCGCGAAACGCCTCTGAACTTATGGGGATAGACAAGCTGACCGGGCTGCTCAACCGGCACGGCTTTTCGGATCGAGCAGAGCCCATATTTGCCCTGCAGGCAGACAATGTCATGTTCATGCTGGACCTCGACGGGTTCAAGTCGATCAACGACGCTTTCGGGCATCAGGCTGGCGACCGGGTTCTCATGGAAGCCGCCAAACGGATAGAGGAAGTTATCGGCCAGCACGGATTTGCAGCGCGTCTTGGTGGTGATGAATTTGCCATTGTCTTTACGCAGCCCTGTGCCGATTCCAGCTTCCGGTTTCTGGCAAAGACTTTGATCAGCGCAGTCTCGCGCCCTTATTTGGGGATCGAGCCTCTGACGCTTGGCGTCAGCATCGGTGTTTACCATGGCTCAGGCGCGGCCTTGGACGATGCCTTAATGTGCTCGGATATTGCCTTGTATGCGGCCAAGAAAGACGGTCGCAATCAATTCAGGATTTTCGATGCCGATCTGCGCGATGAAATCGAAAGGCGCCGCGATATTGAAATCGGTCTGATAGAAGCTCTTGCCCAGCAGAACCTCGAGGTTTGGTACCAGCCGATTGTTCGCAGCGATACGCAGCAGATTGAAAGCCTTGAGGCTTTGCTGCGTTGGCATCATCCTCGACTGGGATGGATTTCGCCACCCAAGATCGTATCTGCTGCCTCGTCGATTGGACGCTCGGGTGAACTTTTAAAATATATATTCAAGGATGTTGCAACCACCCTCAGTGCGCTAGGCGAGAGCGACATCATGATCGCTATCAACATTTCTCCTCGAGAGCTTGCGCGCAACGATGTCGAGGCCCTGATCACGGAGTGCTTCAGTGCTGACGGGATTGCACTGAGCAGGATCGAACTGGAAATCACCGAGGACGCGACCATCGATCAGGAAAATGTCAAATTGCGTCTAAACTCTCTGTCGGAGAAGAATGTCAGGTTGGCGATCGATGACTTCGGGACCGGATACTCTTCCTTGGCGACCCTGCAGCAATTGCAGATCACCCGGCTGAAAATCGACAAATCATTCGTCACGGGAACGCGCGCTGGCTCTACAAACAGTTCACTGATCGAGGCGATGGTAAAGTTTTCAGACGCGCTCGGCTTTGAAGTGGTCGCCGAGGGTGTCGAAACGAAAGAAGATCTCCATATGGTCAAAAGCCTCGGATGTGCTTTCGCGCAGGGCTATTACTTCTCCAAGGCAATACCACGACGCGAGGTATTGGCCATGATTGAGCAACGCAATCAGTCGGGTTCGAAGATTTCAGGAAACTGACACTCACGCGGTGAGAACACTTTCCAAGCCAATTCGTGGATCGTTGACTGCTGAAAGCACCAGTCTCGTCTGATGGGAGGTAGGCAAAGCTCCGTGGACTTAAGTTACCTAAATTCCTTTAGCATAGGCGATGAAAAGCCCTCCCCAAATCTGCCCAGCATGAAGTCTGCTTTCTTTAGAATTCAGGCGGCGAAAAACTCGCACTGTTGCGAATGCACTTTAACAGTGTCCTTGGCTCAAGAGCTAAGTGTCTGTTATCTATCGCGCTCGTACCCAGAGCTTTTCCGCTCAAGTGAGGGTGATTGCCGACTGTTGGAGTCCCCGCGGATACGGGAGGAAATGATCAATGATGCAACGCGCTGCGCGTTAACAGCGACCTCGACCCAAACGCCGAACTGTGGCAACCAACCTGTAAGTCGATCAAACGTTTTGTTCTGCTAAAGAACTATCATTCCAGGAGGTCTACAGGAACGCCTTGGCCCTGAGCGCAAGCATAGGCGCTACGCCACCTGCAACGACGTGGTCTTGCGACGAGATCGGCAAGGTTCAATTCGCCGGCCAATTGCTCAGTTACTCGTAAAGGTCACCGAGAAATTGGTTTGCGTGATCATCGTCCACCCATGGCTCATCTCCTCCGCGATCCAAAGTGTGATTGGACCTATTTCCAAGCCCAGGCTCGGACAATCAACGCCGCAAGCTAGCAGCGGGGAACGACAATGGTATAAATGGCGATGATGATCATGTTCGGGCTCTAGACGTCGACGGCAGACACCGCGGACCAGCGACCGACGACGCGGGAAGGTCGGAAATGTATGCGTAATATCCAGAACAAGCTCTAGGTTTGTCCGGAGACACGTGCGACTCTCGACGGCTTTGGGTCCAAAGCGGTCATCCTGGATCGAATGCGGTGAGACGGCTCTGCGCCTTCATTTCGGGTTTTCGGCAAGCTCCTCGAAGGGCAGGCTCATGGAGAGATCGCTGACAATACTTGGGATCACAAAGCATTTTATTGTGGCTTACTCTACCGGAGCAGTTGGTCGAAGTTGTACGGTTCATTATGTTCAATTCAATGTTGATTCTTTGCGAGATTGGAACGCCTGGTGATCGAAGGGAAGACAGAACTCAGTAAGGACGTTGTTGCCCTCGTCCACCACGTTGAGCTTAATGAAAGTGGGTGGCTGGGGACTGCCACCAAGCGAGCGGTGGGTTTCCTATGTTGGTTGATCGGCGAGCCAGTTTCGGCAGCGATGCTGGTCGATACTCAATCGGCAGTTGGCTTGAAGAATCTCTCCGAAGGAGAAGCACAAGCGATTCTACAAGTGTTGTGTGACGACGGTTCAGTCGTTGTCACTGCCGACGGGAAGTACAGACTTACTGAGGCGGAGCGCCTGCGTGTCGATAGCGAGGTTCATAACGCTGAAGACGTCGAATCTAAGGTGTCTACGAAAGTAATCGAGGCCGTTAAAATCGTGCACGATTTAACGCTACCGGAAGAAAGCGCCAAAGATGCTTGGAGCAAGTTTCGCTCAGGGTTTATAGTTCCTTTTATCACCGAGTTCGGCGCAAAATCTTATGAATTGATACTTGGGCAATCATCAACTGGAAGTAACGGTCCATTTCTGTTAGACTTTCTTGCGAAATATCCTGACGATCACAAGCCGGTCTTAGAAACTATGGTGTTGGCGCTTCTAGATCGGAACGACCTGTATTGCCGAAAGTACATACTTCACCTCCTTAACAACTATTTCTTCCAGTCAGCGCTGACCATCCCTAAGGCGATCTCAGATAAAGCCTTCAACAGCGATGGCAAGTCGAAGAATATAAAGATCGTCCTCGACACCAACTTCCTTTTCTCGCTTTTGAAGCTCCACACGAACCCGTCGAACGAGGCGGTTGGACTATTGCTGGATCTAATCTCCAAGTTGCCAAGCCAACTCTCCGTGCGGATGTACGTCCTGCCAACGACGATCACGGAGTTTCAGCGGTCGCTGACCTACTACGAGGGTGTGGCGTCCACAATCAGGCCAACCCAGGCAATCGTTGCCGCTAGCCGCCGTTCTCTCATTTCGGGGGTCGTTGAAGCTTTCCTTATCCGGGCCGCCGAGGCAGACTTTAAGCTCAGCGCTAAAGACTACTTTGCTCCCTACTACGACGACATCAGGACAATCTTGGGGGCTCATAATGTCAACATTCTGCATGGCGAGGATGACCACTACGCCACGGATCAACCGACCATTGACGATGCCGTCGACCAGAAGGCTTTTTATGCAGCGAAAGCGAGGGCGGGTCGCCGGGAGAAGAGTTATGAGACAATCTGGCACGATATGGTTCTGTGGCACTACGTAGATGATAGGCGCCCGGACATAGTTGATAGCATTTTCGATGCGCAGTGGGTCGGCGTCACGATTGACTATTCCCTGCTCGCTTTCGACATCCATAAGCGACACGGCAAGGGACTGCCCGTAATTGTGCACCCCGCTTCGCTAATCCAGGCGCTGCAAACAATCATACCGACCGATGAGGACGTGGAGAAGACGATCCTTGCGCTAATGCAGCTACCATTCCTGTTCGATCACTTTGATGTCGAGGAGGAGAAGGCAACTCAACGTATCCTATCCACGCTTTCGCGTTTTGAACACGTCGATGAACTTGGCGAAGAAACGGTGATCGCGATCTTGGGTAACAGGGCGCTGAGAGCGAAGTTCCATAAGCCCCATGATCAAAACGATGAAGTCAACTTGATCAGGGAGGAGTTGGTGACACACTTGGCCGAGCATAAGCGCATTTCGGAGGGGGTGGCTAAGGCGCTTGAGATCGAGCAAAGGGAACGGGCCAGCGAACATAAAGAACAGTCACAAAGGCTTGCTGAGATTGAAACAGAGAAGTTGATCGCGATTTCTAAGGCCTCAGCAGCGCTGACAGCGAAGGAGGTCTCAGAGGCGCAGTTTGCGGAGCGCGAACGAAAGCTTCAGGGTCTTGTCGATCAAAGTAAGAATGACGCTCAAGACAGTGCGGCGCTCGTTCAGAAAATCCTGTTCGGGATCGCGATGGCTGGTTTGGGTGTGCTGCTCTCGGTCTCCGGCTACTTAGTATGGCACTTCGCTGCCTTGATCGCAGAAGCGTTCGGCTGGCTCGCTCCTTTGGCGGTGTTCTGCACCGTGAGCGCAACTCTTCTGCTTCTCTTCAGGCATCTTATAGGCAAGCTCAAACACATCGAGGATCGCTGGTACGTAAGGGCGTTCTCGATGGCGGCCAAAGCCTCATGGGCACTGTATGCGTTTCTTCTACTCACCATCGGCGAAGCAGTCGTAACTGCTTATTCCGACGGCGGGTTTAAGGTGCCTGCCGACGGTAAGCCCACAGTGTCCACACCCGCTCGCGCCGAGTAACAGCCCTCAACAGTGCCACCAGTTTGGCATTGTGGGAGCGGCTCCATTGCCGCGTACACCTACTTCAACACTCCGGCAATTAGAATTGAGCTAGCCGATTTGTTTGCTGTACATTAGGGCTTATATTGAACGAGCCAAACATGAACTGGGCTCCGCAGAGCGACGCTGGAGTGCTTAACGGATGGCCGCAGCGTGTCGGCGGCTATTCCACTTGCGGTCCTGAAAGCTGCCATTCCGCTCTCGGCCCATTCCAGCCGCCAAACTCGAAGTAGTTTATGTTTCCTATTGGCGCGATTCGGAAGTCGGGATTTGGCCGAAGCTGCCTTCGCAAGCGTGCGGCAAGCTCGGCAGGGGGATGCTTATCAGCGCTTGCACTAATCTTTGTCGGCGATGGCTCCCCCTGAGCTCGATCACTTCTAGGGTGCATAGTCCTTGAGAGCATCATTGAGCTGGCGAATTTGGTGAGGCCGGTGCTGTCGTAACGAATAGGGACCTCCAGAAAGAACCATGAACGGATCTCGCCATCCCTCACAAGTAAAGGTAGAACTCTCCGCGGATTTCCGGGAGGCGACATGGACAACGCGCATAAGCAAGCGATCATCATTCGGGGCGCGATTACTGCCGTGCTGGTCTTCGCGGGATTTGCATTTCCGCTAGTCTGGATCGCCGCCGCGTTTTTCGCGTACGCCACTTTCCAGGCTTTCCCGTATCCCGAGCCTGAAACGCCCGAAAGCATGTACCGAACCCGGCAGTCGACAGTGACCGCCGATGATCCCGAATGGCGCGAATATTTCTTGGCGGCCTGTGAATCGCCTGCAGAGACTGCTTTCCTCGAAGTGATGATCAAGGGCTACGATCTTAAACCCGAGAAAGGCATTCTTGTCGGCGGGGAGATCGAGCTAGACATGCAAACAGAATACAAGCCTTACCGGCTCGATTTCCTCGTGAACAAATGGCTTGTCGTTGAGATCGATGGCGCAGAGTGGCATTCTTCTCCAGAGGCCGTTGAGCGCGATGGAATTAGGGACGAATTCTTCAGATCCAAGGGCTTTGCCGTCCTGCGTATTCCGGCCAAGGTCGTCTTTCAAAAACCAACCGAAGCCGTGAATAGAGTAAGGGCGGCCATCGACAATGGCAGGCCAGCACAGAAGGTGGCCGCGAAGGCAGCGCCGATCTCGGTCGCCAAGACCTTTGCCAATTCGATGAGCGCGTTCGAGAAGTTCATGGACGATGTCGATGCTCACGTCACCAGGAAAAAAGCCATTCAGGAGGCCTTAGGGCCATCAAGACAGACCTTCGATACCGAGAAGATTGTGATCAACTCCGGATTGGAAAATGCCAGGAAGGCGATAGCCCTTGAAGATGAGCTATCTGCGAATCCGAATCTCCGCACGCATTATGAAAAGTATGACGCCGAATTCGAAGCGCTCTTGGAAGGCACGCGTTCTAAATATGACGGCGGTCAGCGCGCGACGATAACAATCTCACCGATATCGTGGCCGAAGGCGCATCCGGATCCCGACTTGAACGAGACGATCATGGATATGCACTTCAAGCTGAATGACGACCGAACTCGCTACTTTAACGGGGTTAGACAGGAGATTTTGGAAGATCCACGCTTATCTCCTCATGTGCGAAGCCACCTGGAAACCCTCGGCTGCCACTCTTTATGGAAGGAGATATCAACGAAAGAGGAGTCGTCTTCGCTTGAAGCGTTTCTGAAAGAAATTGAGGACGAGGGCGGGCGCGGCGCTCAAAAAAATCCGCCTCGAAGCTGATGGAGCAGTTGGGAATTCTTGTGAGGCCGGTGCGGATATTTTCGTAGTCAGGAAAGGTCCGGCGGGCATAGAGGTAGAATGATTCCCCACGCGCCACTACCTGTGAGGATCGCTTCCAACACCATCAGACATCTGCCGCGCTGGATCGAATGATTCAACGCGTTTCGAAATTTTCCGGTCAGAATCCGCCTCCGCTAACGAATGCTTGTGGAAGGCCAGCATTTTCTGTCGATCTGATATGAGGGTCCTCGATGGAGGACATGAGCCCCACCGTCTTATGATCGCTCAGAACACGAGCCGAGCGTTGAAGCCTCGCTCAAAAGTAAGCAAAAAATCGCCATACGCTTGAAGTGTGGTCGATCGCGTTTCCAACGCGGCGGCGAGATCTCCCAGTCTGCACGTATCCCTCGACACCTTTTCGAAATACGCCGCAAAGCAGTCGAAAAGGTTTTCGTCCGTCACGCGCTCATGCGTACCCTTTAACGTGGGATTTTTGAAAGAGTATCTCCACAGGTCGAAAAGGGTTCTCTCTGGCGACGTTACTCGAATATCGACCTCTAGATGCCGGTAAGTATCTACGCCGATCTCGCAGTCTTCCAGCCGCGACCACCGCACGACGTCCAACGGGAGATCCCCGTCGGAGAAGATTGGAGCGGCGCGCCGGCTCGGCGGCAAGCCGATATGCTCATAACTCGGATCGCGCACGACTAGGTCATGCACGGCTGCTGCAGTAAATAGAAAGAACACCGCATTGGGACAGCGCTTGGACATGGCGCCCAGCTTGTCGAACAGGGGCGCATCTTCCCCACCGGTCGCACGATAGACGCCGCGGAGCGGCGAGGTTAGTATTCCAGCTTCCATTAGACGACCCGTCGCCGTTCTGGAGTACCCTAGTTGCTCCAGTTCCTTTGCCGAATACAATTTCTCGCTGGAAAGTTGGAGGTTCTTAGTCATCTGTCCAATTGTGTTCCACGTCGGCTTCTCCGATTTTCGGTGTAGGAAGGGCAAAGCGACCCCGACCTGCCTGTCCCACAGATGCGTCCTGCGGTTAGAGATTTATAAGATCGCTCGTTGCAAGGATCACTACGGCGTCGCTGCAACGCCCCGTTTGAGCGACGCCGTCCCAGTACCAATCCCAATCGACGAGGCGAGGTGCGGTGGGAACCTTTGCAGCGGTCAGTAAATTTGCCGACAGGCTCGCGCTCGTGCTCTTCGGTGTCCAAACGATCAATGCGTATGGCTCTAATGAAAACGCGCCCAGAGCGGACTTGAAGACCTGGTCACACATGAGCGACGGCCGGAGTTACGCCGCCGCCGAAATATTTGCTCCAGGTGTGAGATCAGCTCCTACACCTTTTCATCGAACGTAGCTCTTCGGCACGGCTCACAGGCACATGGATTTTTTTTTAACACTCACGTTGTCGAGTAGCGGAAACCCGACCTCCTTAGCCGAACCTGTTGCGTCAGGAAGACACTTGGGCTTGTCCGGCCAACGCGCGCTCGATGTCTTGTTTTCTATAGAACACGGGTACCCCGCCATCTGTAGCGATGGATGGACATACCGTTGCGTCTTCCAAGCATTTGATCAAAGTTCCACGCTGAAGTCCCTTCTCGGCGGCGCACTCGTTCAAGGAAATGTACTCGCCACGGAAGACCTCAAGCGCGGCCCGGCTGATGACCGGATAAGTCTTGGAGAAGCCAGGCAGGTCGACGATCGAAACCGGAAGCTTGCGCTCGCGCATAAGTGTGTTGGCAAGCGCAACAGAGATAATTAACTCGTGCGCGACTTCCTCGTAGTGGAGAACGGTTGCGTCGTATCGCGCTTGGGTCTTTCCTCGAACTTCCAAGTACGAGACTTTAATTCCGAAAAAATGCCGCCCAAATCCAGCGACGCTCTTGAGCGCGCCGCCGGCGAGAAGCTGGATAACTTCGTTAGGAGATGTGAGAGCCAGCCGAGCGGCGTCTCGAATCGTGACAAAGTCGTCTCCTCCGGCGGCAACAGATTTGGTCAGCCGGTCGAAAAGCTGCTCAGCGTCTCCTACGCTGTAAAGCTCTCCTCGATCGACTGTGGATCGAGTGCGTAGCGCGAAGTCACAGCTTGGGTCGAAGATGCATGTATCGGTGAAGTCTGAAAGTCCCATCCTCCGCACTAGCGCGACATGACCGATTAAATGCGCCTCGTGTTCGAACTCGTCTCGAAGCACGTCTTTCCCGAAAGCGATATCGGCGTCTCCTTTGAAGCGATGAGAGGTATCCAACAGATCAGCGCGGCTCAGCATCGCCCGCACCGTTGGCCTAGGAATTTTGTAGTGCCGAGAAATTGTCGAGATAGTGTGGATGCGCCGCTCGCAGGGGGCCCCTAGAAAGATGTCCTCTGGCCCTAGTGGCAGGTGTTCCTGGGCAATTCCGCGCAACAGTCCCGTCAGCTTGGGGTAGGCGTCAACGTTCCTGTCTAAAAGTTGGTAGAGATTGCCAAACAATGAAGACCTGGGATGCCAGGCGGCCGTCGCCCAGTACCGCTTCGCAGAGTCGGTAAGGTGATTGCGAAGAGCCTCTTCGCCTTGCGCAATCAAGTGGAAGCCATCCTGTCGGAGACGTGCTCTCGTTTCCGGCGCTTGCTGAGATACGCTCAAGATCTCACAGCCATGCTCAAGATGACAACCGACATGCTCACAGAGGTCAAGTGCAGCTTGGAAAGTGAGTTCGTCGAGCAAAGGTACTCTAATAGAGCCTCCGCCTAGCCGATCGGAGAAGTACAGATCCGATGCCTTTAATTCGACGGCCTCGCACCGTGACGCATGATAATCTACAACTGCCCAGCGCGACGACACGCACCTCACGAAGTCGTTGGAGGCTCGGCCAAAATCCTCGGTAACCGCGAGACGGACGCCATGCACAGCGCAGGCGTCAATATTTGCCAGCGCCCACGGCAGGCGCGCAAACGGCCTCTCGAGGTCGCTGCCCGTATTTACCGTCATGTCGTGCACGAGGCAGAGCGGGCAATAGTGATGTGGTCCGGAGCGAAAAGAACCCGCCTTGAACTCGTGGCCGTTCACGCTTACGCGCGTTCGACTAATTCTCCGAAGCTTCGCGTGGTCCAGTCTTGCAGCCGAGATGCCAAGATCGGCTGCAAGGTTACGTCCGTCGGACTGCGTGTCGCTGGAAATCTGGGACCAATTCGTACCGAGGTGCTTCAGGAGCGAGCGCATGTCGCCCGCTCCATTCACTGCCGCCGTGCGGGAAAGAAAGCTCTGAAGAGTTTCGATGGCGTGAAATTCTACGCGCTTGAGCATTCTCAAGCCTCCCTGGCTGCGCTGGTTGCCTTTGCGACCCTGTCGGCCCGTGCCTGCTTCGCGGCCAGATCAGCGAGGGCTGTGGACGGCGAAAGAGATCGCCAGTCTGCGGACAGGAAGATGTTGTGCTCCGGCTGGCTACCGGTTGCCAAAGCGTAGCAGGCGGCGAAATGCTCGCCGGTCACTTCGCTCAATCCATTTCGCATTGCGATCTGGCAAGCCGCGCGCGTCATCTGGATGATGGTGCCAAACCCGCCGTCGGAAGCCTTGATGAGCTTGTGGACGAAGTCGTTCGTGAAGAGAGCGTCATTGACCTGGAGTCCCGCATGGCCCCGGATGATGCCAATGCCGATAACTTTTACCCGCTCCAGGTCTGCGGGAAAGGTAACCTGCTCCAAGGACACGATCAGGCTCCGGTTTCTGAGCTGAGTCTCATGCTCCATGAACTTCGCAAGGACCGGCATGCCGGCGATGATCAGATGCAGCGGCCAGTTTTCGATTTGCAGAAGGCTCTTGAGGGTGTCGGCGACATTGACGATGTCGGCCTTCTTGTTGGCGCGAAGGACGTGCTGCATTTCATCGATGTAGAGAAACATCACCTGTCGCTCCCTTAGCGTACGCTTGGCGAGTTCGAAGAGTTCGTTTTCGGTGTAGCGCGAGGCGTCCGAAAGCGGGTATCCAGTTGCCTCGATGATTTTGCGGCCGAGAAGCTTCATGGATGTCGGCTTCGGGGCCTCGAAGTGGATCAGGGGACGGATCTCGTTCCCACGCTCGTCGAAATACGGCTTAAGTTCCGGACGGCTTAACAGCGTGTATTTCAACGCCGTCGTCTTGCCTGAGCCGCTCTCGCCGAGCACGAAAAGGGCTCGACGTTTGCCGACCTCGCCGGAAAATGCAGCCGCGGCGTTTTCGATGATCTCCGTCGTGGCGGCGTTGACGCGTACGTGCTGCTCGGACTCGATGTACATGCTGTTGAGCTTGCCGAACGCCTCTGCCCTGATGCGGGCGGCTGGGTCGAGTGCCGCTGCTAGGCGAGCTGCGGCCGAGGTAGCAACGTTCGAATTGTAGTTGGCTTCGTTGGTCATAGGTGCGTTCCTCAAATCTTGATGTCGGAAGTGGTGCGGATCGGTGCGGGCGCGGCCGGGATAACGGCGGCTCCAGGTGCTGAATCTGCGTGCGCGTCTTTGACGGCGTAGAACAGGTCGTCGTCCAGGCCGGAGATGCCGACCATCAGAGGATCATCGGCAAGGACGAGGCGTGCGAGCTGTGGATCTTGCTCACCCACGTCGTCGATGAACGAAACATTGTCGAAATACGCAGTCTGAGCCTTGAGCAAAGCAGCTTCGTCGATAGGTGCCGTCGCAATCCCCGCACGTGCCGACGCTGCCTCACCGGAAAGCCGCAGGCGGTTGACGGCGCCTAGCATGGATGCGAGGCCGGGTTCCGCGTTTCGACCATTCTCCACCGCGACCGCACGTGCCGCGGCCGTCCATTCCCAGATCGAGACGTCCTCCGGGACGCGGATCGTCGCCGGCACGGTGATCCATCCGTCGCCGTTCCACGCCGACACGGCGTCCAGACTGAAGCGGTCGACCTTGATCAGGACGGAGCTCTTCGAAGCGAGGCGGAACTGCTGAAGTTGCTTCGACTGGTAGGTGATGCCGAACATCGTGACGCCCATCTCCGTGATGTCGCGATAGGTACGGGTACCGAAGACCGCTCTCCGGACGCTCCTGGGCGGGGGCGGCAGCACACCGAACTTGGCGGACAGTCTCATCCATCGCGTATGCGGCGTCTCGCCAGTCGCCGAGTGGGGCTGATGGTGGTAGATGTCCACGACCGCCTGGACGAGAAGAAGATTGAGCTGATCGATCGACAGCGTCACACGATCCTCCGACCGGTAGTCGCCGCGTTCAAAGATGTCGCTGAATGTCCTTCCTTCGAACCATGCTAGAAGCTGGCCACCGAACGTCCGGAAGACGGCTTCGATGGAACCACGAAGCCAAGGTACACCCGCTGGTGGATGCATATACTGCACGTCGAGAGCAGAGAACACGGCACGCACGGCGTTTGACGCAAGAGCTCCTCCGTTGTCGGCTACGGCCGTTTCCATCAGGCAATGGTATGGCCACGAGCTCTCCGCGCCGGCAAGCTTCGCCAACGGCGACTTGTCGGTCACCACCATCTCGACGGCGTCGATCATCGTCTTTTCGGTCGCCGCGGCCGGAGTGAATCTCATTGCCACGATGCACTTGGTGGCGACGTCGATCCCTACGATAACCTTCAAGCGCACGCGCTTGATCGCGGCCAGCTCGTCTTTGGTCAGATGGTCCAGAAGCTTGGCCCAGGATAACCATGCGATCAGGTCCACGGTCAATTCGTCGAACTCGACCACCTCGCCGGGACGTTCGACTTCGTGATTTCCGTACGCGATGCGATAGAGGTTTGCCGCGGCCTCCTTTCCTTCGCGGGCGGCGGCAAGCCAAAATGCGTTCAATGCTTTTACAAGCTTGAGAAACTGCTTGTAGGAAGGGATTGAATGCAGCCGGATGTTCTGCGCGTCGCGTTCGGTATTAAGCTCTACGAGATGGGCAACCAGCGCCCTATGCACGTCCGTCACAAAAGGCTTCTTCGGATTTGCGTATTCGCGCGCAAATTGGCTCCAGATCTGCACATCCTGCGCCTGATGGAGTTCAAGACGTTTGGTTTTTCCCGAGCACAACTTAGTAAGGCTCATCGCGTCGTACCCGCTCTCCTGATATCGAGCCATCAACCGCCGAAAGTGTCGCGGGCTGGGCATTTTCACAACGGAAGTGACCGTGCCACCTTGCAGCTTCTTCGGTTCAAGTTCTTCGCGGATTTGCGGAAGAACCCGCTCGAGCGAGGGGTCGCTCAGGTGAATCTTCGATACGCTAGGATCGTGTTCGGCAGCGTGCTTGCGTCGGAGCCAGGCGTCCAGATAGGCTTGATAGGCGACGACACGCAGCATTTTCTTTTCAGGCAGATCGACGACTGTCGGTCTTTCGGGTTTGGACCGGGTTTTTCTCCGCCCGTCCGCAAAGTAGTACTGCTGCACTTCGGCACGACCATTCTTAATCAAGTCGTAGAACCGGAGATGGGTGAATTTCTCACGCTGGTCAGGGCGATCGACCGGAACCATGGTGTGTTCTCTTTCGTCGGTGTCGACCAGCCGGTACTGATGTTTGCCGTCGATCGTGATGAGAGCGGTCTTCCAGATGCAATAGCGCGGCACTGGAAGGCGGAGGTTGCGGACAAGCTCGTTCATTCGGTAGTCCTTTCGAGAAGTAATTGGGTGATTACAGAGCGCAGGTAGTCCTTCGCCGTCGCGATGGCGTCGGCGCTTTGTTCGGCACAAGCTGCCAAATCAGGGGGCGAGTTATCGGAGCTGTTCGCCGATTTGGGGCGAGTTTGCGATGTCGAACCGGTTACCCGAAGCAGTGCGGCGTGGACGGGTCAGTATTCAAGCGGCCAACTCTAGTTGGATTGAAGGACCCACGGCGTTGACTTGCAGCTAACTTCGCGACAACTGTGTAGCTTCGGATCTCCAACGAGCGAAGGCGCCAGCGACTATCAAGAGGTATTTGCTTTCCTGCAAAAATCGGCCTTACGCGCCCACATCGACAAGCTAAGGGGTAGCGGGCATTCGATATGATGGAAAATCTTGCCGCCTCCAGTTTTGTCGTCGGTGTAGGGGGGCATGACCGACAGCATATCTGCAGAGCGACCTCCTCGACCGGCGGTGTGTCGTGCTCGAGCTGCTTCAGGCCCAAAATTCACCGCGACCACATTGTCCAAGTGTCGCTTTGCGCGCCCCAGATTCAATAGCAAAGCGCTCGATCGGACTACGTCGTTTTCGGCAGACCGAAGAAACGTGCCCGCACGAGTATGTTTGGGGTTAGCCTTGCTTGGCGTACGTCTGATAGCTGCTTTCATCTTCCCTCTCCTTCAATGAAAAGTGTTTCTGCGAAGCCAGGACAAGTCCTCGATCCGACCATGCTCTTCTGGCTCTAGCTCGCCCTGGTCGATCAGGTTCCAGATTGCAGTTCGACGCGCGGCCTGGCATCCAGCGCCAGCTAGCAGATCATGGAAACGCGTCGAACCGTGAACAACGCTGATGCGTTCGAGAGCCTGGTTGTACTCAGTCTGGCTGAACATCCGCCTGGACCGTAGGATCCAAGCTGCGTTATACTCGTCTTCGAGGCCCGCGCGAGCGTCGGTGAAAAGTGCGACGGCGTCGGCGTAGCCACCAATTCCCTGATCGGAGACCAGCCGCAGAGTCCTGAGGATCCCGGATGAGCGCACCTTTCTCGCAGGTTTGACCGCGACTGCGACACGCTGCTGATTGCTCAACATGACCCAGAAGTCGAAAACGGTTTCACGCAGCGTTGCGTCGTCAACGTACTGCACGCGCGGATATTGTGACCTGATCTCGATCACCGATCGATGCACCTGCAGGATCTTGGCCAGCCGCGCTTCGATCATGCTTTCGGCGGATAGGCTCGCGTTTTGGCCACGATATGGGACGTGGCCGCGGAACGAAGACTTGGAAACGTGATCGACGGATCTCAGCCCGCTGGAAGGCGTCGCCTCCATCCAGACGTCGCCGACGTCAAGCGCGTCTCGCCCCGTGCGCCCGACATGTTCTGCGTCGGGCTGGAGATAGACCGTAGCACCAGGTACCTTGTCGTCCGGAGCGACGCCTGCGCGGCTATACCGAACACGCTCAAGAATGGCCCGCCTTGCGCGCAATCGACCTCGATGCCCGAAGAGCTTTTTATCGATCTCAGCGGCCGGCACACCGGCAATGATCGAGGGAGGGCGGTTTCCTTCGTTCTTCATAGATGTCTTTCCTAATGATGATGGAGGCGTTACAAGAAGCGCTAGCGGTCCCAAGGCGTTGAGGTCTACGTCAGCTAGTCCGAAAGCTGCATCCCCTCGACCTGCCGAAATATTCCTCGCGGCG
The DNA here is from genome assembly GCF_053521965.1 of Rhizobium sp. 22-785-1. Taxonomy (NCBI): domain Bacteria; kingdom Pseudomonadati; phylum Pseudomonadota; class Alphaproteobacteria; order Hyphomicrobiales; family Rhizobiaceae; genus Rhizobium; species Rhizobium sp. 22-785-1. Next base: position 54,763 of record NZ_JBNWDI010000003.1, on the reverse strand, counting down.
ACGAAATGATTTCAGCGGTGGCATTCGTATCGGGTTCTGCGATCGTCGTGCTTGCGGTTTCACAGGATACTTTGATCTTCCTGGTGTTCCACGAGCCGACGTTTCGTGGCTCGTTGAACTCGGCATCTGCGAAGGCTTCGATATCTCCCCAGAGGCTGTGCTGACACTTTGTACAGACGTGAAGCCGAACTAAGCTTCGTCGCTCGTAGCTGAGAGTTTTAGCTCTGACCGCAGAAGACAGGCTTCTCAGCTTTCTGCGAAGCTTCTCAATCGGAATCCCAGGATGCTGCGCGTGTACGCGTCAATCTCCGCGCAGAAGTGATAGTTCGTCGCATCCGCCGCGATGACATACTGAGCAGACGTGTGTCTAGACTGCCCTCGCCTCTCGATAGGAGGCGAGACGTGCGCACGCTCCCTTTCAGCGACTAACGCTCTTCCAACTGCCGACGTGGCGATGCGATGCGTGGTTCTGGTTGACGCGATCTTCTGCATGGCTTTCCATCCTGTTCAGTAAAATACTGCCAATTGCTTTTTCAGAGGCGGCAAGGCCGGGCCGGTTCAGATCGGCCGCTTAGTGGAGATACAGGGGCCGAGGAATGGAAAGCTCCTCGATCAGAGCTTCACCACGTCCCCCCGTGCCCGGCGCGATTTTCCAGTTATGAGGATGGTCGGAGTAGGGCACTAACAAGGGAACAAACCCGGCAAAAGCCGCGTAGCCTAAGCGCCCGCGGCGCAGGGATCCCATGTAATTCGGCTCGGGCCGCGGCATGTGCGAATTGAATTTCAGCATGTCGTAATCCTTTCGATAGTCGTGGTAGTTTGTTGCTTTAGTTGGCGATCGCGCGACGAGAGTGCAGCAGGCGAAACGCGCTGCGCTCGGCGCGCTCCTCCCAGGCTGACGCGATAAAATCGTTGCGAGTGGCTAGCTCGATCATTTCGACGCCCATCAGTGCCGCATAGGAGTTCTCCCGAGCGACCGAACGCTCGTAGGCTTGGTAAGCGACAGAAGGCGGGACGCTCCGGCGTCCGCTGGTCATGCGCGAAAAGGTCCGCCGAACGGCGTGGTCGCGTGCCGAGAGAGCATCGGGATTGATCCATAGACCGGGCGCCACTTCGGGGCCGTCGTTGCACAGATGGCTCATTTTTGTCTCCTTTGATGAAGTTGAGGGGCGAGAGCGATCTCGAATTAGTGAGAACGGAGATACGTAAGGGCGTCCGCGAACTCGAAACTGGCTCGAAAGGCCACGAAACTGGGCGGTACCAGGATCAGATCCCGATCGTTTTCCTCGTCGAATCCTTCGTTGAGCAATGCGAGATACTCAAGGAGCTCTTCGTAAGCGACCTGAACCCTCAGCCCCGCCTCGACCGCCTGTCTCGCGAAGGCGTCCATCACTCGAAGCGCCTCCCCGGTGGCGATACGTGGGGTAGCGGCAAAACTGCTTGGGACGTGCTCCCCGAGACAATGCGGAGCTACAGATGTAGGGAATTGGCTTGTCAAATAGGAGCGCATTTGAACCTCTTGGGGCTTGTTGCTCATAGAAGAAGGAAACCATCTACCAGTGATGGATCGTGACAGGCTTTGAGCCTCTCGATGCGGTCCTCATCTTTTGACACGGCACCTCACTGTGCGTCTGACTGGAAAATCGCGGACCGTTTTCGCGGCTTTCGACGAGAGAACTCGTGTGGCTTTGCCCTCAGTGATTCCGAGAATGACGCGACTGGCAGGCCTGAGCATAACCGTGCAAAGTAGCGCGGTATCTTGAGAAGTGAGCAAACGTGTTGGCTTCACGGCTCGCCGATTGAAGAAGCGGAGGCCTGCGCGTCCGCGTGCGTTCATAAGCGTAACGGAGCGGGAAAAGATGATGGACATGGAGTCTCGCTTATCGAAAATAAAGTGGGATTAGTTAGCGCCGGCGTGACGCTCGGCGCTCGGTGGCGGGAGCACCTACGCCGGGAAGTTCTTTTCCGCGGCCGGTTTGGTCTTCGCTAAATTGGAGCGTAGACGCGCGCGGTTCGAGCGTTGGCGATCAATGTAGCGGAGGTAGCTCTCCGCCCGTGCCACCTGACTGTCGCGGCGCGACAAACCCGCGTTAAGGTCCGAGGGGCCGTCGCTGCCCGCGAGGATGAATTTGTCGATGATATTGCGCATTGTGTTCCTTTCGCGAGCTTTGTTCGATGAGACCAAGACTTGTCCGGACCTGAGTGCTGGCACTGGTCGATCGCGCACGGGTTTCCGATCCGCCCGAAGGCAGTCCATGGTTCTCGATTGATTGGGATGTAGGGGAGGTGGCCTAGGCGGCGTGCAGGGCGGCTATTCGAACGTCGCCATCTTTCTGGTGTTCAACGACCAGTTCCGTGAGGTTCACCAGCGCCCTCGTCGCGGTCGTCCGAACACCGACTAGGTTGCTGCTGCGTCCGTCGTTGCGCTTGTCGAAGGATTTAATGTTACCGACCGACAGCTCGGCGTGAACCTGGGCTGGTGGGATAATGGTTCGGTCGGTTTTGCCATCTGCGCGTGGCGACGTATGGTGGTCTAAATTTCCGAGAAACGATCGTACGTCAGAGTTCAAGGAAATGAGCATGAGCATGAAGAAGCGGCTCAACAAGATGTTAAGCACGGCTGGCACGCGAGTGTCGGGAATTAGAAATTTCATGCGCTACTCCTGTACTTGCAGAACGCCACTATTGTCGCAGTATAACGGAGCAGCGAGCAAGTGAACGGCAAGTGAACGGCAACGAACTTATGGATACAGTTTATCTGGCACCGAGAACACGAGAACCGCAACGTTCCGGTCTGTTCTCATTCAAACATTAGCAGTAACGCCATAAAGGCGCGCAGTACGAAAGGAAGCAATTAGCTTCGGAGCGCCTTTGAGCGTCTTATTCGCACTATCTGCATTGTGCCAATCCTATCCAGCGAAGAATTCGTGTGCGCATTCCGACGCCGAACAGCCTCGGCGTCAATTCTACATTTATTAAAATTTTAACTATGGTTAACGGCGACGCCACGTCGAGTCGGCCAAATTGTCGTATGCGTCGCTCTGTCCGACGATCTTCCAATACCGTTGGGAGGCACGTCATGGCATATTTGAAGAACCGTCTGAACGAGATCGAGGCAATCCTCGGGCCGTTGACCATGGAGCTCGGATTGAAGCCGCGTCTTCGACGGGGTGAGGACATCGCTTACCTTACCTTCGAGCGCGAAGACGAGCATGGCGTCGTTTGGCACGCGCCCGTCAAGTTCGTTTTTCCGTTGTCCAAATACACGGGGCAGAAAGAGATCACTTGGGACAACGTTCGTCTTCAGACGGTTTCGGTCGAGAAAGTGCCTGTAGGAACTAATGGCTGGTCGTATTATTCGGGCGACGTCAGCGGTTACGGCGAACCCATTGTGTCGCTGGGATACCCGGAGGACGGTGCCCTTGAGAGGGCTTTCGAAGAAGCGAAATCCAGCTTTCTTGAATACTCGCTAATCCCTGACTACGATGCGCCGGGCGTGATCGAGAACACGGAATTGGTCGCGATGTGGCTTGAGTTGCGCCAGATCTGTCTTGAAAACGCCGTGGAACAGATCGACGTCGGTCGAGACGCTGATAGAAATGAATTCTACCGCTTCGAGCACGAAGGACGCATCGTCGAGCTTGTTTATGACGTCGGCTGCAACGTGAAGCTATTAGTAGACCAGGCGCAACGTTGGACAGGGTCGCATTACGATTTTCAGGACGTAGAACGAGAATTGAAAACGATGTTCCACGACCTGCAGGAGAAGCGGCAAACGGCCGCTTCATAGGTCAGTCCTGTCTTCGTCGTCGAGGTAGACGCTAGATTGGTCCAGGGATGGAGGATGGTCGCTTGTCGACATGCCCTGATAGTGGACCCTCTTACGATGAAGAGTTCCGCCCGTCTTCGCGAAGGCGATCTTCGGGTCGGAAAGGAACCACGATGCAGACTTTGTCGGCCACTCTGGTCCGCATGCAGGCCTGATCTCGCGAGCAAAATAGTGGAGGAGGCTGCGGCCTCTCGCTGCATTTTGGTAGTCGAAAGCGGCTCCCGTCAGGGCTGAATGTATGGCCAAGCCCAGCATCTTTGCCGCAGGTGGCGGAAAGGCGTTCCCGACTTGATGAGCGTCGATAGGACTTGCGACGAGATGCCACTTGTCCGGGAAGCCTTGTATCCTTCCAAGCATGCGGATTGTGAGACGAAAACATCCTGGGGACTTCAGTTCTTTTGGCAAGGGGGGACGAGAGGTGTATTCGGAGATATCTATGCCACACGCACGCCAGTCCCGGCTCTTCTTGCGTCCATGATATTTCGGCAGCGATGGGGCGAGCGGAATGCGCTCGCTGCAAAGATGCGTCCACTTCGCGAGATCGTCAGGACAGGGCGCTTCATCCGACAACCTTTTGCCGTGCTCATCAGACCCTCCGACCAAATCTCCTATTGTCTCCGCCAAGGTGCGCGTGTGGGGCGGGTCAACGACCGGCAGCACGAATCCATCAAGGTGTCCGTCTCTGGCTCCGATCATGACTGAGCGAGACTTGGCTTGAGCCAATCCCAATGACGAGACGTCCACCGAGTGCCAGCGCACATCGTATCCTGCGTCCTCGAACGGCTTCGCTACCACATGATCCGGGCTGGGGAGATCGGTTTCGAACACGAAAACCTTTGGACGGAGAATTCTGACGGCCAGCACCGATTTCTTGAATGCCCTGGATGCTGAAGCCTCGTGGTACTTTTTGGGCGAGTAGTAATCCCACGGCAAACCGCTGGTAACAAGATCGACGGCTTGACGTCTCTTGAGGCGACTAAGATCCCGTGCGAACGTGAGGAACCCATTTTTCGGCAAGTACCACTTCGGGCTCCATGAGGGTCTGTTTCGCCACAAGGCTTTTTGGGATGCTTGTTGGCTGACCCAAATCCCAGCGGCCTTGAACCCCGCTGCCTCGAGGCCCAACGCGGTTCCGCCTACGCCTGCGTCGATGTCAACGAACGAGGGAATACCTCGCAGATATGGGAAGGGGCCTAGGGCCTCTGAATGCGAGATTGCCGAGTGGCGTCTGCCGGCGAGGAACTCAAGGCATTTTCGTGGCCGCGATCGAAACACGTTGCCTTGTCCCAACTCAGCTCCATCGCCGAATGCGCCGGTCGCGAGGTCCCTGAGCGTGTGCCAGGTGTAGGCGAGCGAAGCTATCGCAATGCCTTGGGAGGCCGTAGCCGATGCACGATCACGCGGAGCGTGATTGGTTCCGAACAACGCCTCGAACATCTTGAGTGCTTTTGCGGCATCCTTTCGTAAAGGATGCTTCGCATCTCTCGACCAGGCCTCCTCTTCACCAGGCGTGCTAAACGTGCTGTCAAACACGCCGAGCAGTCTTTCAGTCAAGTGCTCGAGTCGAGCCAAAGAAGCCGCGCCAAACTCTGTTGCAGCCCTATCGAATTCTTTAGAGCGTTCTGTTCTCTCAAGTTCCTCCGCGGGAATCGTCTTGAGGGCGTGCGCTTGCTTAATTTCCTCGACGACGCCTACATCCACGCGATCCTTCCGCTTGATACGGATGTAGCACTCCGAACGCGTGCGTTCGTCTGAAGAAATGATAGCGTGAATAGTCGCGACAGTCTGGTTTCCCGCCTCCAGAATGCTCCTATGGGCGAGCACGTCCGGTGGACACCGTGCGATGATCCGAGCCTCATCCTCCGCCACGCCTAATTGCGTACGAAGCCAAGCCTCAAGACGTTCTCCGTCATAGTCCGACACGTCTCGAAGCTGTTGCCCCGCTTCTAGCATTGCCAGTAGATACTCGATCTGCTTCTTTTGAGATTTTCGAAAGCTGTTCGCGATCGACTCGAACTGTGCCAATTGGTGGCTACTGAAGTCTTCTTGGTTGTGAGATGCCGCTTGGGATGGCTGAGCTATGTCCATGTCGTTTCTCCTTGTGACTTTTCATAGCGCGGGAGAGTTACGGGCCGGATAAGGGGCGAGCTTAATATTTAGTGTCTCGATCGATGGAGTAGGCTCTTACAAGTTTCTTGGAAACCGTCAGGGTAGAAGATCGTTGACGCCGTCGCATTTACTGAGACGGGGTGACTCGTCTAGTGAGGGCTCACAAGGCGGACTAACTATCAAAACGAAAGATGGCTAGTCGCACCATAAGCGATCTCCGCATTATTGCTCAACCGACTCCGTTTAGTTCGCTAGCCGATTTACCTAAACCTGTCCCGTCGCGACGGAGAGATGCTTATCACTTTTGCAGGAGGGCCGACCAACCTCGTGATGTGCCCCCTCTGCCTTGCCATCTTGCGTGAGGGACTGATCACGCGCGAAGTCTGATGACGTTGCATCCGCCTGTATCTGCTTCCCGTGCTCCGACCGCTTTTCCTTTAAGGCTGCTGTTCTGCAAACCCGCCGAGTTGTCTTCGAAGCTCCAGCCTGAGGGAGGATGTATTATCCATTCCAAGCTCAAGGGATCAAAAAGGCCCGGTAGAGGGAAGTAGCGGTCGATCAACAAGAAGTCCTTCGCGTTCAATGTTGCGATCGGCATCTCGTGAGCGATTGCGGTCGCGGCTATCATCGGGTCGCTTCCGAATTTGAGCTTCTTCTTCTGCCCGCCAGTCGAATCGGGCCACATGATCCAGTGGTCCTTGAGCGGACCCTTGCAGGCCATTCGCGCGATGATCGCGCCAACCTCGGGCGTCGTTTCGGGTATCATGAAATCGAGGCTGAGGAAATGATCGCGCCAATTCCTGAGTTTGTGCGCTCTTTGTGGATCGCTGTCGACGATAAGTTCGATACCGTATGAAATTTCGAAGAATGCGGAGTATGGGATGGCTACTTTTGAAGGAGGCAGTGTCTCCAGCCAGGCCACAAGTTCGGGTCTTGGTCGAGGTTTCTGCGCTTCGGAGAGGATGTTGGTATCGAGGATGATGTATTCGGATGCCATTACAGTCGCTCCTTTGAACCATCCGATCGATTGATCGGAGTCGATTGTAACGGTACGTTGGAGTGGCTGGTAAATCCTTTCCGTGATTCCCGGCGCGATCAAGGAGCGAGAATCTATGGAAGATGTCCACGGATGGACCCCCGCGGGGGCGAAGGCCGACTTCGACCAGCTTCTTGAAGCTGCAAAAACCAAGGGACCTCAACGGATTAGCGATGATGAAGGTAGTTTTACCGTGCGCTATTCCAAAGCAAAGTCTCGGGAACGCGTCACTGATTTCCTGATAAAGGGTCTTCCGGAAGAATGAGACTGGGTAAGGATTCGTTAATCCTGGCATAGGACTTTAATCCTAGGCGCCAAATATACCACACTAAGGATCCCCCTAGGCGACGCCGGTGAGACGCTATAGTTAGTCAAGTGAGACACAATGTGGTCAGAAGCTTCTTCGGCGCTCATCCCTCGTTAGAAAGAAGTACCTACCACCGTCTGGATGATCCGAACGTTTCCGTCGCGGTGACCATACCCCACTATCGAGCCGGGGTCGCAACTCGCACGGTAATGAAGGAATCCCGACTCATGAAATCCCCGGTGGCATTCGAGAAAGCCTTGGAAGAACTCACAGAGGGACACCAAGAGGGAAACTTCGGTGGCCGCCGTTGGGCCGCGACCGTCCACAGATCGAAAGATGGACGACGAGTATGGCTGTTCGCCGAAGAACTTGGTGGACGTGAGATCGTGTCATTCAATTTATATCGCACCAATGATTCCGGCTCTGTTCTTAAGCCGTGCGAGATGTCTTCGGAAAAAGTCGTGGAGTTCGTTCTCCATTTTCGGCCCGCTGGCTAGGAGGGTGAACGAAAGCCGGTCGCTCGACGTTTGGTCGCGAAGGAGAAGGGCTTTGGTTGGAAACGACGAAGATAAGAGTTCCGAAACTGTCTCGTTCACGTTCGACCGCACGACGGTCGCGCGATTCCGTAAGACTTTTCCGAATGCTCGCTGGAGCGACGAATTGCAGGCATGGAAGGTGCCCGGAACTACTGCACGGCGTCGGATAGATCGATGGCTTGCCGGCGAACGCGATCGCCGCGATCCCTACGATCAGGAGCGAGGCCGCGATGCCTACGACTTCGAACCCATTCTCTCTCCCTACATCGAGGTCGCAGAAACTGGGTTCAGAATTCGGACGCCGTATTCAAAGACAGTCGTAGACCAATTGCGGCAGATCCCCTTCGCTCGCTGGAACGGCGAGGAAAAAGTATGGGAGGTTCCTTATTCCTCCTATGAAGACCTGCTAGATCGGTGGGAGGCAGTCGAGGTTGCAGCGAGGCGAGCAGAACCCGACGAGCGACGGAAAAGAGCGATTGCACGGAAGGGGACAGAGGATGAAGCAAAGGTAAAACGGAGGGCGTCAGAGCGAAGGAAGAAGCGGCTTCCGGTGCCGAGCGAATGATCTGCCGCCTGTTGGGCGTCCAGTCGCCACAACGTCCTACGGGATCCTGGTCATCTCGGAGGTCACCGGCGAGCTTGTAGATCCCAACGAAGTCAACGAGCATCATCCCGACGCTACCGATGAACATGTGTGGGCGGGATGGCGCTCGGCCACTTTAGAGGAACTGGTTCACACTTGGCCGGCACGAAAAGACCCGGATGCGGGCCAGCGGCGCCGGGGTTGGTGGCAGCCGACGCTCGATGAGTTGCGTGAGGCCAGGGCGTCCGCGAAGTCTAGAGAGCGTCGACGCAGATCCGATCCAGATCGATCTGAGGCAGAAAAGGGATAACAGGCGTTGCCTCAATGCTCTAAAAAGCGGGTATTTGCGTCACCCCCCTGACGCATTGCGTTCCTTGTGGGCGGCTCAGTGCAACACCGACGGATGGGTGGTGGTCTTCTGCTGGTCTATGGTCGTACCGACGTTCGCGATGGTCTGCGGATCGATCACATCTACGAGGGGATCGCTAGTATGTAATCAGCTCCTTTTCTCCGGTTGCAGCACGCCCCAGTTCGCCCCTCCTTTGAGACCGCCGCGCTTGACGGAAATAGCATCGCTTGGTCGAGCATCCGTCACTTTAGGTCAAGATTATAACAAAGAGGAACAACGACGCGCCTCAACTCGTTGTTTTAGCGATCAAGCAATCAAGCTCAAGAAGGAGAACTATGATGGGTAGTACGATGGACAAGGTTAAGGGCAAGGCGAACGAGATCGCTGGCGAAGCCCGCCAAGCGGCAGGCGATGCGACCGACAATCGCGAAATGGAAGCCAAGGGCGCCGCTCAGGAAGCCAAAGGCCACGCGCAGCAAGCCAAGGGTGAGGCGAAGGAAAAAGTGAAAGACGTCGTCGACCGTGCATAACGGATCGTAACCCCGCCAAAGGCCCCGAACTCGGTTCGGGGCTTTTTTTATGTACGAAAGCTGCTCATCCAAATTCGACATCGCGTTCGCGATCTATTCAGATCACACACGCACCAACGTCACTTCCACATGCCGCGCATGCGCGCGCCAACATCGATCCTTACCTGCTGAGCACTACGTTCAGCCGCTGCGGCCGAGACCTTCGGCCAAGCCATCGGCTCGAAGTATTGCAGCAGCGTAGCCGGGATAAACCGGGAGCGTGACGCGTAAACGTGCCGATCACCCTGCGAGCTCTGTCCGTGGGTGAAAAACCGAAGCGGGGTGATGAGCGACAAGCTGTCCTTGGCCCGCGTCATGCCGACATAGAGGAGGCGTCGTTCCTCCTCGATTTCCTGCGTAGTGCCTGTTCCCAGATCCGACGGGATGCAGCCATCGACGACGTTCAACATAAAAACGGAACGCCATTCCTGTCCCTTCGCCGAGTGAACGGTCGACAGGATGAGGTAGTCCTCGTCAAGCAATGGAACGCCGGCCTGATCGCTCGTGGCGTCCGGTGGATCGAGCGTCAGTTCTGTTAGAAAACGTTCTCTCGAAGGATAGCCGCTGGCGATCTGTTCGAGTTGAAGAAGATCAGCCTTGCGGGTATCTGCGTCTTCATGGATGCGGTCGAGATGAGGCTCGTACCACAGGCGGGCACGCTCGATATCCGAAGGCCAGCCGCCCTGCGTTTTCCGAAGGCCTGCTAGCAGTTGAATGAAGGATGTCCAGTCCTCGCCCGTCTTGGGTGGCGGTGGAATTTCGGCGAGTGCCAGGAGCGGCTCTGGATCGGACGCGATCGTATCGAGGATGGTGCCAGCCGTCTTGGGGCCGATGCCGGGCAGCATCTGCAGGAGACGGAACCCCGCGACCCGGTCCCGCGGGTTCTGAGCAAATCGCAGCACCGCCAGCATGTCCTTGACGTGGGCACTGTCAAGAAACTTCAGGCCGCCGAACTTCACGAAGGGAATGTTGCGGCGAGTCAGTTCGACTTCCAGCGTGCTACTATGGCTGGACGTGCGAAACAGCACGGCCTGCTGCTTCAACGTCATTCCGACCTCGCGGTTGGCGAGTACCTGCTCCACGATATAATTCGCTTGGTCGGTCTCGTCTTTGACCGTTACGAGCTTCGGTCGCTCCAGCGACTCCCGTTCGGTCCAAAGGTTCTTGGTGAAGCGCTCGCGCGCCAGTTCGATGACGCCGTTGGCTGCGGCGAGGATAGGCTGCGTAGATCGATAGTTCCGATCGAGCGTGATGACGTCCGCGGCTGGACTGAAGGACGCCGGGAAGTCGAGAATATTGCGGACGGTGGCCGCCCGGAACGAGTAGATCGATTGGGCGTCGTCGCCGACGACGGTGAGGCCGCGGCCACCGGGCTTCAACGCCATCAGAACCGATGCCTGTAATTTGTTGGTATCCTGATATTCATCGACCATCACATGATCGAAGCGGTTGCCGATATCGTCTGCAAGGTCGGGATCGCTGACCATCTGGGCCCAGTAGAGCAGGAGGTCATCATAATCGAGCACATTTTGGGCCTGCTTGGCCTCGACGTAAGCTCCGAATAATTCCTTCAACTGCTTGTCCCATGTGGCCACCCATGGATAGTGCTGGCGCAGGATCTCGTTAAGCGGCGTCTCGGAGTTCACGACGCGTGAATATATCGCAAGACAGGTGCCCTTGGTCGGAAAACGGCTGTCGGTCTTTGAGAAGCCCAACTCGTGCCGAACAAGGTTCATGAGGTCGGCGCTGTCCTCACGGTCGTGAATGGTGAAGTCCAGATTGAGGCCGATCTGCTCGGCATACATCCTGAGAAGGCGGGCCCCGATCCCGTGGAATGTCCCGGACCACGCGAGAGCATCTGTCAGGACGCCGGCATTGGCGCCCAGAACATTGCGGCAAATGCGCTCGACGCGGCGTGCCATTTCCGAGGCAGCTCTCCTTGAAAATGTCATCAGGAGAATGCGGCGTGGATCTGCGCCGTTGACGATGAGATGGGCGACGCGATGTGCCAGCGTGTTCGTCTTGCCAGAACCTGCCCCAGCGATGATCAGGAGCGGACCTGCGGAATTACCTTCAGGCAAGCCGACGCCGTGTTCGACGGCCTTGCGCTGCTGCTCGTTCAACTTTTCCAGATAGGCGACCGACATGAGCTCACTTCATTCTGACAACGAGAGCTACCCCTCGAACAAATGCGGAACATACAGCTAGCTTGCGACGTTGGGAAGAACGTTTTTCAGTCCGCTAATAATCAACTTGCGCCGACGCCGGGATCAGAAACCAACGGCAATCCAAATCGTTTGGGTCTTCGAGAGCAGTGTTCTCCGTCTTGAACGCTGAGTGAAGCTACGGCGTCGTTGCTGAGTATGGAGTTGATGCGTTGACTGACAATCTGAGTAAGTACCGATCGAAACGAGATTTCAAGCAGACGCGCGAGCCGAGTGGGGAGATCGAGGTCAAGGCGTCGAACCGGCGCCGCTTCGTCATCCAGAAGCACGACGCGACCCGACTCCATTACGATCTCCGCATCGAGCTCGATGGCGTGTTCAAATCCTGGGCGGTGACAAAAGGCCCATCTCTCGATCCGGGGGATAAGCGGCTCGCCGTCGAGGTCGAGGATCACCCTCTGGACTACGGCGACTTCGAGGGCACGATCCCGAAGGGTCAGTATGGCGGCGGCACTGTGATGCTTTGGGATCGAGGCTTCTGGGAGCCGGAGGGGAACAAGACGCCCGAGCAGGCGCTGGCGAAGGGCGACTTCAAGTTCACGCTGGAAGGTGATCGGCTCCATGGAAGCTTCGTTCTGGTGCGGATGCGCAACGACCGCGACGGCGGCAAGCGGACGAACTGGCTGCTGATCAAGCACCGCGACGATTACGCCGTCGACGAGAATGGCGCGGCTATCCTCGAGGACAATCAGACGTCGGTCGCCTCTGGGCGGACCATGGAGGCCATCGCCTCTGGCAAGGGGAAGAAGCCAAAGCCGTTCATGACGAAGGGCGATATGGTCAAGGCGGACGCCGTGTGGGACAGCCACGAAGGGCTCGCCGCCGAGGAGCGCAAGGCAGGTACGAAAAGCCTGGCGAAGCCTAAGACGGCTCGGACGAAGGCTGCCAAGTCCTCAAGCTCCAAATCAGCGATGCCGAGCTTCATCGCGCCGCAGCTTTGTGAGAGCCTGACACGTCCACCGGCCGGCAAAGGGTGGATCCACGAGATCAAGTTCGACGGCTACCGGGTCCAGATGCGCGTCGCCGGTGGCGAGGTCACCCTGAAGACCCGTAAGGGACTGGACTGGACGTCCAAATGGCCGGCGATTGCAGAGGCGGCGTCGGCGCTTACGGATTGCATCATCGATGGCGAGATATGCGCGCTCGATGAGCAGGGCGCACCTGACTTTGCGGCTCTGCAGGCGGCGCTGTCAGAAGGGACGACGGACGACCTCGTATACTTTGCGTTTGACCTGCTGTTTGAGGGTGACGAGGATTTGAGAGAGCTTCCGTTGACGGAGCGCAAGTCCCGCCTGGAAGCCTTGATGTCCGATGCGGACGAAGATCCTCGGCTGAGGTTCGTCGAGCATTTCGAGACCGGTGGCGACGCCGTCCTGAAGTCGGCCTGCAAGCTGTCGCTCGAGGGGATAGTGTCCAAGCAGGCGGACGCTCCCTATGTGTCCGGTCGGACGAAGACATGGGCGAAATCCAAATGCCGCGCCGGCCACGAAGTCGTCATCGGCGGCTACGCCAAGACGAATGGAAAGTTCCGCTCTTTGCTGGTGGGCGTCTTCAGCGGCAAGCACTTCGTCTATGTCGGCCGCGTCGGGACAGGCTATGGCGCCAAGACGGTCCAGCAAATTCTGCCGAAACTTCAGGAGATGGAAGCCTCCAAATCTCCTTTCACAGGGATCGGGGCGCCGAAAAAGTCCGGCGATATCGTCTGGCTGAAGCCCGAGCTCGTTGCCGAAATCGAGTTCGCCGGATGGACGGCGGACGGTCAGGTTCGCCAAGGTGCGTTCAAGGGCTTGCGCGAAGACAAGCCCGCCGCAGAAGTAGAGGCCGAGGAGCCGGCTGCATCGCCGACAAACTCGTGAGAGCCCAGGTGGACAAGAATGTTCGGGGTTGGGACCACGCCAGTGACCACGCGCCGGTTTGGATAGAACTGATTGAGAAGACAGCAAAACAAAGGAGAGAGAAATGATCGACGATTGGAAGCGCGAGGTCCGCGCCAGGCTGGAGGAATTGGTTGATGGCCTGGTCGTGAACGGCGTCAGTTACGAGGACGCCTGCAGCATGATTGTCGTGGAGGTCAACGCCCTGATGGTGGCCCATGGGCACGATCCGGATCCCGCTGACGATGAAGCCGTTGATGAGCCGGCCAATGACTGGCCGGCGGCGGAAGAGGGAAGACCTGTCGGATAGAACGTACCGCGGCCCCTTAGGGAAATTTCACGAGGGGCCGCGCGAAGCTTACTGGGGCGGCTGACCATTTGATGCTGACATGCCGCCATCCACAGGCAGGTTGACCCCCGTCACGAAGCGAGCATCGTCGCTTGCAAGAAATGCGATCACCGCCGCGACGTCCTCCGGTTCTCCCGGTCCCTCAAGTGCGAACCGTTCGTTAAACTTCGCAATCAGCTTGTCGTCGTCCATCATGTCCTCGGTCATGCCTGTTCGCGTCAGGCTTGGGCACACCGCATTGACCCTGACTCCGTCTTTTCCGTGGTCCATAGCCATAGCCCGCGTGAGATTGGTGACAGCACCCTTGGCGGCGTTGTAGGCGGCCATGCCCCAGTCGCCGCCTATGCCGGACACCGAGCTGACATTGACGATCGAGCCGCGCGACGTCTTCAGATGCGGGATCGCTGCACGGCTGGCGTAGAAGACGCCATCCACATCCGTTGCCATTACTCTACGCCAGTCGTCTGTCGTCAGGGTGCCGACGTCGCCTTCGGCGACGACACCCGCATTGTTGACGAGAACGTCCAAGCGTCCGAACTTCTCGACGGTGCGAGAAATCAGCTCCTTTACCTCGTCCTCATTCGACACGTCCGCCTCGGCGATAATAAATTGATCATCACGGAAAGGCTTGGCGACCTCTTCGAGCTTCGATCTCGTGCGGCCGACCAGTGTCACGACAGCGCCTTCGTCGAGAAAACGCTCCGCTGTCGCCTTACCTATTCCTGAGCCTGCGCCAGTCACGACGACGACCTTGTCTGCAAATCGCTGCATTGAAATCTCCTTGAGTGCGCAGTGGTGCATCCGCTCGAACGGGAGATATGCGGGGTTGTTCCCGATCCAGGGGCTCGGCCGTTTCGAGGCAAACCGTGACCATAACGAGAATGTCAGCGCCTGTCTGGCAGCGAAGCGGAACGAACAATCTGAATGCAGGTTGATTGGATGCAACAGGAACGCCCCATGACGTCGTCACATCTCGCGACCCTAGTCTCTCTTTTCATCATCCTTGTCGGCGCGACCTACCTCGTCGCGAATCCGGATCGAGTGTTGGCCGCGGACAGAGGAAATAAACTCGTGTCCCAGGCGGTCGACCCTGCTGGGAAGCCTTTGCAAATTGTGCAGGCGGAAGGCACCCAGAAACAAACCGCCTCTCAAAAAGGAGTGGTTCGCGCCGATCATCTGGTGATCCTGTTCCACGGGATCCGAGGACGAGGGTCCGTTATGCAGGCAGTGGGAAATTCCTGGCAGGCGACGCTTCCGGACACGGCATTCGTCGCGCCTGACGCGCCGTTTCCGCATAGGTCAGGCGGTCGTCAGTGGTTCGCCGTCGATGACCAGATAATGCGTCCCGAGCGGATCGACGCAGCGCGTCGAGCGTTCGACGGCGTGGTCTCCGAGATCATCAAACGGGAAGGGTTCGAAAACGCGCTCGACCGGGTGGCCTTCGTCGGGGTCTCGCAAGGCGCCATCATGGCGCTGGATGCGGTTGCTTCGGGTCGTTGGAAGGTAGGATCTCTCGTCACCTTCGCCGGACTGTTGCCGTTGCCGCCGACTTCGTCTTCTGTCGAAACGGAAATCTTTATGATGCATGGTTCTGCTGACAGGACCATACCAGCCGCTGCGACGACGACTGCGGCGAACCAACTCAAAGCGGCGGGGTTTCCCGTGACGTCAAAAATCTATCCTGGCGTCGGTCACACGATCTCTTCGGAAGAAGCCCGAGATGCCGCGACCTTTCTTCGCGACCGTTTCAATTAGGCGCTGGCGAACCCGCAAGGCGCGGTATCTACAAGAGGTATCCTTCATCGCACCACGCTCGCCGCTTGAGCTTTCCTGATCATGTTGTAACCATGGCTTCGGCCAATTACGGCCAAGGAGGATTCGGGAATGTGGAAGTCGGTTTTGATTGTCGCCGCACTCACGTCTTTCGCCGCTGCGCCGGCGAGCGCCGAGCAGTGCCGCGATGCGAAAGGCAAGTTCGTCAAATGCGAGACGACTAAGAAGAAGGTCCAGTGCAAGGATGCCAAAGGCAAGTTCGCCAAATGCGGCACTGCCGGCGCCACGCCTGTGAACTGAGCCGAGATGGTGGATGGCGGCCTTCAGTTGGGCTGCCATCAACCGCTAGGGATTGCCGCCAGCCTCACCTTCGTCGTTTTGATCCAAGACCGGTAGGTAGGCGTTTTGCTCCAACCATTCTTTGACGATAACCCGTACCAATTGTTTACGGCTGTAGCCGAGTTCTTGGGCGACGCTGCGTAAGGCTTCCTCAATGTCGTCGCCCAACGTGGGGGCGGGAGAGGGGAAAGAGATTCTCATCCTAATAGCCACCTGGACGCAGCGACGCCGCACGACGGCCGCAAAGGCTCCCATCGGCTGCACGATCGTAGGGCGAGTAACAGTTGCCAGGATACCTTATGAGACGCTGATTGGGGGTGCACGCCGCCATCAGACAAGAGATCAGAATAAGCCCTACGGATCGAGAAAGAAACGTTTGCATGTTGTGCTCCCGAGAATCCTAGAAAGCACAGCATTGTTTGGGAGTCGATCATAAAAGGACGCGACCGGCATGCTGGCCAAGCCCACCGCTGGGTTGGGCCCGCTTGTTCCAGCGGGCCGTAACGACGCTACCAGCGGTACTCGCGGTAATCGTACCCGCCTCTTCGCCATTCGCGCTCACGCTCCCAGGCTCTTCGTTCGCGCCACTCGCGCCGCGCCTGACGTTCTCGCCACTCACGACGAGCTTCCCAATCTCCACGACGACCCCACTCGCGTTCGTAGCGCGGTGGACCGTTCGGCCGGCAGAAGCCGCGGGGTGATAAGTGATACCCGCGCCCGCAAGCGTAATCGATCGTTTGGATGTCTGTCGTATCCCGCGCCAAAGGTTGCGCCATGGGCATTGCGTTCGCACTTGATCCCATCAGACCACTTAACAAAAGCACCGCGCCTAGAACTAACTTGCGCATTTCCATCACTCCTCGTTTGGTGGAGTGATTTAGCTCCCGATCCCGTGAACGGCGGCTGAATGAATCTTGATCGTTTTGTGGCAGCGTCCCAAAGCTCAACGAGCAGCGGATCGAGGAACGTCCCAATACGGATAGTGCTCCGAGCACCACCACTGCGGGGCGTCGATTTTGTTGTTGGAATAGCCGAAACCACCCACTTCTTGCAGCCTGGATGCGAGCAGTAGTGGTTGATATGAATTCCGTCCCCGGCTTTCTCGTCGCTCACAGCAGCGTTCCTTGGGGCGCCGCTTCCGCAACAGGCAGCAGGATCAAGCGCTCATCGGGCAAGGGCCTTTGAAGTGTCTTTGCCTCCTCCCACGTCGCATTCATCCATACGTCCACTTCCTCTCGGGTAGTCAACACCACGGGCATCGCCTTGGGGTGGATAGGCTTGACGACGTCGTTCGGCTCGCAGGTGAGGAAGCCGAAAAGCTCATGGTTGCCGTCTCGCGGGTTCTTCATCGATCCGCGCACGCCGTGCCAGTCAGTCCAGATGCCTGCGAAGAACGCCAAGGGCTCTCTTTCGTCGATCGCGAACCATCGCTTCGTCTTTCGAGGTTTGGTGTCTTCCCACTCGCAGAACCGCGTCCATGGCACGATGCAACGGCTCTCTGGCCTCAACCATCGGCGCCAGTGAGGCGACGTTACGTTGCGAATGTTGGTGACGCCTGTATCCGGTCGATCGCCAAGAATGTTCGGCGGGGTCGGCATACCCCAGGTGAGGCCGACAAGCTCGCGCACTCCGTCACGGTTTCTGATAACCGGGGCAGGGCGGTCAGGATAGACCTCTACTTCTGGTTCAAGGTTCAGCCTCTCGCTCATCGCCCCAGCAATGTCTCGCATTGCTTCCTGATTGGTCCGGACCTGATAAAGATTGCACATTCGTCACCTCGGTAGTTTGGCTACGGACAACTCCATGTGGCCCTCGTGGTTGCACTTGCTGCATCGGAGAAGCTTCTTAAGGCCGTCAACCGCCCTACCTTGGGTCGTCCTCGACGTGATCAGGTCGGCGCCCTCGTACCTCCAGGCGAGCCCACGGTGATCAGACGCCGCAGCACCTCGAGGCCCCGGAAATACGACGGAAATCTTCGCCTTAGGCAGCGACCGCGTTGCTAGCCTTCAGCGGGAATTGCGCTCCTCGTCGGGCATCCATCCTCTCGTATATCCTGCGCTCATGGCCGCGGTTGCCAATGCAAGCTGCTCCCGCAGGTGCCGAACGTCCTCCATCAACGTCTCGATCGCAGCTCGGTGGTCCCCATCGTGCCATGCTACGAGGTGGGCAACTGGATCTGCTACAGAATCTTTCAGCGTCGGGCGCACGTTTTTATCTCCGTTTTCGAAGTTCAATTTCCGCATGTCGTTGTCGGAAGCACGCACCCTTCGTGCTACCGATGTTCTGTTTATGTTCTAGTTTACGGAAGAGTCAACTATGATCCAAAGGAGGGGGAAGGGTTTGTCGGGATTTAACACATATCGGCGTCGACAACTTGGCATCCTGTCGTTCGCCTTTGCTTTCGTAGCGCTGAAGAGATAGTGCGCAGGACGCCGTAATCGGTAGCTCTTGAGCTATCTCTTTCACGAAGCGAACGGATTATCTCCAAACCTAAGCTCAATCTGGAATTATGACATGATCAGGACAACCTCGCTCGTATTAGCCTTGGCGTTCACTCCCTCGCTTGCTGCCCCGGCCGATATCACCGGGCGGGCATCCGTCATCGACGGCGATACGATCGAGATCAATGGAGTGCGGGTTCGCTTCGAAGGCATCGACGCACCCGAGAGCCGTCAGATGTGCGAGAACGCTTCAGGCAAGGCGTACAGGTGCGGTCAAGCAAGCGCGAAAGCTTTGGATGCCTTCCTTGCCAAATCGCGTCCGACGAAATGCACGGCGACAGGTACCAGCTACGATCGCGTCGTAGGCTATTGCGTGCGCGCCGATGGTATGGACGTCAACACGTGGATGGTGCGCAACGGGCACGCCATCGACTGGCCGAAGTACTCCGGTGGCCGGTACGCCCCCCAACAGGCGGAAGCCCAAGCGGCGCATGCCGGTATATGGGCCGGCGCATTCGACCTTCCCTGCCTCGTACGCGGCGCGCGATGCGATTGAGACACGGCGGCGGATGATGGGTAGCCCGACCGCGCCACTCTTGAGGCGGTGGTTGTTTGGGAACGTTCTGTCGTTAGTCCGGTTGGATGGTCAGCAAAAGGAGAATATCCATGAGTGACAGGAAGCCAGACCCGTCTAGCGACGCAGCCCGCACCGGTGAAGATGCGGATAAGGATCGCGAGGAACTCAAGAAGAAAGCCGAGAAAGGCATTGAAGACGCTACCGGCAAGAAGCCGAAGGGCGAGATCTAGACGAACAAATTGAGGTCGGGGAGGATTCCTGCACACCGAAATCTATGTTCTCCTCACTCTCAATTTCGCGGATCTTTCAAAGAGGTCGGACGGCTAGCCATCTGCATCCAGCGACTGGAGACATCGAAACCTCATCTCGCAAAGGTCGCCGTCGGGATGGCATAGACGGTCACAACCCATGGCCAGGCGCCGGCGGAGCTTGGAGAAGCTCACGCTGGCGCCGAACTTCGCAACAACCGCCTTTCGTTCTAAGCTATCAACGCGTTCACACCGGATGCACTCGATTTCGATGTTGGGCAGCCGGACGTCCTTCAGCGTGTAGCTGCGCTTGATGTGGGGCGTCGGCATGAATTTAGGCGTCTTGGCCACTATACCAACTCCCTTCGGTACCTCTGAGGACTTTGGATATCCACATCCCTCCATGACGACAAAAATATTCTCCACGAACGGGCCATGTAGAATCTAGTTACGGTTTTGATTCAACTTCACGAATCTGCAGTGTTGCTAATCTTGAGCGAAGATTCCTGATTTTCAGGCGTCTTGACTCCGGACAAGATACGGAACAGAAGGGGAACAATCAAGTTCTAGCGACATGATGTCGTCCCTGTTCAACTGCGATTTCGGAAGGATTCGTAACCGATGTCGTCTGCCCGCGATCAAGTGATTACTGATCTGCGAGAGCGCATCTCTTCCATTCAAGGAGAGGGCGTAAAGAAGGCGGGGTGCCTACCTTTCGGCGTCGATGAGATTGACGAAATCCTTCCGGGAGGCGGCCTGGCGTATGGCGCGCTGCATGAATTCGCGGGCGGCGGTTCTGGAACCGTTGACGGAGCGGCCGCCGCGCTGTTCGCAGCCGGCATTGCCGCACGCACGAAGGGTCCGATCGTCTGGTGCCTGACGAGGCCCGATCTTTTCTTCCCCGCTCTCGCTCAGGCGGGGCTTCATCCTCGCAGAGTAATCTTCGTCGAAAGCGACAAAGAAGAGGACGTTACCGCCAGCATGGAGGAAGCCCTTTCATTCGGAGGTCTTGGCGCAGTTGTCGGGGAAATGGTCAGACTGCCGATGGTCGTCAGCAGGCGCCTGCAACTCGTCGCAGAACGTACAGGCACCATGGCGCTTGTGGTCCGGAGGTGGCGAAGGCAGACCGAGGCAAACGACTTCGGGCAGCCGACCGCCAGCACTACACGGTGGCGTGTGAGTGTGACGCCGTCGGAAGAACTTCCGGTGCCGGGAGTCGGGAGACCTCGATGGTTTCTTGAGTTGATGAGATCGCGTGCGGGCGAATGTGCTGAGTTTTACGTCGGAGCGTGTGATGGCGAGGGTCGTATCCATATATCTACCGCATTTGCCGACGGACAGGATCAGACGAGACGATCCGGGTATTCCGGATGACCAGCCGATCGCGGTGATCGCCAGGAGCGGGTCCAAACGGTGGGTGTCGTCTGCCGACGTCGCGGCTCAGAAAATCGGTGTTCGCGTAGGGATGCCTGCCGCGAAGGCGCAGGCAATCTTCCAGGGTCTCTTATTGGTTGATGCCGATCCCGCCGCGGATGCTGTCGCACTCAATCGTATCGGTTTCTGGGCGCTCGCGCGCTATTCGCCGATCGTCGCAGTCGACGGCATTGATGGTCTAGTCATGGACACCGAAGGCGCGGATCATCTTCAGGGTGGGGAGTTGCCAATGACGACCGGTATCGTGAACACCTTCCTGTCGCGAAAGCTGACGGCGAAGGTTGCCGTGGCTGATACCTGGGGAGCGGCCCACGCGTGTGTTCGAGCCATCAACCGCGACACTGTGATAGTGCCTCGCGGTGAAATAGTGCGCGCAGTCGAGAAACTTCCGATCTCTCTGTTGAGGCTCTCCGACAAGATCGTCCAGGATCTCCTTGTCCTTGGCTTCCATTCGATCGGCCAACTTGCGAACACGCCGCGTGCGCCGCTGGCGCTTCGTTTCGGACCGGAAGTCGGCAGGAGACTGGACCAAATGTTTGGTCGAGTGTCGGAGCCGATCGACCCCATAAGGACAGCGGATCTTGTCGAGGTCTCTCGTTCTTTCCAGGAGCCGATCGGAGCGGCGGAAACGATTGACAAGTATGTCGGCAGGTTGGTGGTCCAACTTGTGGCGGAACTCGAGAAGCGCGGACTTGGAGCGCGAAGAACCGACCTCATCGTCCACAAGGTAGACAACACCATTCAGGCAATACGCGCCGGAACTGCAAAGCCCGCGCGCGACGTCGGCTGGTTGACGAAACTCTTCAAGGACCGGACCGAGAAGATAGAGCCGGGGTTCGGTATCGAGAGACTTGTTCTTGTCGCCGTCGCGGCCGAACCTTTAGTGGAGGAGCAGAAGGAATCGTCGCTTGTCGAGGCGGAGCATGGGGACATCACTCCGCTGATCGACATCTTCGCGAACCGCGGACAACGGGTATATCGCTTGGCGCCCGTTGCATCCGATGTTCCTGAAAGGAGTGTTCAGCGGGTCGCGGCCATTGCGGACGCCATGGAGGTTGGGTGGGTAAGCCATTGGCGCAGACCTGTGAGATTGTTCGACAAACCGGAGCAGATCCAGGCGATCGCTCTCATGCCCGACTATCCGCCCGCCAGCATTACATGGCGCGGAAAGCGTCACCGCGTGAAGCTAGCCGACGGCCCAGAACGCATTTTCGGCGAATGGTGGATGCGGCCCACGGAACTGGAGGCCGTGCGGGACTACTTCGTCATAGAAAATGATGACGGCGAACGCTTCTGGATTTTTCGGTCTGGAGACGGGATCGACCCGGAAACGGGCTCGCATAAGTGGTTCATGCATGGGATTTTCGCATGAAGTACGCGGAACTTCAGGTCACGACTCATTTCAGCTTCCTGCGCGGAGCGTCGTCGGCGCAGGAACTGTTCGCGACGGCGAAGGAGCTCGGCATCGAAGCCCTCGGGGTCGTCGACCGCAACAGCCTCGCTGGGATCGTGCGCGCGTTGGAGGCTTCCCGCGAAACTGGAGTAAGGTTAGTCGTGGGTTGTCGGCTCGATCTGCAGGACGGCATGTCGATCCTCGTCTATCCGACCGACAAAGCTGCATACTCGCGGCTAACCCGCTTGATCACACTAGGCAAGAGCAGGGGCGGCAAGAACAACTGCATTTTGCATGTCGATGATCTCGCTCTCTATTCCGAAGGCCTAGTCGGCATTCTCGTGCCCGATCTTGCCGACGACGTCTGTGCTGTGCATCTCCGCAAGATGACGGAGATTTTCGGCAGACGCGCCTATCTCTCGCTCAGCCTCAGGCGACGACCCAACGACCAGATGCGGCTGCACGATCTTTCGAACCTGGCGGCTAAGTTCAAGGTGAAGACCGTCGTCACAAACGATGTCCTTTTCCACGAGCCGGCGCGGAGGCAGCTTCAGGACATCGTCACTTGCATCCGAACCAACACGACCATCGACGACGTCGGCTTCGACAGGGAACGGCATGCCGACCGCTATCTAAAGCCTCCGGAAGAGATGCAGCGGCTGTTCCCGCGCTACCCCGAAGCGCTTGCTCGGACCATGGAGATTGTGAGCCAGTGCAGCTTTAGCTTAGAGGAACTGACGTATGAATATCCTGAGGAAGCGCTGATTGACGGCATGGACGCGCAGCAGTCGCTGGAGCATTGCGTCCGCGAGTGCATCCCCGACCGATACCCGGAGGGACTGCCACAGAGCGTGTTGCGAGCCGTAAGACACGAACTCGATCTTATCAAGGAGATGGAATACGCGCCTTACTTCCTGACCGTCTACAGCATCGTCCGGTTCGCGCGGGGGCAGGGCATCCTCTGCCAGGGCCGGGGTTCTGCGGCGAACTCGGCGATCTGCTACATCCTCGGCATCACGAGCATCGATCCCGAGACCAACGATTTGCTGTTCGAGCGGTTCGTCAGCAAGGAGCGCAATGAACCGCCAGACATCGACGTCGACTTCGAGCACCAGCGCCGCGAGGAAGTGATCCAATGGATCTACAAGACCTATGGTCGTGACCGGGCTGCGCTGGTCTGTACGGTTACGCGCTACCGGGCCAAGGGAGCGATACGCGACGTTGGAAAAGCGATGGGCCTGCCGGAGGACGTGACCAAAGCGCTGTCGTCAGGGCTGTGGTCGTGGTCGGAAGAAGTGACGGAGCGCAATGTACGCGAACTGAACCTCAATCCCGACGACTACCGTCTGGTGATGACGCTGCGGCTCGCGAGGGAGCTGATGGGTACGCCCCGGCATCTCGGCCAGCATGTTGGCGGCTTCGTCCTGACGCGTTCGCGACTTGACGATCTCGTTCCGATAGAGCCGGCGGCGATGGAAGACCGACAGGTGATCGAATGGGACAAGGACGACGTCGAGGCGCTCAAGATGATGAAGGTCGACGTGCTGGCGCTCGGCATGCTCACCTGCATGCAGAAGACCTTCGACTTGATCCGGGAGCACAAGCACGAGAATCTCGATCTCGCCAAAATCAGGCAGGAGGACGGTCCCACCTATGCGATGATCCGCAAGGCCGACACCCTTGGCACATTTCAAGTCGAGAGCCGGGCGCAGATGGCGATGCTGCCCAGGCTCAAGCCCAGAACGTTTTACGATCTCGTCGTCCAGGTGGCCATTGTCCGGCCGGGGCCTATCCAGGGCGACATGGTTCATCCGTATCTTCGACGCCGGGAGGGCAAGGAACCAGTAGAATACCCCACGCCGGAGCTTGAGGCGGTGCTTGGGAAGACGCTTGGCGTGCCTCTGTTTCAGGAGAGCGCTATGCGCGTAGCCATGGTTTGCGCCGGGTTCACAGGAGGCGAGGCGGACCAGCTTCGCAAGTCGATGGCGACCTTCAAATTTACGGGTGGGGTCAGTCGATTCAAGGACAAGCTTGTCTCCGGCATGGTGAAAAACGGTTACACGCCGGAATTCGCGGAGAAGACCTTCTCCCAGCTCGAAGGGTTCGGCAGCTATGGTTTTCCTGAAAGCCACGCCGCGTCCTTCGCGCTCATCGCGTACGCAAGCTGCTTCGTGAAGTGTCACTACCCGGATGCATTTGCGGCAGCGCTCATTAATTCGCAGCCGATGGGGTTCTACGCGCCCGCTCAGATCATAGGCGACGCCCAGAAGCATGGCGTCGAGGTAAGACCGATATCCGTGCAGCACTCGCGCTGGGACTGCACGCTCGAAGAGATTCCCGGCAGCAACCGACACGCCATCCGGCTGGGTATGCGTCAGGTTGCCGGGCTCGCCGCTCGGGATGCCGCGCGGATCGTCGCCGCGAGAATCGAACGCCCGTTCGAGAGCGTCGACGACGTCTGGCGACGGTCGGAAGTCCCATCGGAAGCGCTTGTCCAGCTCGCCGAGGCCGACGCCTTCAGACCGGCATTCAACATCGAGCGGCGTGATGCACTCTGGGCGATCAAAGCATTACGAGACGAGCCGCTTCCACTGTTCGTGGCGGCGGCAGAGCGTGAGATGAAAACGGTCGCCGAGCAACAGGAGCCGGAAGTCGAACTCAGGCAGATGACCGAGGGCCACAACGTGGTCGAGGACTATCAACACGTCGGCCTTACTCTTCGCGCGCACCCTTTGTCATTCCTGCGACAGGATCTCACCGCTCGCCGGATCGTCACATGTGCTGATGCAATGAATGCGCGTGACAAAAGCTGGCTGTGCGTGGCGGGGCTGGTTCTTGTCCGGCAGAAGCCCGGCTCGGCGAAGGGAGTGATGTTCATCACGATAGAGGACGAGACCGGCCCTGCGAATATCGTCGTTTGGCCGTCGCTTTTCGAGAAACAACGTCGGATCGTGTTGAGCTCAAGCATGATGGCGATCCACGGGAAAATCCAGCGGGAAGGGGACGTCGTTCACCTGATCGCGCGCCAGCTCTACGACCTGTCGGCTGATCTCTCGTCTCTCTCGGATCGTGACGTCGAGTTCAGAAATCCGTCAGGGAGGGGCGACGAGTTCGCCCACGGTTCCCCAGGCGGAGGAGATGTGCGAGACAGGCCGAAGCCAAACAAAGTTCGCGACATTTTCATCCCAGACCTTCATATCGACAGCCTCAAGGTCAAAAGCCGAAATTTCCAATGAGCGCCAAATCGGGCATCGTGCCCTAGCATAATAACGTAGCTTGGAGCGTAGTACGACAGCGTCGTCAGAAGCACCGGTGACTAGATATGGCAGTTGGAAACAACCCGAACATCATCAAAGTCAGGGGCGTCGTACGGGAAGCAAATAGAAGAACGTTGATGAGTGATAGCGCAATCGATGTCACCGCACCGCTGCAGCCACGGTCGGTAAGGAAAATTATGTTTCCAAGGGCGGTCGGTTGCCGACAAGATGGAGGTGGCTAATTGCCGCTTCTGCCACTGTTCTCAGTAACGTTGCGGACCTACTTACCATAACTCCTCGTTTTCCGGGCAGGCATTCTCTATTGATCCCGACTTGTATCGTAACCCCTGGGATTCCAGGAACGGAACGAGCATCCAAAACGTCCTCCCCGAATTCACTCTACCGATCAGCGCGTAAAGTTTCTACGTCTATGTCCCAAACCGCATCGCACTCCATACAAAACTGAATAGTTTGCCCTGTCGCGACAATTCGAATTGGGACTACCCAACCTTGTTCGCATCTCGGGCAGAGCTTTTTAGACATAACGAGTTGCTTCTTCAGGGAACAGGATACGCTGTCGTAATTTCATTCCCACCGACCTTAGATACCACTGTTCGTACACGAGTTTCTCCATTCGTACCCACGATTCTTCCCATTGGGACGACGAAGCTAACTGGGTCGTTTGCAAGTGGTTTTCTACGAAGCGCCCAAGCTTCATCCACGAGGGCTAGAGCTTTCTCACCCGTTACGTTGAAAACAGTGTGCGGCCCGTTCTTGGGTCTTGCTACGGTCTGCGATCTAAAATAGCTGGATATCGTCGATCGCGGTACCACCATTCGTACTCAGGTAGTTCAGACTGTAGTCGAGAAAACAACTCCCAGCCTAAGTCATAGAAATCATTATATTGTTGTTCGCTGAGGAACCCAATATTCGTGTGATCAATCAAGTCGAGCGTTGCATCAAATGCGCTTTCCCAATTATGCAACGCCCGCTTCAGCTCATTTGAGATGGGTAATGTATCGGGGTTAACGTTGTTTGGATCAACCATATCCCATATGCACCAGCACTGGTAGTCCGACATCAGTTTCATCTTAGAATACGATTTAGACATTATCCCGCCTCATGGTCCAGACTTCGGATTTGCACCAACTATGAACCCGTTTTCTGATACAGTTATCGCTGTGTACTGGGTCTTCCCTTTGTAAATATACTCGTAGACAGGTCGCCCCATTCCCTGTCCCTGGTAATCAACAATTTTACCATCTCGCAACGCAGTGAATATGGCATCGGGAATGTCGGCCTCTGATATCCCCTTCCCAGCAAATTCCGACCCGGTGATGAACCGCGCCGGGTTTGCCGGAGGCTCCAACTTCTGAGAGAGTGGAGCCGATATGAGCAAGACAACGAACAAGTTTTCACCTGAAGCCCGCCAACGCGCCATCCGTATGGTGCTTGATCACGAGGCTGAGCACCCGTCGCGGTGGGCTGCCGTTTCATCTATTGCGGGCAAGATCGGTTGCTCGCCAGCCACGCTGCATGAATGGGTGAAGAAGACCGAGGTCGACAGCGGCAAACGAGCAGGCTTGCCGAGCGACGCGGCCGAGAAGATGAAGGCTCTTGAGCGGGAGAACCGCGAGCTTCGTCAGGCCAACGAGATTTTGCGCAAGGCGTCTGCTTATTTCGCGATGGCGGAGCTCGACCGCCCCTTCAAACGATGATCTCGTTCATTGACGAACACCGTGGCGTGTTCGGGGTCGAGCCGATCTGCAGGCTTTTGCCGATTGCCCCATCAACCTACTACGAGAACGTTGCCAAGCGTCTGGATGTGGATCGCCTATCGGTCCGAGCCCGCAGCGATATCGGTTTGAAGATCGAGATACGCCGGGTGTTCAACGAGAACTTCCAGGTCTATGGCGTGCGTAAAGTCTGGCGGCAGTTGCAGCGAGAAGGCTACGACATCGCCCGCTGCACTGTTGCTCGGCTTATGAGGGCAATGGGACTACAGGGCATCATCCGTGGCAAACCCGTCAAAACCACCGTGTCGGACAAGGCCGCGCCTTGTCCGCTCGACCGGGTGAACCGGCACTTTTTCGCGCCTGCGCCCAACATGCTCTGGCTTTCTGATTTCACGTATGTGGCCACTTGGCAGGGCTTTGTTTACGTCGCGTTCGTGATCGATGCCTTCGCTCGCCGCATCGTCGGTTGGCGAGCAAGCCGGACTGCCCATGCGGGTTTCGTTCTCGATGCCCTCGACCAGGCGCTTCATGATCGGCGGCCCGTCCACCGTGGAGGACTGATTCACCATTCCGACCGCGGATCGCAATATGTGTCCATTCGCTATTCCGAACGGCTGGCGGAAGCGGGCATCGAGCCGTCGGTCGGGAGTGTTGGAGATTCCTATGACAACGCTCTCGCTGAAACGGTCAATGGTCTTTACAAGGCCGAGGTCATCCATCGGCGAGGACCGTGGCGAAACTTCGAAGCCGTGGAGTTCGCCACGCTGGAATGGGTAGATTGGTTCAACAACCGTCGCCTTCTGGAGCCCATCGGCAACATACCGCCAGCCGAAGCCGAAGAACGATATTACGCCATGCTGGACGCACCGGCCGTGGCCGCATAACTTAAACGAAATGGCCTCCGGCAAACCCGGCGCGGTTCAATCTACATCGTAACGGATTGCGAGTTCGACGGGCCAATACCGGGGAAGCATTCAATGCTTGCGTTTGGCTCCGTTGCCCTGTCGGAAAAAGGGGAAGTTGTGGGAGAATTCGAAGGTGTTCTAGAGACCTTGGATGAGGCAACTAGCGATGCTGTGACGATGGACTTTTGGAGTAAACACCCAGCGGCATGGGCAGCTTCTACGGAGAATGCTCGGCCCAGCTAAGGTCGTTATGGATCAATTCGTGACGTGGGTGAAATCTTTTGGTGAACAGCCATATTCGCGGCACATCCTGTAGCTTTGGATGGTCCGTGGTTTGATTATTACTTAAAACGCTTCACCGGCAGGCCGCTATTTGAAGGTCCGTGGATCGCAGATCGACTATTTCGATATGCACCGCTCTGCATCATGTCGATGGTGGCCGGAAAGACCGGGCGCGAATATGCTGACTGCGACGTTGAGCATTATCCGCCAGAATGGTTGGGCTCTGTCGAACATACGCACCGTGCGATCGATGATGCGCGAGGCTATGCAAACCTTCTGCGTTTCCTCATAGAGGGACAATAATTACGACGTCCGCTACTGGCGCAACGCCGCCATGACGGCTATTGCCCCAAACCGGTCATGCGCTCAGCTTACTCACGATCTCCGCTACACTTTCTTCGACAGACAGAAGGGAGGTGTCTAGGCGCAAATCGGCTTTCCAAGGCTTGTAGTTCATGGTCTGGATTGCCGCCCAAGAGGGTGGCGACAGTCCTTCGACAGAGGGTGATCTTGTCTCGGCGCGATGGCGATGGAGCGCCGCATCAGAGCAAACGATTTCGACCTCGATGAAGTTACTGCCGGACTCAGCCGCGACATTTCGAAATGCACTCCGGGTTACAGGCAAAGGATTCACGGAGTCTGCGATGACCCTATGCCCAAGCCGCAGATTATCGGTCGCCAATCGACAGAGTGTCACATACCCACTCGGACCAACATCCATTCCTTCCGCTAACGGTGCGGATGTACGGATTGCCTGCTCGACTGTGTCCACTCTAAGATAGAGCGCCCCTATCCTCAGTGCCAGCGCCTGCGCAACCGTACTTTTTCCCGACCCAGGGAGTCCGCCGAAGATAATAAGCATCATTCAACCTCGTTCCACGACGCCAACTTAACGGACTTGTCTCTCAATGTCTCCGGTTGGCGCAACGCCGCCATGACGGCCACTGGCCCGAAGCGGTCATTGAACATAGGGGTCAGCTCACGTATCAGGCGTTCTTGTCCATTCAGGAGCAACGCTTCATGCAGCCACCGCCAGATGACGCTTGGGAACCATGGTCCCCGGATGAATTGTTCGCTCGTCTCGGCGGGTCTAACGCCGACTGGTACATCGTAGGCGGCTGGGCCTTGGACCTTTGGCACGGCGAGCTGACCCGTGCGCATGAAGACTTGGAGTTCTCGGTGCTTGCTTGCCAGGCTCAACGCTATCGCGGCGCCCTGTCGGATCTGGAGTTCTTCACAGCGAAGGATGGCAAACTTGACCATCTCCCCCTGGTAGAACAACTGCCTACGGATGTTTGGCAGCAGTGGGGTGCGGATATTGGCGCCGGGCGCTGGCGCGTCGACATGATGGTCGATCGGGGATCGCCGGATATGTGGTTCTACAAGCGCGATCCATCTTTCACCTTGCCGCGAAGCGAAGTCATACGCGCAACAGCCGGCGGCATCCGATATCTGGCACCGCACATCGTCTTGCTCTTCAAAGCCAAGCACGCCCGCGACAAAGATCACGGGGACTTCCGCAATGCCTTACCTCGCTTGGAATCCAGTGAGAAATTCGCCCTTCGTCAATGGTTGGAGGTGCTGCATCCAGGACATGTCTGGATGCAAGAGCTTCAATCCGGCTGACCGTCTACCTGGCTGCCGATCTGTCGCGAAGTCCCAATTAAAGTGACACTTGTTTTTTCTGGCTTTGGCGACGCCGCACAGTAGGGAGTTTTTGCGGTAGGCAAGATGTCAATGTTAATGTTGGTGCAGGGCGACTGGCGCCTCCCGGCCCATTGCGGTCATTGGCCGTCGCATAAGTCGGTCGCGAAACTCTGATTTTTGCAACTGAGTTTCGCGACAGAAATTCCCCTTTAAATTTCGGGCGCGGTCGATCTGTCGCGAATGTCAGGAGTTGGGCGACATGGTGATGTCGCTCAAGTATTGATCGAGGTGATCTCTCCATAGCGCAGGCTTGAACATCAATGCATGGCCCATGGGGGCAGTGACAAACTTCCCCTGACCTCCGGCTGACAAAAACCTTTCAAAATTCCCTCTACAATGCCCGATCCGGTAGTATTGGTCATGACTACCGTGCAGCCAGAGCGTCGAAATTCCGCTAGGCGCACCACGTTCGAAGATTAGCGGATTGACGGTTTCATGGCTGGGGCAACCTCTGCCAAGCCAGCCGCCGTTGAAATTGACCGCACCTCGGAATGTATTCGGCCGCATCCCCGCATATGCTATCGCCAAGATGCCGCCGCGAGAAACACCCCCGATAGCAAGTTGATCCTGATCCACGTCAGGTTGCTCGCGCAGATAGCGGACTACGGAATCCACATCCTCAACAGCCCGTTCGAAACCCGCAATCGCAATATCGACATTGCAGGAATAGCCGGAGCCGTCGGGAGCAAGCCCTTCTCCGTAGATTCCCTCCGATTTCCCTCGCCCTCGGCGTTGAGGAAACAGGGCCATCCAGCCCCGCTCAACGAAATAGTTTCCTATGACAGCCGGACATATCGTCCTTGAATAGAGAGCCTTGCTTTGACCTCGCCCGGTAGAGCCGTGGTTGAAAATGATCGTCGGATATGGGCCGTCATGTTGAGGCTTGGCTGCAACGACTTCTAATCTAACCCCGGCCTCGCCGGATGGTATGAAAAACTTCTGATACTTCATTGGGCCTCATACGCGATTGTCTGTCGCAAAAATCCCAATTAATGCGACACTTGTTTCCCTGACTTTTGCGACGTCGCAGAATAGGGAGTTTTGCGGCAGGCACAATGTCGCCTATAGGCGCATCAGCGCCACGGCGGATCCCATTCTAAGCGTCTTCTGGTGGCGGTCCCACCACACCATCAATGAAGGAGGCCTTATCAGCTAGGTACTCTTTGATGCCGAACTCGTTTCTCGCCTCAAGTTCCAACTTCAGACTCTGATACTTGTGCCGTAGTTCGTAGTCCTCTTGGAGCATGTCACGAAAGCGTAGCATCCTAGAAACCTGCCAATGCCCAGGCCGACACACATGAACCTTATGGGTCCGGACGCCACCGACATCTCGTCGGTAAAATATGTGCCCGTCCGAGAGGTTCTTTCCTCTCACGTACCCAAGGGAAGTCATCTCCCGATCAACCCGATCTTGATCTTGATGATCCGACACGACCAGAAGGTCGATTTCAGGCTTAGCGGCAAGTCCAGGGACTGCCGTGCTTCCAACATGCTCGATTTCCACCACATGCGGTGCGAACACCCTCTGTATGCGAGCCTTTTCAGCGTCGAACAGGCTTGGCCATTGATCATCGTAAGGTGTAATTTTACTGGTCAATGCCATGGTAGCCTTCCTGAGCCGGTCGAGACTACTGCTTGTGAGCGTCTTCTCAAAGGCTGATCTTGGTGCGAATTGCAAGAAATCTTGCCTCGACGCGGTCATTGGCACCGATCAACTTACAACAGTTTTTCTATTGTCTGCCATGCTCTCTGGCCGAGTTCCGCGTCGGCTTCGTCAGTCCCGCCGTGTGAATGTAGGCTGGATCGCTGAGTTGATTCACCGGGGAATAATATCCGGTGACCAGCATCTTGATCGAAAATGAGTGTCGCCGACTTTCCGTGCGCCTGTCGCGATTGAACGATCTCACGAGCGAAATCGTCGGATGGCCAGAGCGCATCGTCGCCACCCGCCACGAGGATCAGCTCGGCGACGGACAGTTCGACTGGAATTCTTGCGCGCTCGTTTGTTTGGACGTCGTTGGCAAGACATTTCTCGAAAAATGAACGATAGGAGATCAGGCCATCTCTGTATTCTTTCTGCCAACTCAGGTCGGACGGAATGAAGTCTAATGGAGTACCTTTTAACGACCAAGATGATCGTTCGGGCCAGGCTATACCGTCAACACCTTCACCAATGTTACCCCAAACCACCGACGTTGGGCTAATCGCAACCACGGCTTTGATGCGCTGATCAATGGTTGATGCAAGGAGGGCCGCTTCAGCGCCCTTTGACGTTCCGACAACAATGATACGGTTACATTCCCTCGACGTTAGAAGGTCCGTTGCATCAATGAAAGTCTCAAGCGGGATTTCGCAAATTCCTGGCGACTGACTGGGTCCTCCGAACCATTGCAACGCCAACGCATGTGCCCCGGCTTGTGCGAATAAACCAGCCCTCGTGATGTCAACTCTCCCACTGGAGCCGCCTAGAACGAGTACTCCCGTCTTGCTGTGTGCAGCGCCAGGAAGGAGAGCCCCTCTAACTTTACCGTTCAAGTTCTCAACGTCGTAGGCGTACATATTTGCCCTTTATAAGTGGCGATCTGGTAGATCGGGCGCTTGAGCGGCCCACATGTCAAAGGTCGATTTTGGCCCGAAGCGGCCACCAGGATACAATCTGTTATGGCGTACGTTTCCATAATTTGGTTTAACAGCTTGTGATCAGCGAACCTACTCCAGAAAACCTACTAGCCCAGCGCTTGCGAAATCGCTGCATCGACGTATTGGAGCTTCTTGTGGACGGCAACGATACCGTACGCAAGTTTGGTTCCGCAGGATACTTCAACTGGTTTTTCGGTTGGTTTCCCATCGAGGGCGCTTACGATCCCCCGTCGACAATGTCCCAAGATGAGGTAGAGGTCGCTACAGCGGTCCTAATCCTGATGCGCTACGCGTGCGATGCAACGCCGCTGCTGGTGACTGAAGATGAGCTTATTGCAACGGGATGGCCAAGCTATATTCAGCCGTTCGCACAGAATGCGTTGGAAGTGTTCATGGAGCGAGGTCGGGGCGTTGAAGGTTAACAGCTCTGTCCATCGTTGCGATGGAATGTCCACTTTTGTCGGAAGTCCGCTATTGGGGTGAGGCAGCCCCAATTGTCCTCACTGGTTGATTTCCGGTTGAGATCGCTGCCGCAAGATGTTTTGTTCTAGAAGTTGAATCCTCGCCCTCCCTTCCATCCAGAGTTCGAGCGACCATGTCCATTTCAGATGCAATCTACCGCCCATTCGAAAAGCTGATTGAGCCACTAGAGATACCGTACCGGCCGCTGCCGTCCAGCGGACCAGTCGCAGTCCTCTTGCATTTCATATCCATGTTCCGTGGGGTATTGATCGGCCTGGCGCTTTCCGCCATGGCCATGGAGGCCATCAATCTGTCGATTGTCTGGGGACTTTCGGTCGTGGTTGACGGTGTTGGTCAACATGGTGCAAGTGCATTCCTCCAGAGCGAGTGGCCACTTCTCGCATTTCTCGGTTTCCTGATATTTCCAGCAATGCCGATCGCCTCGTTCCTGCTCAACACGCTCCAGTCGCATACGCTTGGCATCGGCATGCCCGCCGCGATCCAATGGCAGGGCCACAAGGCGGTTGAACATCAGGATCTCGCGTTCTTCCACGAGCTTTTCGCCGGTCAAGTTGCTTCGCGACTGCAGCAGGTGGCGTCTGCGGTCCAGCAACAGATCATAGCTGCGTTCCAGACCATTCCTCGGTTCCTGTTCCAGATGGTTGGCTCTGTCATCCTCCTCAGTGCGCTGTCATGGCAACTCGCGCTGCCGGTTGTTATCTGGATAATTCTCAATATCGCATATGCGGTGAGGATCGTCCCCATCTTTGCCGAGAGCGCTCGTCGGACTGCCAAGCAGCGAAGCCTTCTGGCAGGTGCAATCACCGATCTCTATACCAATATGCAGATGATTAAGCAGTTCGCCGCTGAAGACAGCGAGGCGGGCGCTATCCGCCGCGCTATTCTGAATACTGTGAAGACACAGCAGAGAGAACAACGGGTATACCGCACCTCGGAAGCGACGGTAGTCATTCTCAACACGCTGCTCTGGGTGAGCATGCTGACGATCGGCTTTTCTGGTCTCCTAAAGGGTTTCCTGACTGTCGGCGAGTTCGTCGGCGCAGTTTACATTCTTCAGCGCCTGTCAGCGCAAATCTTCACCTTCCTGCAAGTGGGCCAGCAGGTTTTCCAGGCGATCGGCACCATCAAGGACGCGATGCCCGTCATGACGACGCCGCCAACGATCACGGATCGGTCGGATGCCGCCGATCTCCAAGTTGAAGCAGGCGAGATACGGTTCGAGAATGTTAGCTTCGCGTACAAGTCGGGTAAGACTGTCATCGACTCTTTGTCGCTCACGGTCAGGCCCGGCGAGAAGGTAGGCCTCGTTGGGCTTTCGGGTGCGGGCAAGACGACACTCGCGAGTCTTCTCCTGCGCTTCTACGATATTCAAGATGGTAACATCCTCGTGGACGGTCAGGATATCCGAGCGGTCACACAAACGAGCCTTCGGCGTACGATCGGCGTGATATCCCAGGATGTTGCTCTTCTTCACCGATCTGTCGGTGACAATATCCGTTATGGCCGGCCGTATGCGACGCAGGAAGAGATCGAGAGAGTGGCGAAGATGGCGAGCGCGGATGGCTTTATCGCCGATCTTACCGACGGCGAGGGCCGGGAAGGGTACGATGCCTTCGTGGGCGATCGCGGCATTAAGCTTTCGGGCGGCCAGCGCCAGCGGGTGGCCATTGCTCGTGTGCTTCTCAAGGATGCGCCTATCCTCGTGCTGGACGAGGCGACGTCGGCGCTCGACAGTGAATCTGAGGCCGCTATTCAGGAAAAGCTGAACCTTGCCATGGAGGGTAAAACGGTTATCGCCATAGCACATCGCCTCTCGACGATTGCTCGGATGGATCGAATTGTTGTGCTCGACCACGGACGAATTGTAGAAGAAGGGAGGCTGGAGGAATTGATCGAAGGCGAGGGGCTGTTTGCCAGCCTATGGAAACGCCAGACGGGCGGTTTTATTCCCGAGCAACTAACCTGATCCTGGGAACTTCTGTGCGCATGCCAGACGCTGCGTAGCCGCCATATTAAGGAGGATGATCGTCCATCAACATCGTGGTAAAGCCGTCAGCATGGGTATTGTTGGCGATAATCTGAAAACGATCCGGAAGATCAAAAGCCTATCGCAGGCAAAAGTTGCGGAACTGTCGGGTGTGAGCCAGCAGCTCATCTCTCAGCTAGAGACCGGCCAGAACGAACGATCGAGCTTCCCGCTTTTGCTCAAGCCCTAGGCGTCGGCGTTCATGAACTCGACCCATCCTATACGCCGGATGCGGAGGGCATTCCCGCCTTGAGCGTCCCGTATCTCGCTTGGGTCAGCGCCGGTGCCATGATCGGCGACGATATTGCCGATGAAGCGCTCGGCTACATCCGAGTGGCGGATGCACCGGCGTCTGGAGACTGGATAGCCTTGAAGGTCAGCGGCGAATCAATAGACAGGATCTCTCCACCGGACTCTATCATTTTTGTCGATCGCAGCGACCGCAACCTCGTTTCCAACGGCTTCTACGTCATC
The DNA here is from genome assembly GCF_053521965.1 of Rhizobium sp. 22-785-1. Taxonomy (NCBI): domain Bacteria; kingdom Pseudomonadati; phylum Pseudomonadota; class Alphaproteobacteria; order Hyphomicrobiales; family Rhizobiaceae; genus Rhizobium; species Rhizobium sp. 22-785-1. The sequence goes on along the minus strand of NZ_JBNWDI010000003.1, from coordinate 19,282 downwards.
TCGGACGTGGAGGGCAACGCCACCTACAAGCGTTACCGCTCAGGCCCCATGCGCTTCGAGCCGGTCTCGTCTAACCCGAGACATGAAACAATCTTCCCAGACAACGACCCCATCGTCGTGGGTAGGGTCCGCTGCACGATCCTCAACATGTGAAGTTCAAACAGTCTTCATTCGCGAGTGCGGGAGAAGCAGTGTTCTTAACGCCACGATACCGAAAACACTCCGGTCCGAGTGGCGGCTCGAGACATGATTTTCGAGAACCCTCAGCGCACTGATGTGGGCGCTGTCCACCAAGAGAAAGCCAATCGAATGCACAAGTGGCGACGGGAGATCTCGGTATCACGTAGAACAATTCACTCGTCCTGCTTCGCGACAACACTCAAGTTGTACCGGTTTTCAGAAACTCCGCAGAGGTGGATTTCGGACGGCATCGGATTCGACCGAATTACAATTCGCTATTCTTGAAGCAGTAAACACAAATTAGCTGTGGATTAGATTAGTTTTTCGCCGAACTAATCTTTTTCAACTTTTACCTTCATAGATTGTAGTGCGTATTGTCGTGCCTTCTAATGAAGGCACGATGCAGATATGCTGGAACACGAGTATACACACCTAGGTGGTGTCAGCCGACTAAGTGTGGGGAGATGGCTCGCTATTGCTTCTGCCACCGTTTCCGGCGGTATCGTGTTCGCTCTACTTTGGGCCGTGGACTTAGCTCATAGTATGGGGCTGCCAGTGAATCTCCCTCCCAGCATACTGTCCTTGGTAGGAGCGGGCGTCGTCTTCATGGTTCTTGCTTGGCTACTGAACCGGCATGCTTGGCGGTGGCGGATCGTCCAGGCAGTACTTCAGGTTCCCGACCTCAGCGGTACGTGGACGTGCACTGGTCGAACGGTAGGGACCACTACGAACCCCGAATACGAGTGGAGCGGCACCGTCACCATCGTTCAATCGTGGGACAAAATTCGCATCAGATTGAAAACCGCCACCTCCGCCTCCAACAGCAAGAGTGCGGCACTCGTCAAGGACGAGGCGGACGGGTGGCGTGTCTTCTACAGCTATAGCAACGAACCAAGGATCGGAGAGACGGAGCTCAACGCGCATAGGGGTTTCGCCGAAATCGTATTCGACAAGGAACTGACGGCCGGCGAAGGCGAGTACTTCAATGGGCATGGCAGATACACATTTGGGACGATGAACCTGGAGAGGACACACCATGGCTAGAGACATCGACAAACGTTTGGAACAGCTTCGAACCCGTCGTTCCGGCATCGACAGACTTGGGATGGTCGCTCAAGACGACGCCGTCGAGGTTATGAGGAAAAGCTAACTGGAGGAAATGTGGCAGAAACGGGCAACGGACCAGCCCTATACGCGCTACTGCCTCGGCGCGATGCAGGAGGTCGATCAGGACTATACGAGGATCAGTATCGAGACCGCGGAGCGGGTAGGACAGCAACTCTTGGAAGGCCTAACGACGGCCGGTATTTCGGTGCAGTTTCGTCTTCAAGGCTCTGTCCCGTTGAACGTCCACATTCGCGGAGTGAGCGACGTCGATCTGCTAACTATCGATTCAAGCTTCCTGAGGTACGACACGGGTGGGCTGATGGCGAGGTCAGGCTCCTACTACCCTACGGACAGAACGTCGCTCGGCGTGCTGCAGACTCTCCGCGCTGAAGCCGAGAAGATCCTAAAGCTCAGGTATCCTGCGGCCACCGTCGATACGAGCGGAGGAAAGGCAATCGCGATTTCCAGCGGCTCCCTTCGTCGCCCCGTCGATGTGGTGCCTTCACATTGGTACGATACCGTGGATTACCAATCATCCAATCTCGAACGAGACAGAGGCGTCTACATCCTCGATAAGAAGGTGCTGACGGCGATCTCGAACTATCCATTCCTACACATCTATCGGATCGAACAACAAGATGCGGTTGCGGGCACTGGTCTGAAGAAGGCAATTCGTCTCTGCAAGAACGTAAAGAACGATGCGATCGAGGACGGGAAGACCATCAACTTTCCGAGCTTCGATGTTGCGAGCACGCTGTACCACTGCAATCTCGCCGGCCTGAAGGCAGGAGCATACTACGAGCTTGCAGTACTCGCTGAAACGCAGCGCTTTCTGGACGAGCTGTATCATAATTCCGAGAAGGCGAAGTCCCTCTGGGTTCCCGATGGATCGCGGCGCATCTTTGACACCGACCAAAAATACGAGGGCCTCCGAACCTTGTCGATCGAAATCGATGATCTCGCCAAAGAGGTGGCCAAGGAACAAAGCGTTCGTCTGAGGTACGGGAGCGACGTATCTCTCGATGACAGTCGTCGGGTTTTGATGGAATCCGTTGTCGGAAGCTAGAAGCTGGGACATGACCTTCCAGGAGGACGTGGGGCAGAAACCAGGCACGTCTGTGGCGGGCCTGGGAAGATCGTCTACTCGCAGTGCTTCGGCGCCTTCAGCGTCTTGACCATCCTATCAACAACCTGCCCGTACCGCTTCTGCTGCGCGGCCGGGTACTCCAGCGTGAAATTTCCCATGGCGTCGTTACACAGCGCGATCTGTCGCATGTAGATGATGCGGTCGCCTCTCGTACCAGAGAAGCTCGCCCATGACGCTCCTCGCTTCTCGTAGGTGAACTTCCAGCCTTCTTCGATCTCGAACTTCTTGCGGAGATCGCTCTCTTTGGAGAAGCCGCCTTCGGCCAAGTAGTTTCCCCAGACCGATAGCTTCGCCTGGCCGTCTGCGCTCTCGAGACCAACGCCGTCGCCATTCTCTGGAGTGAAAACAGTCTTGAAGTCGTCGGGAAGGTCGACGCTGTATCCGAAGCGGCCGTTGCCATAGGGATTGAAGTCGGCGGCCGTGGCCGACACAGCGGTTACCAGGACTATCAGGCTTGCAACGGATCGTCGGCGCATGCAGTTTCTCTTCCCAAGTAGGACATCTCCTTCGTATCACGACCGAAGCGATCGGCGCCACCTATCACCACGCAATGAGGGCTGATCGCTACGCCGGCTTGTGGCCGGCCTCCCGGCGTCCGATGATTTTGTGATCAGAAGGATAGAACAGATGTCTACCACCGATCCTTACACGCTACTGCTGAAACTTTACTCGGCGCGGAACGTCGGCGCGATAGAGCGTCTGCTAAAAGAGCGCGCTATGGAAATAATTATGCTGTCCGAAAGCGAAAGGACGGCGGTCGAGAAGATCGAAGCTGACTCTGCGATATGGCGAAAAATTGAGGACGAACACGGTCCGGGAGCTGTGCTGAACCTGTCTGATCCGCTCACGTTGACCGTCGCACGTCTGCGGGGGCATGTTCGACTGTTGTCTGACGAGCATTTCGATAACGCCGAACGCTTTACGGCGTCGTTCGGAACGCCAGAAGGCTATCGAGCTCGTCTTCAGTCATGAGGACTTCGATAACGTTGTCATGCTCATCTCGTTGCAAAATGCGAACGAACTGCGCTTCCTCAATCTGGAGTTGTGCCGTTCTTTCAGCCTCCATTTGCTGACAATAGCTAATAAACCTGGCGACGATTTCCTGCGCCGAACGAAGCTCATCAGCGTGCCGCCTCTCGTCTCCCGCGGCGATTTCGATCAGTTCCACGAGTTCGTCGTCGACCCCTTGATAGTGGCCACCAAGAGGTGTTCGAACCTCATGATACATCGTGCCATCCTCGTCCATGCGCGTGTCCACCCGGAAGTTCATGAAACTAAATCCTTTTCGAAGCTCGTCAGGTGATCGATATCGCCGATAGAAGGTGAGTCCAACCGGACCCGGCCTGATTGCCTAGCGCCCGTGCCCATCATCGCCTCCCACTCGATCTCCCACCCTTTCACGGCCGAAAGCATCGCCAGTCCCGTCGCCTGCGCGACAGCCGGGACGACAGCGTTGCCGATCTGGTCAGCCACTGATCCGAGCCCTCCGATGAAGCTCCAGTCATCAGGGAATCCCTGCAGTCTGGCACGCATTCGGTTCGTCAGGCCCGGCACGAATCCTTCCTGCGACCCTTCATCTTCAGTCGGTGCTGCTTTGGCAGGAGGCGCGTAGCGAAGCTTCCTTTGATTGGCTCGGATCGCCTCTCCATCGCGAGCGTTACCTTGGTAGCCACGGATTGTGTCTGCCCTATAGTTGCCATCCTTCATGGACTGAAGCCAGGCTTCCGCGCCGGACCATCCGTTTTCGCCCATAAGGTCGGCGAGGGCGTCCCCCACATTTACAGCGAGTTGCGGTAACTTCCTCGGCATCCGGAAGCTACCGGCTAAGTCTTTGCGCAGCCCCACAAACATGATCCGGGACCTGTTCTGAGCAACGCCGTAATCTCTCGCATTGATGCGGTGGATTTCCGCCGAGTATCCGGCCTTCGAAAACTCGCGCAGAAGGAAAGCAACGTAGTCTGCGTGGCGCGAGTGGAGAAAGCCTTCAACGGTTTCAAACATGAACGCCTGGGGCGCAATCTCGCGGACGGCGCGAACGCCTTCTCTCATCAGGTCATTCTCGTCGTGCTGTCCCTTCTTCTGGCCCACCGTGCTGAAGGGAGTACAAGGAAGGCCCCCGGTCAGTAGGTCTATCCTTTGGTCGCGGTATTGAGTGAAGTCCATCTTCCGGACGTCGGCCTCCACGACATTCCAGTGCGGCCGGTTCGCGCGCAGAGTAGCCGTAGCATTTCTGTTCTTTTCGATCAGGGCAACATGTTCGAAACCGGCGCGTTCCAAGCCCAACGCTAGCCCGCCGGCACCTGCACACAGTTCGATAGCGCGGGGACGATAGTGGCGCGGAGGGACTGTGGCTAGCGGTTTGCGAGTCAGCCCGCGTACTGCCGTTCGGCTCTGGCCCGATAGCGACGACAGTGCGCTCGTCTCCACCGGCCCGATTTCGGTGAGCTGCCCCGACGCGAAGTCTCCAAGCACTTTTCGGGCCATCGCGATGCGGAATGCTGGTGTCGCTGGTCTAATTGAAGCCAAATCATTCCTGGCGTCGCCGAAGAGGAGGTTACATTCGACGTTGAAAACTCCGGCCCGTTGACGGAGCTGTCGCTCTGCAACGGAAGACCTCTCGCCGCCAGTTCGAAAGTGCTTCCTCAGTTCTTCCACCAAGGAGGCTATACGTTCTTCGAAGGAGGCGGCATTCGCCTTCGCTTGTCGGCGTACAGCCGCCGCGACAGCCCTCTTGTTCGCCGCAGTCAACGCTTCGGCCGGCGTCAGCTTTGCGTTGGCTAACCGCCTCCTGATCAGGGCGACATCCCTTGTATCGACCCTTGCGCCGATCTCCATCCTTTCGAGGATTTCCTGACGCGTGTCCTGGTCGGAAGCGACCAGAGCTTTGACTACGGGGAACGACGCCCGCGCCTTGCGAAGGACATCCTCCGAGCCCTTCAAGGTCTTCGCGAATCCCATGTACGTCGAAAGCTCGGTGACTGGCAGATTGCATCGAGCCTTGAGAAAGGCTTTCGCTTCCGCGACAGGGACGATTTCCGTCAGCTTCTCTATCTCAACTGCCATCGCCAAGACACGGTCGGTCATCTGCCGCTGCAGGTCGGTTATCCGCTTGACCGCCAGTGAGAGCGCCTGCGCTTTTGGATCGATGTCTGCCAATGGGTTGTCCCTGTTTGAGACGTTCATACGACATCGAACCTTTCAACGCTGGTAATCGGATGGCTAAAATGCGAACGACCGCGGAGGCATCAGAAAGCTTTTTATCCTCGAAAATGAAAGAGCGCCCTGGCTGCTAAAAACTGATCTCGCACTCAACGCCGGACACCACTTTTTCGTTGCAGACATACTAATTTACAATCTAGTGTCGCCAAGGTTGGGGACTTTACAATGGCGAATTGGTCGAGAGCGCTCTGCGCATACATTCTCGCATGCGGAGTTGCGTCGAGTTCGTGGGGAGACGATCCGGTATCGTCTGGTACTGGGTTTGCGGTGACGGCTGACGGTTGGCTTATGACGAACGCTCACGTCGTTCACGGCTGCGAACGTGTGGAAGTTAAAGGGATGGGCGTCGCGGCCGACCCCAGGGTCGATGAGACGAACGATCTGGCGCTCATCCGGATCCCTTCGGGTGACGGCTTGACGCCCATTGTCTTCAGGAGGGCGCCCGTTCGCTTAGGGGAAGACATAGTCGCGATAGGCTATCCTCTCGCTGACATTCTCTCCGACAGCGTTAAGATCACCACCGGTAACGTGAACGCACTCGCTGGCCTTCGTAACGATACCCGCTACATTCAGATATCCACTCCCATCCAGCCAGGCAACTCAGGTGGCCCCGTGGTCGACCGCGAGGGTTTCCTACTGGGTATTACCACAGCGACTTTTTCAAAGAAGACTGCGGACGAGATTGGGATAACCGCTCAGAACATCAATTTTGCTATCCGAGCGTCAGTGGCCGACCTTTTCATGCAGTCGCAGTCGCTGACCGGCAGTAGCGGCGAGCGGGCTCCTGACGCGCAGCCCGTGGCGACTGCCGACCTGTCGGAAAAGATCACGCCTTCGGTCTTTCAAATTCTCTGCTACGGGAAACCTGAGGTGCAGGCCTCCACGAAGGTGGAGAGTGCGCCAGCTAGCCTGCCGACGCCCGCACATATTTCAACGGAGTTGGTCAATGCGAGGGGATATGATGCAATCGGCTTCGATTACCGGATGCTGAAGGACGTTTCGTACAGCGAATGTAACGCCACGTGCACGGACGATGATCAGTGCAGGGCGATCACCTACAACACGAAGCACCGCGCATGTTTCCTGAAGAACAATATCGTTGCGCTGATCCGCAACTCGGATGCGGTTGCCGCATATGCACCGTCGATGGCTGCCGGCGTGATCGTCTCCGATTTCACAAGTTATTCCGGCGTCGATCTACCTGGTGGCGACTACAAGCGTATCCGCAAGAGCAACTACCTCGAATGCTTCACCACCTGCATCAGCGAAAACCAATGCAAGGCCTTCTCCTATATCCCCAAGAAATCGGAATGCTGGCTCAAGAGCAGCATAGGCAAGCCGCGTGCAGCCAACGGAGTGGAGCTCGGCCTGAAGTGAGTGCTCAGTCTTCTGTCAGTCGCGTCTCCGCTGTCGCGATCCTTATTCTCGTTGGGCTGGGTACAGCGACGTCTCACTCCGCAAACACTCCGTGTAGTGGAAGCAAAGGAGGCATCGCCGGCTGTCGCGGAGAGACCTTTATCTGCAACGACGGCTCCGTAAGCGGAAGCAAGCGTTCGTGTTCCGCGTATATGGGTGGCGCCCTGGGGCTAATGGGGGGTGGGAATGAGAACATGTCTCGGGCGGAGGACGGCCAGTGCTCATGCCGGTCAGGTTCGTACTGCACCGGGCCTCGAGGAGGGCGCTATTGCACGACCGATAGCGGCGGGAAGAGCTATTTAAAGAAGTAGACGGGTCGAGTGCCGCGGCAGTCGGTTGTATCGATTGATGTGGTACGTTCATCCCCAATTCGGGCTTGCTTATGAAGCCGCGGCGTCGTCGTTTGTGAACGCTCGCGGGCTGTCAACGGTTGTTCGTGCGCCGCGAGCACTGGAGTTGACCTGTAATCGTACAAGTTTCCAGCAGAAGACAGGGTGGGTCACGCGCTGGATGACGAGATATGGGCGGAGATCAAACTCCCAGACGCCCATTTCGCCAAAACATATCGCTATAGTTTAGATAAAGGTAAAATAAACCCTTAAGGTTGAAAAATCTCCGACGCCGACGTAAGTTTCTTTGCGCCCTGAGCTCTTTTTGCGCAGCTACCGATGAAGTTATCGAAATCGTGAGGCACGAGGAGGGAGAGATTGGCTAGCACCGATCATCATGTGTATCTATCGATTAGAGAGCAGATCTTCGACGGCAGGCTTGCTCCAAATTCATTCATTCACGTTCAAAGCTTAGCTGAGCTCCACAAAGTGAGCGCCTTACCCGTTAGAGAAGCGCTTATCCGCTTGGCCGCCGAAGACCTCGTAGAATACACCAAATCCAGAGGCTTCATGACGTCGCTCATCAATCTAAGCACGCTCGCGGACAGCTATGAAATTGTCTATCAGTTGTTTCAGTCGAGCGTTAGATCAAATATTGCGTCCAAATCAGTAAAAAGCCGCATCGATTGCAGTCCTATCCAGCACGTTTTTGAAAATAGAGTGGTAACTGCCAAAGACGTTGAGGATGCTCTCGAATTGTTTGCATCTACACTTATGAGAGAGCATTTTTACAGTTGTTTTCTTCGGGAGTTGAGACGCACGCGCCCTTTTCGCTATCAAACTTTCAACCTTCGAAACGATATCGCAGAGACAATAAAATATTTCCGTTCGATGAAGGAGCTCGTACTTAAGCAGGATTATAGATCAATATACCGTATTACTAAGTCATTCTATGAATACAATTCTTCCAATTTGATGGATTTATATCAGGATTATGTTCAGCGCCAACGTAAGAACCAAGTATATAATGACTATATATCGTAAATATATTTGAAATATTTGATTAAAATTTGCTGTTACTGTCTTTTCTTGTTTAGTTTCGTGTGCCAGCCTCTGCTCGCACTGACTACCTAGCTAAGGAGGATTGAACATGACGCAGACACAAATCTTCGTTGACGGATCTCCTGACCTTTCTCAGGGCATCCCGTCTGTGGACAATGGTCATGAACCGATATTCAACGGTTACGCGCAGGAAATATCAGGTTACATCGATGATGCTCGACGCCGCGCGGAGATTGCCTCGCGTTTCACTCTCGAGCCTGTCCTGTCCCGGTACTGCCGGGAGGAAGGTCTTTCGCCGGACATTGCTCAGGCCCACCGGCGCGAGTTGCTACGGTTCCTGGCTCTCTGCGCGACGGCGACCAACCACGGTAAGTCGTACGGAATGACTGGCGCCGTGGATGAGTTATGGCATACCTTCGTCATTTTCACACGAGAGTACGCCGACTTCTGCGAAGCCGTCGCCGGAAGATTCCTTCACCATGTCCCTGAAGTTGAAGGGAGCATGTCGCCAAGCACCTTCAACCTCTATCTCTCTTTTCTCGAGGACTATGAGGCGGTCTTTGAAGAGCCGGCTCCGGCTGCATACTGGCCCAGGCCAGATGGCGATCCAGAGTCAAATCAATGCCGAGGGTGCAGCGCCTGTAGCGGGTGCGGAGGTGGCGGTTCTTGCACCGTCAACTAAACTCAAAACCATTTCAGGAGACAAGGATATGCTTCAGGATGTCATAAAGGGGCGTAAGCCCGTCGTAAAGGATAGGCAGGAAGTCCAACTTACGGAGGAGCCTCAGGCTGGTTCTTCGGGCTATTCATCTTACATCGCCGAGTTTGTTGTGGACGCCCGTCGCCGCGCCGGTATCGCGGAAGGGTTCACCTTGGAGCCAATTTTGGCGCGGTACTGCAAGGATGAAGGCCTCTCGATGGAGATCGCGAAGGATCACCGCCGCGAAATGCTGCGTTTTCTAGCTCTCTCCGCAACTGCCGTTCAACATGGTAAGTTCTATGGAATGACGGGCGCCGTGGACGAATTGTGGCACACCTTCGTCATATTCACACGCGACTACGCGGCATTTTGTGATGCGGTCGCTGGAAGGTTTCTGCACCATGTGCCGGAAAGCGATGGTCAGATGTCTGAAAATACCTTCGAGCACTATCTCGCTTTCCTCGATGACTACGAGGCGGTGTTCAATGAGCCGGCGCCAGCAGCTTATTGGCCGCGGCCAGGTGGCAACTCTGAAGTAGAGTCATGCCGTGGATGCGGCGGCTGCAATGGCTGCACCGGGCAGGCATGCACCGTCCATTAAACTTCATTTTCTGTGAATCACTTCGGGGATATTCCCCGAAGTGATTCAAAGGAGGTCTACATGCGTGTGCTTCTTTTGGGAAAAATTCCGCCAATTCAAGGGGGTGTCTCCCGCAGTACTTGGTTGGCTGCCTGTGATTTTTTGGATGCAGGGCATTCGATCGAGGTCATCTCCAACGCCGACGCGATGGACTATGGCTTCCGGCAAATGACCACCGCCTCAGATAAAGAGCTCGAAGTGTTTCGAAAGCGCGGTGGCGTGATCCACAACTTGGAAAGCGTTCCACCTCACTCGTACATACCGTGGTCGTCGCCGTTCCTTAGTCAGATGTTGGGAGCAGGTATTGCTTCCATCCGGCGAGCTGCTCCGGATGTTATCGTCGGCTGGTACTTGGAGCCATATGGCGTGGCAGCATCTATCCTGGGGAAGATGTTCAATGTTCCAGTAATCCTTCGACATGCCGGCAGCGACATCGGTCGTCTGCGCAATGTCGCCGATCTCGGCAACGCGTACGACGCTTTCTTGTCAGAGGCTGCCGCCGTGATCACAGGCAAGAGCGCTCAGACAGACGAGATACTGAGAGAGGCAGGAGTAAAACCTCACGCCATGTTCAAAGTTAAGGGCAGAGCGCTTCACAGGTCATTTTTTGAAGAATCTGATGATTTCGATCTACACGAACTTGCCGACAGATCGGAGGAGTGGTTCTCCCACTATGGGTTTGATGAAGATCTGTATCGAAAGCTGATTGAATGGAACCGCGCGGCTCTTGATAATGATGAACCGGCAATTGGTACGTACGGCAAAATCGCCGAGGTCAAAGGTACCTACAACATTATTGACGCGATAGACTCTCTCGCCGGCAGGGGCGTGAAAGTTTCCTACAGGGCTTTGTGGAGCGCAACACCTAAGCGTTTCGCTCATGCTTTCAGGTATCTGTCTGCAAAGAAAAACCTGCGCGGGAGGTCAATGATCTTGCCGCCCTTGGCTCCTTGGCGTGTTCCGGCATTCATTAAGTCATGCCAGGGTGTGGCGTTCTTGGAAAATCGTTTTCCGATATCCTTCCATACGCCACAAGTACCGAGGGAGGTAATCGCATGTGCATCGCCATTGATCTTGAGCGGCGAGATCTACGAGAAAGTCTATTTCGGAAGCCAACTTGTGGACCGGATAAACGTGCTCAAGGTCGAAGATCCTCAGGAGCCAGCACAACTGGAAGCAGCGATTGCGGAACTGCTAGCAAGTCCCGAACTACGAAAGTGCCTGATCCATCACGCTCGGGCCCTCTCGCGTATCCTTGAAGCAAGGACGCCGGTAGCAGATCCTATAGTCGAGATCGCCGAAGGACTTTTGCAAAATGACGATCGCACAAAGGCCGTCGCTTAGTCCGACGGAGCAAGAAAAACCACAAGAGCGCGTCGATCGCGGGAGAGCCGCCAAGGCTCTCTTGCGATCCATTGTGGAGCTCCAGCGCGGTCGCAAAATCATCGGCCGGCTGCTCCTTAGCGTGATACTTTCTTTCATCGCCAGCGTCTTGATGGCGACGTCACCGATACTGTTCTCAAAGGCTGTCGATGCGTTCTCGTTAGACCGGAACATGTCGATGGGAGCATTGACGCTCGTCACACTCTCCGTCGTTGCTCTCGGCGTATCGAAATTCATGACTGAGCAGCGATGGCTAGTCTATCAGCCGGCAGAGAACCAAATTCTGAATTCAGTTCGAGAAACCTATCTGCGGCATTTGCTGAACCTTCCAGTGGCCTATCACCTCAACCGTTCTATGGGACGCCTAGACTCGATCGTCGGACAAGGTATTGGGGGAATACAGACGCTCAGTGGCATGCTGTTTACGCAGCTTTCTCCGCTGGTGTTTGAGATTGCAATAACGACAGTGGCGGTTTTCACATTCGTCGATAGTGATATATCCCTGATCATTGCTACCACGATCGTCTTTTACATAGCGACGCTCGTTGTTGGCGCGGAATGGGCTAGCAGACGACTGAAGACTGCGCTTAACGCGACGATCGATGCTCAAGGGGTGGCAGGAGACGCAATCCTAAATGCCGAGGGCATCAAGACACTTGTGATCGAGGGCGAGATCATTAGATCGTACCGACAGCGTTTGGACGATGCTCACGTTCGGTTCAAAAGCTTCTACTTCAGTCGTGGCGCCCTTGGCCTCACATTGACAGCCACTCTGATAGTAGGATTTGCTGCCGCCCTCTTTCTTTCCGCAACCAGAACCATGACTGGACAGCTATCCGTCGGTGCTCTCGTCCTGACTAACGCCTATGTCTTGCAGCTCATAAGGACCATGGAAGGGTTCAGCTTCTCATATCGTGACACCAGACAGTCATTCGAAGCTGTGAAGCGGTTTCTCGACGTCTTCGCAGAAGAGAAAGATGAGGACCAGCATTCGCTTGCGTCGATTGACTGGCTGTCGGAGATTGATGTGAGAGGCGTCAGCTATCGATATGCGGACGGACGATGGGCGCTTCGCGACGCGAGCCTGCTTATCAGCAAAGGAAAAATTACTGCGTTGCTGGGTAAATCTGGCAGCGGAAAATCGACCCTCGTGCGTCTCCTCCTCAAGTCGCTGCCTGTTAACGAAGGAAAAATCTTCGCTAACGGAGTCGATATTGAGCAAGTAAATGGTGTCGAACTCCGCCGCAAGATTGCAGTAGTACCGCAAGACTCGGTCATGTTCCGCGAAAGTTTGGGGTTCAATATCAGTTTGACCGCCAGCCCGGATCATCAAAAGCTTCAAGACGCCGCTAGCGCAGCAGAAATTTCTGAGCTTATTGCAAGTCTACCTGATGGCTTTGATACGGAGATAGGAGAGAGGGGACTAAAGCTGTCTGGAGGTGAGCGTCAACGGGTAGCCATCGCAAGAGCAATCTACAGAGACGCCAACATTCTGGTTTTCGACGAAGCAACTTCCGCACTGGATGAGGCAACTAAGAACGAGATTTTGAATCTGATCCGTTCGTTATCGTCGGAACGAGGAATTCTTCTGATCACGCACGACCAAACTGCGGCGGCGATCGCCGACACGATAGTTACGTTGGGTCAACCAGTGTCCGGCTCCTAGGGCGTACCTGTCTCCCTCGCCGGTCGCGATCTTCCAACAACTGTGGTCAAACATGCGCTCATCCCTCAGCCGTTTCTCGAGACTTCCGAGCGCCGCCGGAGGTTCCCCGTCTTGGCCTCACTTTCGTGTACTCAGAAGATTGATTCCCACCTCCTGAGACTAATGGCGTAAGTAGGTTCACTAGAACTGCATGAAACAAAAAATGAGGGTGGGCTTGACTTTTCCATTTTTGTTCTCATTATGTTCCGTCATGATCAAGGCGCTGAACATATCTCGAATAGGTTGAACGGGCAGGCCGCTCCGCAGCGGCGCAGGCAACGTTTATCTATCGAGGGTGTTCATGATGAGTCATCCGCATTTTTCGACCTCTCCGGCGTTAGACGCCGCTTTCGGTGAAGCTTCAGCTAAACTTTTTTACCCCAAGGGCACGGTCCGGTGCTCCGGCGAACCCCTGTTCCGATCGCGAGCAGCGAGGGAGCTCGGCTGCATTCTCGACGTGGATCATACTGTTGTAGCGTGGCTTTGCCTGCCATTGCAGTTCGAAACCAACCTCGGCCCCCACGTGCCGGACTTCCTGGTCGAATACGAGCATGGGAAACCCTGGCTGCTAGATGCCGTAGAAGATGAAGAGCGTCCCGAGATCAAAGAAGGCGCGGCGGTCGCCGGGTTCAATTACCGAGGCGTCCCGCGAAAGGAGATCGAAGCGGGTTTCCGGCTTGCCAACGCACGGGATCTTCTGAGGTACGCCCATTCCCGGACGCCGCTGAACGATCGGATCAGAATGCTGTCTGCTCTGGACGAGGCAGGTTCACTGACCATCGTTGAGTGCCTGCATATCTTTACGGAAGTGAAGCCGATGACTGGCATCTCGTGGATGTTCCTCCATCAATTGATCTCGCTTGATCTCGATGAAGAGATGATCAACCCCGAGACGGTCATCCGTCGTTTCCAGCGCTAGGACCTTGAGATGACCAATAGACCGCAAGCTCGCCGCCGGGTGACGCTTGAGCGCCTGACCTATGCGCTCACCCTGAAATCTGCAGCCCGTCTCGGCGGGGCCTTCAAGAAGAATCCGACAGAACGGCAGATCGTGATTGTCCTCCGAATTCCCCTCGGAACGGATCTCGACGAATACGTTGCCGGAGCGAGCATTCTGACCGCCGAAGCTATCGGCCTTGCCGGATATGAAATCGCGTCGCCCAAGCTTGGAAGTAGGGGCGGTATCGATAGTGAGCTTATCCGCAGTCAATTGAAATCGAGGCATTCCATCCTCGTGATCTGGCCCTCGGAATACGAACTGCCAAGAGAAATCAACCTGGCGGCTGATCGTGTTGTAGACGTCGGCGTCGTCCGCGCATTCCATCTGGTTGCGGCAGCGAAGGAGTTCGCCGGCCAGAATATCGACGTGGAGGATGCAAGAAGGATGCTGGAGCATCCTCCTTCGGAAGTCTTCGCTGCCTTCAGGGCGGGAAGGCCAGCGGCGGAAGTTCTGGCGCGACTTGCTTCGGTCAGGAAAGAGCCAGAGCGACCGGTTCTTGAAGCCTCGCCGTACCTTGATGAACTCGTAGGCTACGGCGAGGCGAAGACGTGGGGCTTGGCCCTTGCTAGGGATATTGAGTTGTGGAGAGAGGGCACGATCGACTGGGCAGACGTCGACCGTGGACTTCTTCTAAGCGGGCCGCCTGGAACAGGAAAAACAATGTTCGCCGGTGCTCTTGCGCGCTCTTGCGACGCCCGGTTGGTCGCGACTTCCGTTGCTAGATGGCAGTCCGCAGGGCACCTCGACGATACTCTCAAGGCCATGCGCAAAAGCTTCGATGAAGCGAGAGCGAACAGGCCCAGTATCCTCTTAATCGACGAATTCGACGGCATCGCCGATAGGAGTCGGGTTGTTGGAACAGAACATGAGACTTATTGGACCCAGGTGATCAACTTTCTGCTCGAGTTGATCGATGGCCACGACAGGCTTCAAGGCGTAGTCGTCATTGGTGCCACCAACTATCCGAGAGGGATTGACCCGGCACTCCTGCGGCCCGGTAGGCTCGACAGGCACATCCAGATTGCCCTCCCGGACATTAAGGAGCGCAAGCATTTGGCGAGGAAATACTTCGGAGCCCATCTGTCCGACGCGGACTTGAATACGATCTCCGCGGCGACCGCCGGGTTGACCGGTGCGCACTTCCAGACAGCCGGCAGAGACGCAAGGCGTCTTGCCCGTCCGGGAGGAAGGCCCGTCTCTCTAGCCGATGTGATGTCGGCCTTGCCACCTACGAGAAAGATCAGCGGGGCCGAGCGGAGGACGATCGCGATTCACGAAGCTGGACACGCGGTCGTGGGCGCTCGTCTAGGCGTCGGACTTTTGGGTAAGGTTGCCGTTCCTTGGGAGGTGCATGCCGGACAACCAATGGGGGTTCGCACATTTCGAGGTGGAGGAAGACCAGCTTCTGGAGCGTAAAAGCTGTCTTGATCACATCGCCTTGCTGCTCGCGGGCAGGGCCGCGGAAGAGGTCGTAATCGGCAGCGCGTTCGATGGTGCGGGCGATGCCGAGGGTTGCGACCTGCACAAGGCGAGCGATCTTGCGACAAGGATGGAAGTCCAGCTCGGGATGGGGGAAGGTCTTGGCTATTTCAATTTGACATCCGTCGAGCAGCGCGATCGCTTCCGGCGGAGCAATCCTGGCGTCGCCGCCCGCGTCGAGCGTGTCCTTGGTCGAGAGATGGAGCGCAGCAGGGAAATCGTGACGCATTTCCAGAGCGCCATCGAAAGGATTGCAGACATCCTAGTGGAAAAGGCCACTATTGAAGGAGAAGAGGTCAGGGCGATTATTCGGGACAGTCCAAAATGACACAAGGAAACCTGACGCCCGCGGTTGACTGAAGCCGTGTGGTGCGCGCTGTCGAGAAAAGCGGGACTGTGGATAGGGGAGAAAGAGTAATACAGACAATTCTCTAAGTCGCTGGAAATCCTTTGCTGAGCAAACAGGGCGCGGGCTGCCTTTTCACCCTGACGATGTCTGCGTGTTTAAATTACAATGGAGGGGGGATTGCTGCCGAAAGCCGCGGGGAGATTAGAACTGTACGTGTATCATCCTGAACATGCTCTAGGTTGTTAGCTGCACTTTTGTCGGAGTTGATCGAAGGATTTGATGGCAAGTCGAGACTTTTATTGGCGATACGCGCAACCCGGCAACTTCTGGCCTCAAGCCGACATTGGTGACAGATTACTGTCAGGCGGCTACGCGCCCTCATTGCGGTCGTTCCCACATTCTCCAAGGATACTTAAGAGCGAACATGAGCGAACGATCGAGCGCGTCGCTGATCCGCTCCAGCAGCAGGCAAGGGCCATCGACGCCGAGGCGAAAGTGCACTCGTCCTAAACGTTGTCCGGGAGATTGCCGTCAAAGATGTAATCCATGAGTTCCTCGTCCGCTTCGACGGCGACGTAAAAGATGTGGGGCCAGAGATTGACCGCCTTGAGCCTGTGTAGACGCTTGAAGGCAGAGACGTTCTCGCGGATGTCTAGCCCGTGATCCCTTGCTTCCTTTGCCAGTTTGAGGAGTCTCAAGTACTCGTCGCGGAAGAAGGAGCCGTACCGGCGGTCCAATTCCAACCCATCCATGTGGCGTTTCACCAGGGCCGCAAATTGGTCGGGCAGGTCCTGATGGGGACGGAGCTGGAACTGTGTCGGCGACTCGAAAGGTCGGCCGATGACCAATTGGATGATTTGCTCGACGGGGAATTCATCAAAGTAGGGATGCAGGAAGATCCTGTTTCCAGTACCATCAAGGAAATCATTGTCCTTGGCCTGCTGGCAGATGTCGCACATCGGCGTCAGGTTGTTCGGTACGATGGCGAAGTGTGGGAAACGTTCCTTGGGCAGATAATGGTCGAGTGTGTTCGGCGTTCCTTCCTCTCCGCAGGATGGGCAGAATTGCAGTCTGCGGTTGCGTAGTTCTATGAGGACCGGAAGCTGCGACGAATCGGGGCGAGGATATTTGTATAGAGTGAGGAAACGCGTTCGGTGCGCCGCGATCGCGGGCCAGTCGGGAATTGTTTCGGGATTGCCGCGCTCCAGAGAATATTGCTCAACCCTTTGGCGCCATTCGGCTCCCAGCCCGGCGAAATAGGCAGCGTTGGGCCCCCCTGCACGTTCAGCGACGACCAGATCCACCAGTGCCGCACCATCCACGCCAGGAAGTGGGAGTCGCGTCACCATTGGCCACGCTCCATGGCATTCAACTGGATGATCATCTCCTCGTTCAACTCGCCCTCCAGCGCTTCGATGACCGCGTCCGCGGTCTCGTACTGATGGAGCAGTTTCTCCAGCCATTCGTCATGAGGCTTGGAAACCGACCGATCGCCAAACACATAGCTCGAGATTCGCTGGACGTCGCCACCGAAGGTCTCGAATGGCGGCGTCGTGATCGTCAGGCCACCATCGGTGCGCTCGAGCACGTGGACGCACCGGCTCGGAACTTCTCTGACCGTCACCACCGAGTGCGTGGCGAGCAGGGCTTTTGAACCATAGGTCCTCAAAATGTCCTTGAGCATGGAGACGAACTGAATCTCGAGCGTTGGATGCAGGAACAGTTCCGGTTCGTCGACGATCACCAGACTGTTGCGCCGGATGACGCCAAGCACGTTCACGACGATGTAGAAGAACGAGCGCTGACCGGAGCTGAGCTTGAGCGGCACGCCGTCCTTGAAGAACGTAACACCGTCCTCAAGATCAACGCGTCTAAGCAGGAGGTCGGTGTCGATCGTGGCATTGCCCGATTCAATCGGGACGTACACGTCGGGTTGGTCATCGTCGCCTTCCGCCCACTCAATCGCTTGGAATTCCCCGAATGGATCTTCCGGGACGATCTCTTCGATGTCGGTACCCGCCTGCAGCTTCACCGCCGCGACATCAAAAGCGATGCCCGACCCGAGGACACGCTGCAGCGTGGTCAGCTTGTTGGCCCAAGCCTTTATCGTGCCGAACCGGCGGTCGTCCGCCAGGCATTGGATTAAGGAGCGGCAGGCGTTGGCCTTGGGCACGGCCAGCGAGTTGCGAATGCTGGACTGCCGGCCCGTCTTCTGGGAAGGCAAACGACCCCGGAAGCCGAAGAAGCGATAGATGTCCTTGTCCTTGAGTGGTTTGGACAGGCTCGGCTCGTCATCGGCATCGACGGGAAACCGTTCGAAAGGGCTGTAGGATACCGCAACCAACTGGCTGAGATTCGGCCTCGTGTCGAATCTGGCACCTTCCAAGTCAGGGTGCCCCTCATAGGGTTGGATCCATGCGCGGATCATTTGCCGGAGCAACGAGGACTTGCCGACGCCATTCGGACCGATGATCACGTTGATGTCGTGCGGAAGGGGCGACCTGGGCGAGAAATTTAGGCGGAGTGTGGATAAGTCGTGGTCGACGTCCAGGAAGTCAAACGAAAGGTCTGCAACTTCTAAGGCCTCGCCTCCCAGAATTTTGTAGCCTTCTGCGAAGCTCCTCTTCGCGGCACGCTCCCGAAGCAAGGAGGTGCGAAACCCGTCCGTGTCGATGAGCGCCAGTGCCTCGGGATCTTGAGCAACATGCGCCAGATGACTTGCATCTCTTAAGGCTATCGCCACCGCCATGGCAGTGGCGGCGGGCAGCAGATCCATAAGTTGCTCGTAGAAGGTAACGTCCTCCGGCACCGACACGTAATTCGCCTCCGAAACCGGAAACTCCCTGTCCCATCCATCGTCCCGCAGGCCGGTCAAGAACGGGTGCGACGCGCTCTGGCCATCGAAAAGAATGCGTACTGCGCCGAGCTCGATGTCCTCGCCGTTTATCCTGCAAATAGTGGGGAAACGGGTCTTGTACCCGAAGTCGTCCCAACGATCATAGCTCAGGATCAACACGTCGCCGTCCTGCGCTAACGCGCGGTACCGCATTTCGGTGTTCGTGCCGACATAGATGATCTTCATGGTGCCCCCCTTGACACCCATTACGATGGAAGGGTCGATGGAGCAAGTGTTCCCAAGAATGGATCTCGGCCCCAGAGAATCGGGCCTACGGGTCGCGGCATTGGCGACTGCGATCCATCGGCGCGAGTTTGACGTTGCACTTGCGACTCAAGATTGGCCGTCGGCACGCCTGCGCAGAGAATATCCGCTTTCGATAGGCAGTCGCCAAAGAGCCGCCAGTCCGGTCTCTGCTCCCGCCCCGCCGGTTGTCAGAATAGTCGGAGGCAGGTAGTTGGCTTAGCGCCCTGACGTTGCCCCCGAGTTTTATCCAGTTTTGAGTTCGCTCCAGCGGTTTTGGGTTGCTGTATTCGGGGCGGTAGCGGCGGGTTGCGGTGCGGAGCCATTCCGGCTGCGCAGCACCGCATCACGTCGCGGGTTGATGGTCTGAGCGAACTCGGCAGGCGTCATCCAGCCTAGTCCAGAGTGTGGTCGATGATCGTTGTAA